>DATHVO010000072.1:0-2901 GCA_035461265.1 Longimicrobiales bacterium
CGTCTCGTAGGTCCGCTCCAGCGTGACCCCGCGGGCCGGCCTGCCCTCCCGCTCCAGCACGGTCACCGTGCGCGTGGCGGCCTGCAGGTGCGCCTGAAAGTCGATCACGTGGCCTCCTCTTTATACAGTTCCCAGCTTATATAAGCTAAGACTTAAGCAATGGCCGCCGCCGCGGCAAGAGGGGAAGCCGGGGACGCGGGAGGAAAGCGCTATCGTCGGATAGTTGGCGCGATTGGTCAAGAATATCGGCGCCTGGTGCCAAGACGGCCGGCTGCCCTGGTCGCACCTTGTTCGAGCGGCCGGCCATGCCTCCCGGGTCTCACCGCGCCGGGAGGTCGGCCCACGGCCGCACTCGCGCTGCACCGCAATTTCACGCAGGTACGGAGGAGGTGCTCCGATGAACGTCGTTGTTCGGATTCTGCCGCCGGCGCTGCTGCTCCTGGGCCTGTCCGGCTCGCCGCTGGCGGCGCAGGTGCTCCACGTGGACGACCGCTGGGACGAGTGCGCCATCGTCCTCGCGCCGTCGCTCACGCAGGCGGCCTGGCACCAGTTCGTGGGGGAGATCGGTCACGTCGTCTACTTCCGGCCCCTCGCCTCGGCCAGGCCGCTGGGGACGGGCCGGTTCGAGGTTGCGATTCTCGACTGGGGTTCGCGGATCGACGCGGCCGACGACGCGTGGAACGACACGTTCGTCCACCCCGATTCGACCCACTGGCTCTTCGAGGGTGACGCGCTCATGATCCCGGGCCTGCTGGTCCGGGCGGGCGTTTCGGAGCGCGTGGACGCGGGTGTGTACTTCACGAAGAGCATCGGCGCCAACTACGGCTTCATCGGAGGCCAGGTCCAGTACGCGCTGCTCCACGATGCGGACAAGGCGCTGGCCGCGGCGGCGCGCCTGAGCGCGGTGAGGCTGTTCGGGCCGGACGACCTGACTGCGGGGGTGTACGGGCTGGACGTCGTGGTGAGCCGCGATCTGTCGTCCGCTTTCTCCCCCTACGCCTCGGTGTCGGGCTACCTGGCCCGCGGGCACGAACGAACGGCGAAGGTCAACCTGGACGATGAGAACGTGCTGGGCGTGCAGGGCGCCGTCGGCATGGCCGTGAAGGTGTCCGTCCTGCGGCTGGGCGCCGAGGTGAGCCTGGGCAGGGTGACCGGCTACTCGTTCAAGGTCGCCGTCGGCTCGTGATGCCTGCTGCGCTGCGGGCCGGGCCCGTGGTGTGCTCCCGCCGCCACTGGCCCGGCGCCCTGCCGGTCCACCGGCGGAAGGCCCGGTTGAAGCTGCTCTGGTCGCTGAAGCCGAGGAGAAAGGCGACCTCGGCGATGGACACCGACGGGTCGCTGAGGTACTCCTCGGCGAGCCGGCCTCTGACCGTGTCGGCGACCTCCCGGAAGGTCCTGCCCGTGGGAGCCATCCTGCGCTGGAGCGTCCGGACGCTCACGTGGAGGGAGCGCGCGACCGCTGCGGCGGAGCTCCCTTCCGGGATGGCCGATGCGACGGCCTTCCGCACCTCGACCTCGAAGCCGGGCATCGGCTCCGGGAGCCGCCGTGCGAGCGTGCGGGCGTGGTCTTCCAGGATGCGGGCGAGGGCTGCATCGGCCCCGGCGATGGGGGATTCCCACTCCTCGATGTCGAAACAGAGGCGGTCCGCTGCGGCCCCGAACTGCACGTCCGCCAGGAACGTGCTTTCGTACACAGCGGCGCTGTCGGGCGCCGGCCTGCGAAGCTCGACGCGCAGTACCCGCAGCTCCGGACGGATGCGCATGCGGATGCGGCCGACGAGTGCGGCGAAGACATAGTCCACGTAGACGGATGGCAGGGCTCCGCCCTCGGCCGTGGCGACGCGAAGGCAGCGCTCGTCGCCGCGTTCCTCGATGGCGAGCGTCACGGCATCGGCGATGAGGCGGAAGAAGCGGGCAAAGCGTTCGACGCCGTCGCCGACGGTCGCCGAGGCCCCCACGAGGTAGTCGATGACGCGGTAGGCGCCGAAGGGGAGGTGTGTGGGCGCCGCGAGCTGGAGCGAGGGGTCGTCCGTGCGCTCGATGAGCGCGTTCCAGATGGCCAGGACGAGCGGGCCGGGAAGGCGCGTATCCGGGTCCTCCAGTGCCGACCGTGACAGTGCGGCACCTTCCAGCAGGTCGCCGGTCGGTACTCCGCGCGCTTCAGCCGCGCGGACCATCGCCAGGGTGCTGGTCGCGGCAACGGTGAGGGGGACCGGGGGCATTTCCTGCAAGATGGCAGTGCCCGCTCCCGGGACGCCAGAGTCCCGGAAGTCCCGCGCGATGGACAGGGTAGTCTTGACCCGCGCCCCACCCGATCACAACGTGGGCGAGAGCAGATGCCTTACGCGTATCACCGAGCAGGCGTTCCCGAATGCGCCGTGTGTCCGTTCGCTCTGTAATCGAGAGGCGCGCGTTCCTGCGCTGGCTGTGCGGCGCGCCACTCGCGCTGGCGGTCGTGCCGCCGGCGTGCAGGGGACCGCGCCGGAGCGAGGAGACGGCCATGACCAGGACGACCTCCACGATGCACACCGTCACCTCTCCCGACGGAACGCCGATCGCCTATCGCCGGTCGGGATCGGGGCCGCCCCTCCTCCTGGTTCACGGCACGACCGCCGACCACACGCGCTGGGCAGGCATCTCCCCCGCGTTCGAGGAGCATTTCACGGTGTATGCAATGGACCGCCGCGGTCGGGGGGCGCGCGGTGACGGACCCGTGTACTCGCTCCCGCATGAGGGTGCGGACGTGGCTGCCGTAGTGGACGCGCTCGGCGAGCCGGTGAGCCTGCTGGGCCACTCCTACGGTGCGCTCTGCGCCCTCGAGGGGGCCATGCGGACCTCCAATCTCCGCACGCTAATGCTGTATGAGCCGCCACTGCCCGGCGGCGATGAGATCGTCCCACC
>DATHVO010000073.1:0-10297 GCA_035461265.1 Longimicrobiales bacterium
AAGCGGCGACGGGCTGGTGCCGGGCGCCGCTTCTTCGTGTCCGCCGGCTTCGTGTCGGTCAGGCGCCGAGGGTCTTCGCCGCGGTGTCGAGGTCGGTGGGGCGCACGTAGATGATGTAGCCGAACCTGCCTGCACCACCCGTGACGCCGGTGGCGGCGTACACGTTCACGCCGGCCTCGGCCAGGCGCTCATGGATGCCGCTCAGCGCGCCCAGAACGTCGTCGCCCCTGACCAGGATCGCGGAGTGCGGGCCGTCCAGCTGGAGGCCGGACCTGGCCAGGCGCTGCAGCTCCGCCGGCCGCTCCGGGAAGAGCGCAAGCTGGGCACGGTTCGGCCCTGTGGGGACCGTGGTCAGCGCCAGGAGGTTCACGCCGGCGTCGGCGAGGAGCGACAGGATGCGGAACGAAGCGCCGGGCTGGTCCTCCACCGACGTGTAGAAGTACTCGACCCTGGTAATGTCATGTGCCATGCGACCGACTCCCTGCTTGCAGGAGTGACGACTGCCGATTGTCGAAAGGTACCGAACAGCCGCGGACCGGCCAATCCGATGTTTCGCCCTACGCGGTATCGGGAATCTCCCTACAGCCGCTTGGAGGCGAGGCTGGGCGTCTTGTCCGTCCGCGTGCCGATCTTCACGGCAGTGGAGAGGCGGACGACCCCTTCGGCATGGAGCACCTCGTGGACTCGCTGGATGGCGGAGAGGATGGCGTCGAGCTCGCCTTCCACATTCGTGCCGTACGCGTGCAGCTCGATTACGAGGCCGGCCTCCTCCAGGAGCCCGTGAGCGCGACGGACCTGCTCCCGTACGGACACGCCGGCGCCGATTGGGATGACCTGGATCTCCGCGGTTGCCTTCATGCGAAATCCCTTCCTGTTCTGCGCGATGAGTTGCTGACAACTTGCGTGGCGGAGACGGGGCAGGCAATCTCCGCGCAGACCGGCCACCGGGAGTCGCCATGCGTCGATATCACGCCATCGTCACGCTCGCCTGCGTGGTCACCGCCGGATGCGGCAGCGTGCCGGCGCCGGACGTCGCCACTGCCGCGACGGCGGCGGGAGACGGCCAGGCCCGACAGGTCCGCGTTGCGCCGGACCGCCCGCCAGGCGACACGTCGGGCATGGCGGCGGGCAGCCTCCAGCGCGCCCTTGCCGACGGGGCGGTCGATCTGATCCTCGCGCCCGGTCATTACTACCTGCACGCCTCTACGTACGAAGACCCGGCCTGCGGGAACTGCGAGGACCCGTCGGAGCGCGTCGCGGCGACTGTCGGCGTGCGCATTTCCGGTCCGGGCATTTCCATCCGCGGCAGTAACCCCGACAGCGTCGTCGTGCACACGGGCGCAGGCTACGGCCTGCTCTTCGAGGACTGCTCGGGCTGTGCGCTCCGCGGCGTGACGGTGACGGGCGGCACGCGGGACGCGGATGGACGGGCCACGGACGCCGGCGTCGTCATCCGCCGCTCGGACGTCGTGCTCGAGGACTGCATCGTCCGTGACAACATCGGCGATTCCGCCACCGTGGCCGCGACCATCGTGGGAATCGCGGGGGTGGCGCTGCGGGAGGGATCAGACGCCACGATCCGGCGGTGCCGCATTCTCCGGAATTCGTGGGACGGCATCGCATTGTACCGTGGCGCGAAAGGCGTGGTCACGGACAATGTAATCGACGGTGTGGACAGGGCGTCCGGCGCGCGGATCGGCGGCGGCCGCGGCGTCGGCATCGGCGCCACGTGGGATGCCATCGCCAGGATCGAAGGCAACCTCGTCCGGCGGTACTGGAAGGGTATCGGCGTCTTCGTCGAGGCCGATGCCGAAGTCCGTGAGAACGTGGTGGAGGACATCCTCACCTGGGGCATTGCGCTCTGGGGGCCTGCCGGGTCCACGCCGGCGGCGCGCGTCGAGGACAACGCAATCCACCTCACGGGCGCGTGCGGTGTGCTGGTGGACAGGCAGGACGGCGGCGGCGCACCCGGCAGCCTGGCGGGCAACATCGTCATGCGCACCGGCCAGGCGGAACGCTACGACAGCGGCGAGCCCTACTGCTGGCAGCGGCCCATCGCCCGGCACCGCGTGCCAGCCGGATTCGTCGAATCCGGCAACCTGCTCTGGGACAACCGGCAGCCACGCGCGGCCGGGAGCGCGCCGCCGCCGCTGCCCGAACTCTCCCGCGAGGCGTTCGTGCGCCGGGCCGGGCCGCTGGCCGGCCGGCTGGCGACGCGGCCGGCGCTGGTCGGTGCTCTGCTCTGGGATACGCCCGGCCTGCGGCCGTGAGGATCAGTGCCCGGAGAAGACCCACCACCCGATGAGCAGGGCCACCACCAGGCTCGCGGCGAGCCCGGCGGACGGCAGCAGCCAGTGGAGGTAGGCCGGGCCGGCGAGCTGTGCGGCCTCCGTGCGCTGGATGCCGGATGCCGTGACGTCGTACATCCACGCCAGCATCACGGCCACCGGGAAGCCGGCCAGCGTGGCGGCGACGAGGAGCGTGTACGCCCATTCGGCCACGGGAAGCGACGGCAGCACGAGCTGCGCACCCTCCAGCATGATGAAGGAGATGGCGCCGTAGGCGAGGATCGCGTTGAATACGCGACGTCGTTTCATCTCGGCGAAGAACGCGGCTATGGCGGGGAACGCTTCCAGCGCCTGCCCCACCGTGCCGGAGGGTGCCACGGCGGCGCTCCGCTCCACGCCGGCGATGTGCCCCAGGCTCGCGGCCAGGGCCGCGGCCGTGGGCCGGTGGTTCGGATCCTTGCACAGGCAGCGGAGGAGGAGGTCCGCCAGCTGCGGGGGCGCGCCCGGCAACATGTCACGCAGGTCCCGGGGCGGCTGGTGGAGATGGGCCGCGTCGAGCGCGGCGGCCGTGGCCGCCATGAACGGACCGCTCCCCGTCAGGACCTCGTAGGCCACGAGGGCGAGGCCGTAGACGTCGGCGGCGGGGGTGAGGGGCTCGCCGAGGAGCTGTTCCGGGCTCCGGTACGCCGGCGCGCCGATGGCCTCGCCGGGGCGGGTCAGGCGAGTCACGACCTCGGCGCCGGACTCCAGGATGCCTGCCATGCCGAAGTCGGCGAGCACGGCGCGCCCTGACGCCTCCATCCAGAACACGTTGTTCGGCCTCACATCGCGATGCACGACGCCTTCTGCGTGGGCGGCGGCGAGGGCTCCCGCCAACTGCCCGAGGATGGTGATGGAGACGGGCAGTGGGAGGGCGCGCTCGGCCGCGATGACGTCCTCCAGGGTGCGGCCATCGAGGTACTCCAGCACGAGGAACGGCGTGCCGTCGGGCAGGCGGCCGATGCGGTGGACGGCAGCGGCCGACGGGTGCCGGATCCTGGCTGCAGCCCGGGCTTCCCGCTCGAAGCGATGGCGGACCACGTCGCTGGCGGCGATGTCGCTGCGGGGCACCTTGATTGTCACCAGGCGCCGGAGCTCCCGCTCACGGGCCAGGTACGCGGCGCCCATGCTGCCCTCGCCCAGCAGCCGAAGGATGTCGAACTCCGGGGCCATGGCGGCCGCGAGCCCGGCGACCGGGCCCGTCAGGTCGGACGGCATGGCGGAATTCCTTGTGATCCCGTGCCGGCGGCACCATTATCGTGCTCAGGTCCCGCCGCTCCGCTCCCGCCCCGGAGGCCAGCCATGGCAGACCCCACCCGGATCGGGCGCCGGATGCGCCGCACCCTCACCGCAACCGGAGACGACCCATGACACGCACCGCCGCAGCGATGGGTATTGCCGTGCTGGCGCTCCTCACCTCGTGCGTTCGACAGCAGGAGCCACCGGAACCGCAGGACCCGCCCGGAACGGCTGTGACCGCCCAGGACACAGCCGCCCGGATGGCCGAGGACCGGCTCGTACGGATCGAGGTGACCGGCTGCGATACGGACAGCGTCGGCCTCGCCGTTCGGCCGTGGAGCGCCCGGATCGACCGTCGGTTCGGCGGCGAAGTGCAGTGGGAGATGACCGGTGCCGATTCCTTCAGCATCGTGGCCAACGAGACTCCGCGCCCGTGGCCACCCGGACTCGGCAAGCCGGCTCCCGGAAAGGGCGCCGCGAACCAGCCGATCCAGCTGAGCTACCAGCCGGGCATACCCTTCGGCGTGTACCATTACCGCATCCTGCTGTGGTGCGGCACGCGGTTCTTCGACATCGATCCGGACCTCATCCCCCGCGATCCGCGTGATCCGCCCCTGTAGGACGTAGCCGGCTCAGTCTGCGGCGCCCGCGGCGTTCTCCGCCGCGCGGCGCCGCAGGCCCGCGGCTTCAGCTTCACGGCCTGTCTGCTCCAGCAGGCGGGCGTAGTCTTCCAGCAGCTCACCCAATTCCACCGGCCGGACCGGGTGCCTGTCCCGGATCCCCAGCGCCTCCACGTAGAGCGCCTCGGCGTCGGCATGGCGGCCCTGGTCCCGGTACACGTTCCCCAGGGCCTTTAACGTGTTGGCCATGGACGGGCTGTCGCGTCCGACGGTGCGGCCCTTCAGCTCCATGGCCCGCACCAGACTGGACTCCGCATCCTCATACTTCCCCTGCCCCCAGTACGCCTCGCCCAGATTGTTCAGCACGCTCGCCATGTTCGGGTGATCCGGACCCAGCGCCGTGAGCCAGAGGGAGTGTGCCCGGCGGTAGACGCGCTCCGCCTCGTCGTAGCGGCCCTCGATCTGGTATGCGGCACCGAGGTTCAGCAGCGAGTACGCCAGGTCGGGATGGTCGTTGCCCAGGTTCCGCTCGTCGATCTCCACCGACCGGCGCAGATAGGGCACGGCGGCGGCGGCGTTGCGCTGCTGCACGTACATGATGCCGAGGTTCATGAGCGTGGTGGAGACATCCTGGTGGCTGGCACCGAGTACCCGCTCCTGGATTGCGAGGGCCTCCCTCATCAGGGGCTCGGCGTCGTCGCGCCGGCCGAGGTCGAGGTAGACGTTCGCCAGACCGATGGTGACCCGGGCATGCTCGACGGTGCCCGTCTCGCCGTCCGCGGCCATGGCGAGGAGGGCGCGCTCGAAGGCGTCAGCGGCGCCGGCGTAGTCGCCGCGCAGGCGGAGCACGACGCCCAGGCGCCGGAGCGCCACGGCGAGGCCGGCTTCCCGCGGGTCCGGAGCCCGCTCCGCCACGGCGACCGCGCCGGCGAGCAGATCGAGGGCTTCGTCGTATAGACCCAGCTGGCGGTAGACGTCGCCGATGACGCGCATCATGCGGGCCTGCACGGCAGGCTGGTCGGCAAGATCGGTGCGAATGCGGTCGGCGCCGCGGTCCAGGATCTCGCGTGCGGTGATCGTGCTCCCCCGAGCGACGCCGGGATCGCTCACATGGAAGATGTCCACCAGGAAATCCGCCACGCGCTCGGCGGTGGTTGCCGAGCGCTCCGCCCGCAGCTGCTCCCGTCGGGCGTGGACGAAGCCTGCCGCCGCCGCTGCCGCGCCGCCCAGGATCGCGATGACGGCGATGGCCGCTGCGGCGACGGCTGTGCGGTTGCGGCGCACGAACTTGCGGGCGCGGTACGCCGGAGACGGCGGGCGCGCGACCACGGGCTCGAAGCGGAGGTAGCGCTCGAGGTCGTTCGCCAGGCCGTTCGCCGTCTCGTACCGGCGGGTCCGGTCCTTGTCCATGGCCTTGAGGATGATCCACTCCAGGTCGCTCTTCAGCTCACGCCGGAGCGAGTCGGGCGTGGTGCCGCGGCAGCGTGCGACGGCGTCCACGGCATCGCCCATGGATGTGAGGCGGGTACTCGGACGGGGCGTCTCCTTCTCGCGGAGCAGATGGGAGATGACGTAACCCGGTTTCGCCGAGAGGTCGAAGGGGAGCGCGCCCACCACCAGCTCGTACAGCATCACGCCGAGGGAGTAGATGTCGGTCCGGGTATCCACGTCGAGGCCCGACATCTCCGCCTGCTCCGGGCTCATGTACTCGGGCGTGCCGACCATCTGGCCGGCCTGCGTGACCAGCGTGCGGTCCGTCAGGCCGAGGCCGACGGCCTTGGCGATGCCGAAGTCGATGACCTTCACGAGCGGACCCGTCTCGCCCACGGTAACGAGAACGTTGGACGGCTTGAGGTCCCGGTGGATCACGCCCTTGTGGTGCGCGTGCTGGACCGCCCTGCAGACGTCCACGAAGAGCCGGACCCGGTCTGCCGTGCCGAGACGGTGGGTGTCCGCGTACTCCGTGATGGGCGTGCCGTGGGCGACCTCCATCACGAAATAGGGCCGGCCGCGGGGCGTCACCCCGCTGTCGAGGATCTTGGCGATGTTGGGGTGGTCCATCACCGCGAGCGCCTGGCGCTCCGACTCGAAGCGGGCGACGACCTGGGCCGTGTCCATCCCGAGCTTCAGGACCTTGATGGCCACGCGCCGCCGGATGGGAGCGGTCTGGTCGGCGAGGTATACGACGCCCATGCCCCCCTCGCCGAGGAGCCCGACGAGCTTGTACGGTCCCAGTTCCCGGGCCCCGTCCAGGAGGGGCGTCGAGCCGGTGACTGTCAGAGGGTCGGAAACGGACAGGTCGTCTCGGGCCATGGTTCCTCAACGACGACGGTTCGGCACGCTGGGAGGATCCGGCGCGGCGGCAACCCGCGGCACGCGCGGCGGACGGCACGAGGTCTCCGGGCTGGCCGGCGTGGCCTACGGTCTGGGGACAGCGCGGTACGCAGCGCGTCGTCCAAGATGCGCGGTCCGGCGTTCAAATACAACGATTCCCGGGACTGCGGGACGCCGGGCATTCCGGTCCGCAGGCGGCGGCGCGCGGATTGCACAAGGGTACGTCGGCGATTTCCTTCAGCCTCCCCAGCGAACGACGACGCACAATGGGACTGTCTCTGAAGCCGAAGCACCTGGGCCGGTACGGCGACCTGGCGCGCCTCCTCATCAAGTACGGCCGCCGCGACCTGGTGGATAGTGCGGGTCTGGCGTCGGCCCTGGTGGACGACGACGGGGTGGCGGACAGCGACGCCGAGCCGGACGCCGCCGCACTCGCCGATGACCTGGAACGGCTGGGTCCGACGTACATCAAGCTCGGCCAGCTCCTGTCCACACGAGCCGACATCCTGCCCGTCGCATACATGGAGGCGCTGGGCCGGCTGCAGGACGACGTGGAGCCCTTCGACGGTGCCGAGGCCGAAGCCATCATCGAGGAGGAGCTGGGCGTCCGGATCTCGAAGCTGTTCGACACGTTCGAGCGGGAGCCCATCGCTGCAGCGTCCCTCGGGCAGGTCCACCGGGCGACCCTCCGGGATGGCCGGGCCGTGGCCGTGAAGGTGCAGCGGCCGGGCATTCGTCAGCAGATCCTCGACGACCTCGATGCCTTCGCGGAGGTGGCCGAGTTCGTCGACGAGCACACCGAAACGGGCCGGCGCTACGGCCTCTCCGACATGCTCGGCGAGTTCCGGACTTCCCTGCTCCGCGAGCTCGACTACAACCGGGAGGCCCGTAACCTCGCCGTCTTCAGGGAGAACCTGCGGGAGTTCGAGGACATCGTCATCCCGAAGCCCTACCTGGACTACACGACGTCACGGGTCCTCACCATGGAGTATGTACGCGGCGTGAAGGTGACGTCGCTGCCGCCCGTCCGCCGCATCGAGCTGGACGGCGAACGCCTGGGTGATCAACTCTTCCGCGCCTACCTGAAGCAGATCCTTGTGGACGGCATGTTCCACGCCGACCCGCACCCGGGCAACGTGTTCCTGACTGACGACGACCGTGTCGCCCTCATCGACCTGGGCATGGTCGGCTATGTGACCGGCAGCATGCAGGAGCAGCTGCTCAAGCTCCTCATCGCCGTCAGCGACGGGAAGGGCGAGGACGCGGCGGAGGTCGCCGCGGCCATGGGTACCCGCCTCGACAGCTTCGACCGGGCGGAGTATACCCGACAGATCTCCGGCCTGGTGTCCCTCCACGGCGACTCCACGATGGGCGAGATCGACGTCGGACGTGTGGTGGTGGAGATCACGCGGATCTCGGGCGAGAACGGTGTCCGCCAGCCGGCCGAGCTGACGCTCCTCGGGAAGACGCTGCTCAACCTCGACCGGGTTGCCGTGACGCTGGCGCCGGACTTCGAGGTGAATGCGGCCATCCGCCGGCACGCGGCATCGCTGATGCGGCGGCGCATGGTCCGCCAGCTGTCGCCCACGCAGGCGCTGTCCGCGGCACTGGAGATGAACGAGTTCGTGCAGGAGCTGCCGGGCCGACTGAACCGAATGCTGGACCTCGTCGCGGACAATCAGGTGCGGATCAAGGTGGACGCCATTGACGAGGGCGAACTCATCACGGGCATCCAGAAGGTCGCCAACCGCATCACCGCCGGGTTGATCCTGGCTGCGCTCATCGTGGGAGCGGCGATGCTGATGCGCGTGGATACCGACTTCCGGATCCTGGGCTATCCGGGCCTCGCGATCCTGCTCTTCGTCGGGGCCGTGGTCGGTGGCCTGGTGCTACTGTACGACATCCTGTCGCACGACCGGAAGCCGCCGCCGCGCTGACCGGGCTCAGGCCTCCAGGCTCCCGGCCAGCGCACGCGACTGCGCCTCCGCATGACAGAGGGACAGGAGCGCCCGCACTTCGGTGTGTGAGATGGGCAGGAACTCGTGGTACCAGTCGCCCGCGTCCACCGGGGGCGGTATGGTCGCCACGACGACCAGGTCATCCACCCGGCACAGCAGGGCGGGCCGGACATCCGCAGCCACGAAAGGCAGGGCCAGGACCACTGTCCGTGGTTCGTGTTCCCGCAGCGCGTCCACCGCCTCGATCAGCACGTCGGCCGGTGTGGTCCCATCGTCCACGAGGATGACCAGGCGGCCGCCGGGGTCCTCCACGGCGTGGTGCCCGCGGTACGTCCGCTCCCGGGCGATGAGGGACACGCTCTCCCGCTGCGTGATTTCCTCCACCGCGAGCTCCGCGATGCAGAGCGATGCAATGACGTCCTGTTTCAGCACGCGCACGCCGCCGGACCCCACCACACCGAACCGGGTGGCAGGCGTTCCGGGCGCTGGCAGGTGGCGGACCAGGAAGACGTCGAGAGCGGCGTGGAGGACGTGAGCGATCTCGTACGCCACGGGTATCCCGCCCCGGGGCAGACCAAGCACCACGGCCCGATCGTCCATGTACGGTGCCAGCAGCCCTGCGAGCTGGCGGCCGGCATCGTGGCGATCCCGGAAGGGAAGCGACATCCGTGCACTCCTTGACGCTGGAAGTGGCATCCCAAAGCTGCGACGCAGGCACGGCGCGATCTGTAGGCACACGGCTGAAACTCTGTCGGGCGCCGCGGCGCGGGGCCGGTAGGTGAACCCCCGCCGGTGCCGCCTGCGCCGGGCCACGGGGCCGGACGAGCCCGGCGACGGTCAGATGCGGCGGTCGGCGATGACGCGGAGGAAGTCCGTCGTGGTGACCAGCCCTTCGAGGCGGCCGTCGGCGGCGACGAGAAGTCGGTGGACGCCGTGCTCGAGCATGAACGCGGCGGCCTCGTGGATTTCGGTGCCCGGCGCGAGCATGAGCAGTGAACGGGTCATGACCTCCCCGACCGTATGCTCCCGCAGCGCATCGTGACCGTGCTCGTGCTCCTCCGGGCCGTCGCCCCCCGTGTCCCAGAGCTCCGTGAAGTAGCTGCTGGTGGCATCCTGTCCGGGATCGTCCAGCGGCCACTCGTCCTGCATGGCGGAGTCCGCCCCCGTGGCCTGGGTGGACGCCGCGAAATCCATGATGTCCATGGCCGAGACCACGCCCACAACTGCCTCGCCGGAAACCACCGGCGCGCCGGTGATGTAACGCTCGCTCAGCATCGTGATGGCATCGCGCAGGGTGTCGTCCGGGCCCAGGGTCGCGACGTCCCGCGTCATGATGTCCCGCAGCGTCAGCATGTTCATCTCCGGTTTCGTGTGCCTGAACCCGGATCCGGGGCACGTAGTATGCCCTCCTTGCGGGTGCCTGCGCGGGTGCCGCCGGGGGCCGCGCGGTAACCCGGGACCTGTCACGTCCCCGTTCCAACCCCTTGCCAGCCGTAAGCTTGGACTCTCGAGCGGCGGGCGCGACGACGAACTGGCAGGCGGTGCGGCGGACGCGGGGCGTCCGGGCCGGCGGTCCGGTCTGTCGGATAGTGTCCCGCCCCGGCGGTACGGACTCGGCCACAGTGTCCCGATGGACACGACGCCGCGGCCCGAACCGGGGCCGTACGGGTTGACACGTCGGCGTCGCGAGGACCAAGCTGGCAGCGGGGCGCTGTTGCGGGCGCCCGCCGGCCACACCTCTCCAACCGGAAGAGGACGATCCATGCGCTCACTCGAGAAGGCCGTCGACGACCTGCACCGATTCGAGGGGGGAGCGGAC
>DATHVO010000074.1:0-9362 GCA_035461265.1 Longimicrobiales bacterium
TCACGCGTCGCGCGAGTTCCGCAGGGCCGTGAGCACCCCCGGTGCGAACGGACTGAGGACTGTCCGAGCCCGACGCGTGAACCGCCGTCCCGGTCCCGCGCCATGGCGCCGAACGGACCGAGGACTGTCCGAGCCCGACGCGTGAGCCGCCGTCCCGGTCCCGCAGCCCAACGCGCTGGACACGCAAGCAATGCGGCCGTACCATGACGGTTCCACGAACGGTCCGGGAGGTGAGAGTGTCGTCGAAGAAGGCACGTCGCAGGGAGCAGAAGCAGAAGCGGCAACAGTCTCAGGCCCGGAAGCGGAACCCGGTCACCGTCTTCATGCTGGCCATCGCCGCGGCCATCATCCTCCTCGTGGCCGGCGCCATGATCTTCGGCAATCGGTCCGAGGGGCCTGGAGCGCCGCCGTGGCCCGGGGCCGTCTGGTCCCCGGAGCACGGCCACTGGCACTGAGGCCAGGTCGCTCCGTCAGTCGCAGCAACACCCCGAAAACTGCAGCATCAATCCACCCGGCTGGCACGCCATCTGCGCGCCGGCACGGAGTGTGTGCCGATAACTTCAGGGAGGATCGAATGCGAAGTCTCGCCAGGATCGTACCGGCGGCCTTGGTGGCCGTGATCGCGGGGGCGTGCGCCACGGTGGCAGCGCGGGCACCGCTCACCGATGTGCCTGCGGGGACGTACGTGCTGGTGGAGCCGGTGTCGGACCAGTACAACGCCGTAGCCATCAACGAGCACGGGTTCGTCGCGCGGATGGGGAATGCGACCCACGCCGGGCGGCACTGGGTGGACCCCGATGGCCGCCTGCGGATGGCGGACGAGGCCGGACCGTGTGCGGGCCAGGAGTCCATCTGGACGCACCAGTACGCGAACAACCGCGTGACTCTGGAACTGATTCAGGACCTCTGCACCGTGCGGGCCACGCCGTTCCCGCAGCGGATGGTCTACGAGCGGCGGTAGCAGGCGGCGGGCTGGTGGTGCGACGACGCGCGCGGGCATGACGTCAGAGTCATCCGTCGTCGTCGGTGACCGCCTCGACGCTGGCGGAACCGTCGTCGCCCCAGCTCACGCTCAGCTGCAGCGGCCTGCAGCAGACCTCGCAGTCCTCGACGTATTCCTGCACCGTGCCGCCGCCGGGGTCGATGACCAGGTCGATCGCCTCGCCGCAGTACGGGCAGACGATGCGCGCCATGAGATCAGCCACGCCGTCGCCTGGTGGGAACTCGTCGTCCAGCTCGCTCATGCTACTGCGCCGCGCGCACGCCCAGCGCGATGGCGCGGGCGACGACCTGGGCGGCCACGACCTCGACGAGGTCGTAGGGCGCCTCGACGGCGCACGTCGCCAGGCAGAACATGGTGTCGCCGTCGTACATCGTGTGGGCGGGCCGGACGGCGCGGGCGATGCCGTCGTGTGATACCGTCGCGACGCGGTTTGCCTGCTCCCGCGTGAGGACTGCGTCGGTCACCACGACGCCGATGGTCGTATTCGCACCCGGCACGAGCTCGGACGCGCCATCCCAGCCCTTCAGGGGCGCGATCCACTCGTGCGCCTCGTCGTCCCATATCCCGCCGACGCTGTTGGCGACCATGATGGCGGTGACGATGGCATCGCCGGCCCGTGCGCTGGCGATGCCGAGACCGCCGGGCCGCGCCTTGCCGATTCCCGCCTTGGCGACGGTCGCTCCCGTGCCGGCGCCAACAGCGCCCATCACTGACGTGCTCGCCGCCGCGGCGCAGGCGGCGTAGCCGGCGGCAGCGTCGGGGCGGGTGCCGGCGTGGCCCACGAGCAGGTCGAAGATGACGGCGCCCGCCACGATGGGTACGTGCACTGTCCGGATGGCCAGCCCGATGTCCCGCTCCTCGAGGTAGCGCTGAACACCGCCGGCCGCCGCCATGCCGAAGGCGCTGCCGCCCGTTAGCAGGACGGCGTGCACGCTCCCGATGCGCGCGCCCGGGCGCAGCGAGTCCGTGCCGATGGTGCCGGCTGCCGCGCCGCGCACGTCCACGCCGCCGGTCGCGCCGTCCGGGACGAGGACGACGGTACAACCCGTGCGCGCCGCGGCATCCGTCCAGTGGCCGATGAGGATGCCGTCCGGCAGCTCGAATGCGTCAGGCGTCACGTGCCATGCCAGCGTTCCATGTGGGCGGCGTGTGTCTCGAGGTATGCGCCGGCGGCGTAGTGCTCGTCGTAGAACTCCGTGTCGATGTGCTGCGCCTGGACGTATCCGGTGAGGGCGATGGTCGGCACGCTCGCCGGGAACTTCCCGTACGTATCCAGGATGTACTGCGCGACGGTGCTCATGCAGTCGATGAACTCCCCGCTGTACGGCGTGACGCTCCCCTTCACCCTGGCGCCGTCCTGCCACGGTCCCTGCGCACTGGACTCATAGGCGCCACCGGGGCCGAACCTGCGCTGCACGAAAGTCTCCACTGCGCTCCGCATGTCCGACTGGAAGGGCGGGCAGAGGGCCTCGAAGTGGCCGGCCAGGCCGACGGGGTTCGGCGTGGTCCAGCGCTCGTCGGTGGTGAAGCGGAAGCCCAGTCCGTTCACGCCGTCGGCTGCGAATGCCCCCAGCACGCTCCACCGGTTGACGCCATTGAAGAAGAGACCGCCGAGACCCATGGCCTGGAGGGCGAGAACGATGTTATGGCCCATGAAGGCCAGCTCCATGGTGCTCGCCTCGTAGGTGCTGAGCTCGAGGACGGAGAGGGGGAAGGCCCTGTCCGCGTTCAGGAGGCCTGAGCGGATGAAGGGCGCGAGGTCGCCGGCGGCCCGCTTCGCCCGGTCGTCCTTGATGACGTAGCCGTTGGCGAGGAAGATGGCGAGGATGCCCAGGAGCTGCTCGCTCACGTCGCCCATTGGCATGAAGAGCGTGGAGCCCTTCGCGTTGGCCATCCAGAAGTTGGGCTCCATCATGTGGCCGGGCGCGGCCGGCAGGTCCAGCCGCCGGTCGCTCAGGCGGACGGTATGCTCGCGGCAGACGGCGAGGATGCGGTCGACGTCCTCGTCCACGGACTCCAGCTCCCGCATCCGGGAAGGCCGTGCGTCGCGCGTGTTCGTGAGCCAGGTCCCGTCGTCGTCGGTGTGGAAGAGGACGGGTGTTCCGAGTCCCGCCGCGGTGGGCCCGGTACGGCCGGTGAAGCGCTGCGTGAACTGGCCGTGCTCCGAGGGGCGGGCGGGTCCGAACGGCACGCCGAAGTGCCAGCCGGAGACGCCGGTCGCCGCCGCGACGAGGATGGCCTTCTCCAGCTCGGAGAGCGGGACCGGCGGATGACGTGACGTGTAGGCGAGGGGACCGGACGGGATCTCCATCCCGAGCCCGAAGCGGCGAGCCCGTCGTCCGAAGAGCGCCTGCATGAGGGGGAAGCGTGCGAGTTGGTCGAGATCGTGCGGATGCCCGGGCATGTGCGTCTCCCGTCTGCGCGAGGTCGAGGGTGTCCTGCATCCCAACCTGACGACAGGCGTGCGGGCGCGCAAATCAGATGCGGCGCTCGTGCACTCCGTCAGAACACCGCCAGCGGGTTCAGCGGCGAGCCGGTGCCGCCGCGGATGTCGAGGGGTGCCGCGACGAACATGAACGTCCACTGCGACCGGTTCGCCGCTTCGCCGGCCAGCACCTCGAGGTCGAGGTTCTCGAAGATGGGCATGCCCATGGCCACCAGGGCGAGGACGTGGAACGGCGACGTAATGCCGGCCACCAGGGATGTGCCTGGATCCGCGGAGGCGTCCACACCGACGGCGGCGACGCCGCGCTCGTGGAGCCACTCCGCGGCGGTGGGGTGCAGTGCGGCGAAGGCACTGGCGCCGGCACGGGCGGCCTCGGTCGAACCGCGGCCGCCACGGAACAGGACCACGTCGCCCGCGCCGACCCGCACGCCCGTGCGCTCCTCCCATGCCGTGAGGTCGGCAGGGGTCACGACGGCGCTACCCTCCACGAACGGCACGTCGCGCAGGCGCGGAACGTCCACGAGGACGCCGCGGGTCACGATCCCATCGCGCATGGCATCGACACGGTTCCGTTCCGGCTCGCCCGCGGCGGACCGGGTCGCCGGGCCGTTGTAGCCGCGGCCCTTGTAGCTGATGTGCGACGGCGCGTCCACGTGCGAGAAGGCCCAGCCGTGGTAGATGATGGTCAGCCGCTCCGCGGTCCACACCGCCGAGCCGTCGCTCGGGCCGAGAAGGCTGTCCGACACGATGAGGAAGTCGATCCCGGCCGGCTCGAACGCCCCCTCCACCGCACCGGCCACGAACTCGCGGCCCAGCGAGATCGTCAGACCGGCTCGCACCTCCGCCGCCGCGGCGCGTCTCACCTCCGGCGTGATGTGGTTCAGCGTGCCGCTCTGGTCCCCGGCGCCCCACCGGCCCGCGTTGTCCACGCGGTGGACGAGCGCATCGAACGCGTCCCGTGAGAGGGCGCCACGGTCGGACTGCGCGGCGGCACCGTCGGCGGTCGCGAGGATCGCGACGAGGATGGCTGCACCTGACCAGCGTGCACGAGGCGACAGCAGGCGTGATCGCATCCGGGCTCCTCGCGGCTTCCGCGGCCGCGTTGTTGAAGGGGGAAGGCCAACTGTACCCGCTCCGAGGGACAATGTCCAGCGGGTCCTTCCACATGCCGGTTCCGCCGGGTGAGTCGCCATGGTATCGTAGGCCATGTACCGCACCCTCTTCGATCTGGCCGGGCTCGCCATCATCGGGTGGATTCCGCTGATCTTCATCCCGCTCTGGCGAGGCACTCGACGATTGGCCGAGAGCGCCATCTTCCCCGCGTACCTCGCCGTCCTGTATGCGGTCGGGATCGTCGCGGTTCTGGCGGACCTCGGTCCCGGAATCATGGGGGATTTCGGCAGCGCCGACGGCGTGCTGAGCCTGCTGCAGACGGAGGGACTGGCGCTGGTCGCCTGGATACACATCCTCGCGTTCGATCAGGTGGTCGGCCTGCTGATCTACCGCGACAACATGCAGCACCGCTACGTGCCGATCTGGCTGCAGTCCGTCATTCTGGTTGCGACCCTCATGCTGGGTCCCGTCGGCTTCCTGACGTACTACGTCCTCCGGATCACGCGGCGGCGGGCTCGCACCACGGCGTGGGGCGAGCGCTGGAATCCGGACACCGCGTGATACGCGTGGTTCGATTGCGCCTCGAGTGGGAACCGGCCCTCGTCGGACTGGGGCTGCTCGGCCTGGTGCTGGGTGCCGCCTGCGCCGTCGCGGCGCTGCTGAACGGCGGGTGGTTCGTCGAGCCGGAGGGTCGCCTGATGGACGCCCTGCGATTCGAGGTGGGCTCAGGAATCTTCTTCCTGACGACGGCGGCGCTTGTCCCCCTCGCGGGGTTCACTGCGGGGGCGCGACTGCGCTGGGTCACGGTGCTGGTCGTGATGGGCGTCTACTTCCTCGGCATCGAGACTGTACAGGCCATCCGGGGGCTGGATCCTCGCTTCACCACCGCAGGGACCACGGTCGACCAGGCGGCGGGCGCGGTCTTCGGCGTCACCGCCCTGCTATTGATCCTCCTCACGGCCATCCTGGCCGCGCGCTTCTTTCGCTCCACGACGATGGCTGACAAAACCGACGTCCGTACCGCGATTCGATACGGCTTCGCCGGCATAGCCTTCTCATTCGGCGTGGGGGTGGCGATGAGCGCGCTGTCGGGCCGGGTCGTAGGCCCCGCGGGCAGTCTGATGCCGGTGCATGCTGCCGGACTGCACGGCATCCAGGCGATTCCGCTGCTGGCCCTCGTGGCGCGGGCGCGCGGCGTCAAGCCGAGTCTCCGGAACGCGCTGATTCACGTTGCCGGCGTCGGGTGGCTTCTTCTCTGCGCCGGCCTCCTGGCCCAGGCCTATGCCGGGCGCACGCCGGTGGAAATCTCGGTCTGGAATGCCGCGGCGGCCGCTGGCGTCATTGGCGTCCTCGGCGCTCTTGCTATTGCCGTCGCGCCCCACTCCACGAGTTCGGATGGAAGCCACTCCGTGACGTCGGCACGGCGTACACCCGGGGGCCGGCCGTGATGAACAGTGTGCGGGCGTGCTCGCCGGTGCCGAAGGCCACGTTGGTGGGGTTGTCCGGCAGGCGCAGCCAGGCGAGCTCATCGCCCCCTGGCGAGACGACGTACACGCCGGGGTCCGCGCTGGGCCGCGCCATGTAGATGTTCCCGTCGACGTCCACGGCCATGCCGTCGGGGCCGGCGTCAGGCCGGAAGTCGATGAGCGTCCGGATGTTCGACACGGAGCCGTCGTCCCCGAGGTCCCAGGCCAGGACGGCGTTGAACCCCGTACGCACGGGCCACTCGCTGCTCGCCACGTAGAGGGTGCGTCCGTCGGGGGAGACCGCGACGCCGTTGGGCTTGCCCGCGTCGTCGATGATGCGGGTGACGGACCCGTCCGTGTCGATGCGGTAGACGCCTTCCACCGGCTGCTCCACCGGCTCGTGGCCCACGTAGCGCGGGTCGGTGAAGTAGACCCGTCCCGCGGCGTCGAGTACGAGGTCGTTCGGCGAGTTGAGGGAGCGGCCGTTGTAGAGCCCGGCGAGGAATACGCTGCGTCCGGTGCGGAGGTCGGTCCGGACGATGGCCCGGCCGCCGAAGTTCGCACCCATGGCCGCCACGAGCCGGCCCTCGCCGTCCCAGGCGAGCCCGTTGGACATGCCGCTGGGCGATCGCCAGATCTCCGCGTGCCGCGTGGCGGGGTCCAGTCTCCAGATGTAGCCCGCCTGGTTGCCCGACCGCGCGGGCGATGTGATGTCGCTGAAGTAGAGGAGACCGTCCGGACCCATGGCCGGCCCCTCCGTGAAGACGCCATCGGCGAAGATCACCTCGGCAACGGCGCCATCGGGGAAGATGCCGGCGGCGTCGCGCACCACCTGCGCGGCGAGGCCGCCGGGGAGCGCTGACGCAAGCGCCGCCAGGGCGGCGGCCAGGCTGAGGCGGCGATACGTCGTTCCGGGCGCAGACATATTCACGCTTCCAGGCAGAGAGTGCAGGCGTCTATTTCGAGATGGTGCTGCACGTGACGACGTTGTCCGCGGGCTCGTAGGCCGAGCCCGCCCGGGCGACTCCTGTGACGCAGAACGTGACCTGCCCGCTACTCTTCGAGCGCGCCGAGTAAAAGGTCGCCACGCCATCCGTGCCCGTGGTGCGGCGCGTGTCGCCGGCGGTAATGACGCCGGACCATGCGCCGTCAACGGTGGCGCCTGCCGCGGGACGTCCCGCGCCGTCGATGACGCTGACCCGGGCCACGACCTGCATGTTCCGGGCGGTGAGCTCGAGGGAGACCGCCGCGACCAGCAGCGCCGCGGGGTCGCCGGCCGGCGGCGGTTCCGCCTCCACCGGCGGGTTGTCGAACGTGCAGCCCTCGCCTCTCACGAAACGCACCCACTGGTATTCCGCCGTGAGGGGTTCCCCCGGGTAGACGAACGTGCCGGCCCATGCCGACGCCGTCGCGTCCACCGGCCAGACGTTCATCATGATCTTCTGGAGGGACTCCGCCGCACTGGGCGTCGGGTTCGCGGGCGAGTTCGGGACGGCGTAGACCTGCTGGCCGTCGACGTACCATGCGATCCCGGACGACGTCCAGCGGAAGCCGTAGCGGTGGAAGCCCGCGGCCGCGTCGAAGCCGAGGGGGTGCAGGTACTCGTTGCGGGAGGCGTAGGTGTCGTCGTTCGTGTAGAAGTTGAACTGCACCCAGGTCTGGTCCGCGTGGAACCGGTTCCCCAGGAACTCGACGTCGATCTCGTTGTGCCGGCCGTTGCCGCCGTTGTCGTAGGGACCGGCGAAGGTGAAGAACGACGTCACCACGCCGGGGTGCGCGACGGGGCGCATGCTGGCCTCGTAGCAGCCGTAGCCGTGGAAGCCCAGTGTCTGGTAGTGACCCGACGAGTACGGTTCGCCAAGCGCGGGCTGGTCATCGAGCAGGAGCGTCATCCGCCCGCCGGCGAAGACGACGTGGTCGGCGCGCCACGCATTGTCGAAGGGGGACCCGTTCTTCCAGCCGTCCGCCTTCAGCCAGCGCGACGTGTCGTACGTGTCGAGGTGGTCGACGAAGGAGTTCTGCTCCGGCGGCGGCTTGACTGGCTTCCTGCCGGGTGCCGCGGCGAAGGCGGGTCCATCGAGTCCCGGCTCCGGCGCCATGGGTCGTTCGGAGCAGCCGGCGAGTAAAACAATGACAACCGCAGACAGGAGCGAGGCCGGCCCTGGAGCGCGCACGTTGGCCTACCGGTTCGGGGTGTGGGGGACGTCTGGAATCCATAGTCCGCTGCGGCCCGCGGGGAAGTCAAGGGCGGCGGGTGTGGGGCATGCAGCGAGAGGACCGCGCCTTCCGGCGTCAGAGTCCCAGCAGCCGGCGCCAGAAGGACTTCCGGCGAGGACAGGTACAGCGCTGATCCGCCGGGACGCCGGCGAGAGCCTGCTCGATGTGGCGGCCGCAGCCGGCCCAGGTGGGCTTGCCGCAATCGTGGCACTGGACTCTGTGGCACATGATGTCGAGCCTTTCAGCGTGTTTCAGTAATCACTCGGGTCGGCGTCACCACCACCTCGTGCGTCCGCCCGTCGTCCGTCAGCGGAATCGCCTCGCCCTCCACCCGCAAGCCATCGAGCGTGATCACCGCCTCACCCGGGCGCACCAGCCCCGGCGAGCGGACAGTGATGTGGTAGTTGCTCCGGCCGAAGCGGTAATCGATGGAGAGCTCCGGCCACGACGACGGCACGCACGGTCGTATCCGCAGCCGGTCACCATGCTTCTCGAAGCCGAGGATGGCTTCCAGCGCGACGCGGTACATCCAGCTCGCCGACCCGGTGTACCAGGTCCAGCCGCCGCGGCCGAGTTGACCGTCCGCGGTGTAGACGTCCGCGGCGACGACGTATGGTTCGACCTTGTACCTGGCCACGCCTTCGGGCGTCGCCGCGTGCATCAGCGGGTTGATCATCCGGAACAGCTCGACGGCGCGCTCGCCGTGGCCGAGCCTGCAGTGTGCCAGGATCGCCCAGAGCGCGGCGTGCGTGTACTGCGCGCCGTTCTCGCGGACGCCGGGCAGGTAGCCCTTGATGTAGCCGGGGTCCTGGGGCATCTCGTCGAACGGTGGCGTGAGCAGCATGATGACGCCGGCATCGTCGCGCACGAGGTGTTCGTCGAGGGCGCGCATGGCGCGCGCCTGGCGTGCCGGGTCGCCGGCTCCCGAGATCACGCTCCAGCTCTGGGCGATGGCATCGATGCGGCACTCAACGTTCGTGGCCGAGCCGAGGGGCGTGCCGTCATCGAAGTACGCGCGCCGGTACCACTCGCCGTCCCAGCCGTGCTCCTCGACGGCCGCGACGTAGGCGTCGGCCCGGGCCCGCAGCGCGGTTGCCGTTTCGGCATCGCCGCGTGC
>DATHVO010000075.1:0-4174 GCA_035461265.1 Longimicrobiales bacterium
CGTGAACAGGTTCACGATGCCGCGGAACTTGTCACCCTCGCCGATCGGCAGCTCCGCCGCGATCGCGTGCTCCGACATGTGCAGCCGGATCTCGTCGCAGACCTTGTCGAAGTCCGCATTGTCCTTGTCCATCATGGAGACGAAAAAGAGTCTGGGAATACCACGCGGTTCGCAGTATTCCCAGACTTTTTCCGTCCCCACCTCGACGCCCGCCGTGGCGCCCAGGACGATTACAGCCCCATCGGCGACCCTCGTGGCGGCGATCGCATCGCCGGTGAAGTCCAGGTATCCGGGGGTATCGAGCAGGTTGACCTTGATGCCGTGCCAGTCCGCGTAGGCCACCGAGCACTGGATCGAGATGCCGTGGGCGATCTCCTCGTCCGTGTACATGGTGAGCGCCGTGCCGTCCTTCACACTGCCATGCCGGCGCGACGTGCCGGTCGCGAAGCAGAGCGCATCGATCAGGGTGGTCTTGCCGGAGCCGCCGTGGCCGAGCATCACCACGTTGCGGATCTGGCCAGAGGGGTACTCTTTCGCACCAGACATCGTCTGCACCTCCTGAGACGGGACATCGAGGCGTGAGGGGGACCGCTATCGTAGAGAGAGGCTAGCCGGGGGTCAAGGGTTGGGGGAGTGGGTGAAACACTGAAAATCCGTCCGGAAACGGCGGGTTCGGGGTGGGGTTGGGGCACGGCGGGTTCGGGGTGGGGGTGGGGAACGGCAGGGTGGGGGTGGGGACGGCGGGGCGCCTTGCTTCGCGGCGCGGACGGCGGGTTACGGCGGGTTACGGCGGGATTACGGCGGGGTTACGGCGGGGCGACGGGGCTCTGCGGCTCCCGCCGGTCATCTCGACGGGCACCTCACGGGCGCACCGTCAGGGGCCGCCTCAGGCACGGCGGCGTTCTATCGAGCGGGTGAGGGCGGTGAGCATGCGGGCGATCGAGAACGTCAACTCGCGGGCGGCTCGGGTGTCGGCGCGGGGGTGGGCGTTGTGGAGGCGGTGGAGCGCGGCGCGGGCTTCGGCGACGGATCCGGCGGCCAGCTCGTAGGAGCGGATCTTCATGCCGGGGCTGAAGTGCCCGGCGCCCTCGGCGATGTTGTAGATCACCGAGTCGACCGAGCGGAGCAACTGGTCCCGCAGGTCCTGCCGGCACGGCCAGACCCGGAGCAACTCGTCGACCAGGTTGGCCAGTTCGAGCGCCGCGTGATACACCCGCAGCCCCTCCGGCCCGTGCTCCCGGCCACCACCGGATACCTCGACAGAGTTCGCATTCGCCATACCCGCGAACATGCCACACCAGACGGGGCACCTCCATGGCCAGACCGGCCGACTTCCACGAAGTCAGGCCGAAGTCGCCCGGCCGCCCCTACCCCGCCGTTCGCGCCGCGAAGCAAGGCGCCCCGCCGTGCCCGCCGTCCCCCAACCCTATCCTGAAGTTCCCCACCCCCACCCCCAACCCGCCGTGCCCCAACCCCACCCCCAACCCGCAACTAGTCTGTCCGGTACCGTCTGCTCACTTCATCCAGAAGCTTCCGCTCCTGCGCGGTCAGGCTGCTCATCCCCTGCGTGCTGATTTTCTCGAGCACCCGGTCCAGCTCGTCCAGCAGCTTTTCCTCTTCCTCGGTGCCGCCACGGCGGCGCACGGTCGGGCCGGCGCTGCCGGGGACGGTGCGAGGCCGCGGCTGCTCCTCCACGGAGACGACTTTCAGTTTTCGCTTGTTCATCATCTTCCGGAACCCGGCCGCGCCGCCGCCGGGGCCCGCGAACTTCAGGTAGATGAAGCCGGCGGCGAAGCCACCGAGGTGGGCGGCGTGGGCGATGTTGCCGCCATTGCCGCCCCACATCGAGAGCAGCGAGAACACGGCGAGGAAGCCGACCAGGTACTTCGCCGGGACGGGCAGGATGCCCCAGATGTAGATGGGCGAGTCCGGCCAGTTCATGGCGAAGGCCAGCATGATGCCGTACACCGCGCCGGACGCGCCGATGATCGGGCTGGAGAAGGCCAGCAGGAAGGAGAGCGCGGCACCGCCCAGTCCTGCGATGAGGTAGAACTTCAGGAACTCGCGCGAGCCCCAGCGCGCCTCGAGGGGCGGGCCGAAGAAGAACAACCCGAGCATGTTCCAGAAGAGGTGCCAGAAGTTGCCGTGCGAGAACATGTAGGTGATGAGGGTCCACGGCTCGACCAGGACGCGCGCGGGCACGAACGCCATGTAGGAGCGCAACACGCCGCCCATCATGTAGTCGACCAGGAACACCGCCGCATTGGCGATGATCAGGTTCTTCACCCACGGGGTGAGGCCGAAGCCGAAGGATATGTTACCGCGGTAAGCCATGAAGTCGCCTCGTCGCGCGCGGCGCATCCGCGCTGTAGAGCACTAAACCCGACGTCGCTGCCTGTGTTCCTCGATCGCAATGCGACAGATGGCGTCGCACACCTGCGGGAAGGACATGCCGGCGGCCTGCGCTCCCTTGGGGAACAGGCTCGCGGCCGTCATGCCGGGCAGCGTGTTCGCCTCCAGGCACCAGAATACGCCATTCTCGTCGAGCCGGAAATCGACGCGGCTGAATCCGCGCAGCTTGAGCGCGCGGTGCGTGCGCATGGCCAGGGACTGCACCTCGATCACCTGCGGCCCCGTCAGGTCCGCCGGGAACACCTCCTCGGCGCCGCCCGGCTGGTACTTGGACGCGTAGTCGAAGATCTCGTTCATCGGGAAGATCTCGCCGACCGGCAGCGGCTCGTCGCCCAGGATCGGAACGGTCAGCTCGCGGCCGGGGATGAAGCGCTCGATCATCACCTCGTCGTCGAACTTCGCCGCCAGCTGCACTGCCGCTTCCAGGTCGCCCGCTTCCCGCACGATCGTGAGCCCCACCGTCGAGCCCTGCTTGCTCGGCTTGACCACGCACGGGAACCCGATCGCGCGCTCGACGTCCTCCTGCAGCACGGGCGCCATCAGCCACTCGGGCGTCGGCACCTCCGCCAGCAGCATGAGCCGCTTCGCGATGTCCTTGTCCATGGCGACGGCGCTGCCCAGCATGCCGCTGCCCGTGTACGGTATGCCCGTCATGTCCAGCAGCGCCTGCAACTGGCCGCCCTCGCCCGAGCCGCCGTGCAGCGCCAGGAACAGCACGTCCACCTGGTTCAGCTCCGGCGCCCGCGTGATTGCCGTGGCGTCACCCGTCCGGAGCATGTCCAGCGCCTCCTCCTCCGGCGGCAGCTCCGGCACGTTGCCCGCCAGCATCGCCTGCTCCGCACCACCGTCGAGCACCCCCGTGGCCGTGTCCACCGACACCACCTCGTGACCCAGCTTGCGCAGCGCCTGCACCACCTGCGCCCCGCTCGCAATGGACACGTCCCGCTCCGAGCTCGTGCCGCCGAACAACACGGCGATCTTCAACCTGTCCGCCATCGACTCCCCTTTTTGCGTTCGGGGTCCACTATGCAAGGTCCCCGCCAAGGCGGCGCGGGCGATACGGCCATTCCGGTTAACGGACGGGAGCGTGAGCGGGAGCGTTTACGTGGGAGGGCGCGTGCCCGCGCGGCGGGAGGTCTCGGTAGCACCCGCTATTCTGCCGTTCACGCCCACGCAAACGCAAACGCTCCCGCTCCCGCTCACGTCAGTTCGCCAGGTATCTCACCACGTCATATCGAGTAATGATTCCCGACAGCACGCCGTCGTGCCGCACCAGCACGGCGGGACACTGGCGCGTGAGCTGCCGTCCGACCGCACTCATCGGCAGGTCCCCCTCGATCACGGGGAACGGCGCCTCCATGATGGACTCGACGGTGTCGTCCAGCACGCGCGGGTTCTCGATGATGCGCGACATGACCAGCGACTCCGCCACCGAGCCGACGCATTCCGCGCCTTCCGTGACCGGCAGCTGCGAGATGTCGTAGTCGGTGATGAGCCGGAGCGCCTCGCGCACCTTCGTCGCACGCTCGACCGTCACCAGTTCCGGCGCGTCACCGCCCTTGCGCGCGAGCATGTCGGCCGCAGAGAGACGCTCCGGCTCGAGCAGCCGGTTCTCACGCATCCACTCCTCGTTGTACATCTTCGAGAGGTAGCGTTCGCCGGTGTCCGGCAGGATGCAGACGACGAAGGCGTTCGGATCGTCGGCCAGCTGCGCAACGTGCACGGCGAGGCTCGTGATGAGGCCTGCGGAGCCGCCCACGAA
>DATHVO010000076.1:0-32820 GCA_035461265.1 Longimicrobiales bacterium
CATCCTGATCAGGGCGGGCGACAGGGGCCGCCGCACCGGCCACGTGACGGCCGGGACGGGTATCGGACGCCACGCGGCATCAATGTCCTTCACCCGGCGGCAGGCGGAGGGTCCGCAGCGTGGTGCGCGGCACGACGTGGACGATCTGGCCGGACAGATTCTGCTGGACCTCGGTGCAGCCGGCTCGATCCTGTTCAGGGGCGCCACCTACCGCGAGGACTCGTTCTGGGGCGAGGCGGGCCTGACCCAGGCGGAGTTCGAGGCCGACCCGTTCCACAACCCGTCGCCCGCCGACCGGTTCGACCTCAGGCGCCGTTCCGTGCAGGCGGCCTACCAGCGATCGCTTGCAGGCACCGGCCGCGCCACGACCGTCGTGTATGGCCAGACGGTGGAGCGGACGTCGTGGCGCCAGGCGAGCAGCTCCAGCGACCGTTTCGGGACTGATGCCTATGCCCGGAACTTTGGCTGCGCCGACGACGCCCTCAGCATGGCCGACTGCGGCTACCAGGGCAGGCCCAGGCGATATCGCTTCGGCGGGCTGGAACAGCGATTCCACGTCACTCTGCGGGAGGGTACGACGCTCGCCAATCTGGATGCCGGCGCGCGCATCCATATCGAACGCGCCGAACGTCGCCAGTTCCTGGGTACGCGACCGTTCGACGGGGGCGCGAGCCTGAGCAGGGACAACGTCCTGGACGCCGACGCGTACGCCGTTTTCGCGCGGCTGAGCGTCGGCCGTGGCGCATGGGCCGTCACGCCCGGACTGCGCGTCGAGCACGTGGCCACCGGGAACCGGAACCGCATGACGGACGCGGCCGACCGTAGCCGCCACACGCAGTGGCTGCCGGGTGTCGGAGCCACCCGCGGGCTCGGGCACCGGGCGACACTGTTCGCCGGCGTGCACCGCGGATTCGCGCCGCCCCGTCCCGGCGATGTGCTGAGTCCGCAGCCGGGACAGGGCATCGTGCAGGTGGATCCGGAGCTGAGCTGGAACTACGAGGTGGGCGTCCGATCCAGGCCCACGGCATGGATGGACCTGGATGCGACGGCATTCCGCATCGACTTCCGCAACCAGATCGTCGAGGGCGGCCAGGCAGGGGCAGGTCAGCGGTTCGTGAATGCCGGAAGAACCCTCCACCAGGGACTGGAGGTGTTCGCGCACCTGGAGAACATCACCCGCCGCGGCATCCGTCCGCTGGCATCGGCAACGTACACCCTCGTGCACCGCGCGAACTACGCGAGCGATGTCACCAGCGCGGTGGACGGTACCACCCCGATTCGCGGACACCGGGTGCCCTTCGCCCCGACGCACCTCCTGAGCGCGACAGCCGGACTCGCATCAGCCGGCGGTGCGACCATCGTGGTCCGGGGATCGTACACCTCGGACCAGTACGCCGACGACCTGAATACCCGGGCGCCCGCAGCCGACGGACAGGCCGGACTCATCGCCGGCCACGTCATCCTCGGGCTCACGGCGAACCATCCCGTCGGCGGCGGGAGGGGAACGGTTTTCGCCAGCATGGACAACCTGCGGAATGCCGTCTACATCGCGGAGCGCGTCGAAGGCATCATGGTGGGCGCGCCCCGCCGATTCGCCGTCGGACTCGAATGGTCCCTGGGCGCAGCGCGCGAGTCGCACTAGGCCGAGGATCGCGCGGTCCCCGGCCGGTCCGTCGTCCCCGAAGGCGGCCCGGGCATCAGGGTGACAAACGCCTCACCAATGCGCGCTGAGGGATTCGAACCCCCGACCCCCTCGGTGTAAACGAGGTGCTCTGGACCAGCTGAGCTAAGCGCGCGTGCGACAGTATTCTCGCCGGATTGCGTCGGGAAATCAACCGGACCGCGTCGTGCGACCGATGGCTACGATTGCGGCTGCCTCGTTCGCTCCGCGTACGCGGGGCCCACGGCCTCGAGGGCGTACGTATGTGCAAACGAGACCCCCCTGCCGACTCCCGCGCCGCGGACGGCATCGCACTGTGATCGACGCCCCTATTCGAACAGGGACCATACGGGCGGTAATGCGAGCAGAATTCCAAGGCCGGTGAGCCCGATTGCAGCCGCATGGACGCCGCCCGTCTCCAGATCCTGGTCCTTCCATTGACGGTGCAGGGTTCCCCACGCGATCAACCAGATGAGCACTGCGAGTGTCGTGCGACCCGTTACGCCGCCCGCAGGACCGTACAACGTTGGCACAGGAAGGAAGCCTGTCGCATTGAGCAGTGAGATGAGTCCCATTGCGAACGCTCCGACTCCGGCCGCGGCGAATGCCGCGAGCGCGGCGCCATTCGGGAGCCCCCCCGAGGAGGGCACTCTGGTCGACATTGTTCTATCCTGCCACTACTCGAGAGGAGCAACCTTGTTAATGAGAACGCCAAGGAAGCTCACGCCCGCGACGAGCATCAGAGTCAGCGTGAGCAAGCCGACGGCGATCCTGCGCAGTTTGTCGTCGTGCATCAGCTGCTCACGATAACGCGACGCGACGAAGGCCACGCCCGTTGCCAGCATCGCCGCGATCCACGGCATGTGCTCCTTGCTCTCCATTGCAAACGAATGCAGCCACGCGGTCGCCGGATTCGACCGGATCAACTCGCGCGGATACGCACTGAGGTCGGTGAGGCCTTCCGGTGGCGCCGCCCGATAGGCGGGAAACGAGACATAGGTTCCCGCGAGCACGGCTGCCCAGAGCAGCACGGACGTGGCGACGAGCAGCCACGCCAGATAGCGGGATTGTGCAGCCGCGGCGTCGCCTGGGGGTGTAGTACGCATCGCGATCATCGCGAACAACGCGGCCGCTACCGCAAGCAGACCCCCGCCGCCCAGGACGATGCCGTGAAGCATCGTCCAGATACTGCGACTGCTGAATAGCAGAGTATCCATCTTGAATCGCTCGTCTTCAGGACCCGCCGGCGGTCGGCATTCTCAGTGCTGTTCCGCCAGTGCGGCGTCCCGCTTCGTGTGGTGGACCGTTCCGTCCGCGTGCCCGGGCGGGCTGTAGAGCGTGTACAGCCGCAGCGGCTGGCTCTTCGAGGTGTTCATGATGTTGTGTTCGACGCCCGCCGGGATCACGACGATGCTGCCAGGCTCCAGCAGACTCTCCTCGCCGTTCAAACGCGTGACCCCGTTGCCAGCCTCAATGCGGATGAACTGGTCGAGTTGATCGTGTGTCTCGAGACCAATGTCCTCACCCGGCTGCAGCGTCATGAGCACGAGCTGCATGTTCTGCCCGGTAAAGAGGACCCGGCGAAAGTCCTCGTTCGCGAGCGTGTCCCGCTCGATGTCCGTGATGTAGCCGTTCATGATGGCTCCCCGGATAGGTTTGTCGTCCGTTCAAGCAATGGAATGCCAGCCGCCCGGGCACACTGTAGGGACAATCACCCAGGGTCCGTCCGGGAGTTTCCGCGATTTGATAGTGGCAGAGCTCCCGTCCGAGCCCCGCATATCAAGTGGAGGGGCGGAAATTCTTGGTATACAAAGCATTACACGGAACCGTCAGCCGAGCCGGCTGGCAGCACCCACCCCGGCTTTTCGTACCTCTGGCGGCCTGGGCACCCCTCCACCTACTGTGCACCCAGCCGCCCGGCGCGGCGCCACACCGACCTTCCTCAGGAGCTGCCCGTGATCACCAGGAATCAGGGTTCCCTGGATCGTGCTGCGCGCGTCGTCCTCGGCCTCGTGCTGCTGAGCCTCGTATTCGTGGGCCCGCAGACACCGTGGGGCCTCATAGGATTGGTGCCGCTGCTGACTGCCGCAGTGGGCTGGTGTCCGCTCTACAGTCTTATCGGAGTCAGCACCTGCCGGCCACAGGCCCCTTGACCCGCGGCGGTCAGAGGATGATGCCGAGGGGGATGAGGACGGCGTAGCCGAGGACGAGGAGCAGGGGTGCCGCCACCGTGGAGCCGCCTGCGAGGAGGACGTAGCCGCCGATGATGGCGGCCAGGCCGAGCAGCAGGAGAATGGCGTTGATCGCGGAAAACTTCAACGACGCGTGCGACGGCGTCGCCGGCCCGGTCCTGCGAGTACGTGAAGTCATGGCCTGAAACCTATGCCGGACGCCCGGGTCGTCAAGCGCGCGGGCCCGCTTCATCGCGGAGGTCGCCGCGGTACCGCGCGTCACGCTCCCCTGCCCCGGCCTCGCCTGCATCCCCCGCGCCGCCGGCCGGAGGCTCCGCACGCTCCCCCTCCCCGTCGAGCCAGTACGCCGGTTCGTCGGGAGGCTCCGTCTCGCGCAGGGGGGCGAGGCGCGCCCGGTCCCGCCGCCGCCGGATGCCGAAGAGGATGGCAACGAGGACGGCCACGACCAGCCATACGAACATCGACTGCACGAGAATCTGCAGCCACCCGTAGGTTCGCTTCACGTGCGCCCGCCAGAGCCGTTCGAACTGCGGCGTCGAGACGACGTACACCTCGCGCAGCGTTCCCTCAAACGAACCCGATTCCCTCCACCTCCCCAGGAACCGTTCGAACGTCTCGTCGCTCCCCAGGGAATACATGTACCGCATGGCGCTGGCCGAGAGGAGGTACGCGAGCCGTGCGTCGGCGGCGAGGAGCGGCCAGTCCAGTGTCAGAGAGTCGAGTGACGGTGCGCGATTCGTTGCGAAGGCCAGCCGGAGCATCCAGCCCGCGTCCGCATCGAGCTGGCCTGCCGTCCAGGTGGCGTATCCCTCGTTGAACCAGCGGGGGATGGCGATGTCGCCGAGGTGGCGCTGGAGTGCGATATGCGCGAGTTCGTGCCGGAGTGTGACGGGGAGCGTGTGCGTACCCGTGCGCTCGGATACGTACCCCGGCAGGACGATCATCCCTCGCTGCGGTATTGCGACGCCGGCGCCCCAGTCGGGAACGCGACCCCCTGTGATCGAGTCGAAGCGCTCCGCATCCGGCGCGATGTAGACGTCGACGTTCGTGCCCTGGTCCAGGATGTCGGGCGGGATGCCGGGGAACTGCAGGGCGGCGTCCCGTGGAAGGAGTGACCGCGCGAACCGCTCCTGCCCCGGCCAGAAGTGCAGCGTTACGTCGCGCACCCGCACGCTGCCTTCCTGTGCGATGGCGGGCGCCCCATGAAGGAGCAGGACGAACGCGATGGCGAGCGTCGCGGCAGCGCGCCCGTGCCGGCCGGGATGACGCGGGCAGTCCACGTCAGCCGGGCCGCAGCCGCGCCCGCAGATCCGCGCGATCGGCCAGGCCCGCGGCGACTTCCGGCAGGGGCAGCACGGCGTCGGCGTACGGCGCGGCCGAGCGCGGCATGCTCGGAATGACGGATGTACCTTCATCCTGCACGAGAGTGGCGCCGCCGACCTCCCGGATGGCTCGCAAGCCGGCCGCGCCGTCCTGGCCCATCCCCGTGAGCACGGCGCCCACGCTCGCCGGCCCGAACATGCGCGCAACGGCGGCAAACATCACGTCGGCGGCCGGGCGCACGCCCCATACCGCCGGCTCGTCCGTGAGCCGCACGCGTACGCCCTCCGGCACGCGCTCGAGGTCGAGATGCCTCCCACCGGGGGCCACATAGACGGTGCCCTCCAGCACGACCTCGTCGTGCGCCGCCTCCCGCGCGGGCAGCTCGCCAACGCCATCGAGGCGACGGGCCAGGGCGGCGGTGAAGAGGGGTGGCATGTGCTGAACGATGAAGACCGCGGCCGGCAGGGAGCCCGGCAGGCCTGCCACGACCTGCTCCAGCGCCCGCGGTCCGCCCGTCGACGCCGCGACGGCCACGGCGCAACGCGCGGGGCGCGGCGCAGGCGGGGGCCCGTCGCGGCCCGCGGTACGACGGTCGGCGATACGCCTGGCGGCCTGCCGGGCTGCCGCCTTCACCTGCGCCCTCCGGTCCATGCGACTCAGCCGCCGAGCCTCTGCCGCGCTGGACAGCGCTTCCAGCAGACGGGTCCGGAACAGGATCCGTTCCGCCTCCGACGCGTCGGCCGGTTTCGCCACGAAGTCGAGGGCGCCGTGCATCATCGCGTCCAGGCCTGCCTCCGCCATGGCCCGGCTGTGCGCCGAGACGATGACCACGGGGCGGGGCGCCTCGCTCATAATGTAGTCCAGGGCACCCAGACCGCCCAGCTCGGGCATCTGCAGGTCGAGGGTGACGATGTCCGGATTCAGTTCGTGGACGAGACGGATGGTCTGGTACCCCGTCGCGGCCTCGCCCACCACGAGGAAATCGCCATACCCCCGGATCTGGTCCTGGAGAAGCGAACGCATCAGGTCGCTGTCGTCCGCCACCAGAATCCGGCTGCGACGGCGCCGGACATCCAGCAAGCCCGTGAGCCGCTCAGAGGACGACATCGGCGTGCTCGACGGATGATACCACGAGCCGGCCATCCGTCGTGCTCAGGAAGACCGAGCGACCATACGTCCCGAACACCTCCTCGCCGTCCACGCCGATGCCGGCGTCGGCGAGCGCCGACCGTGCCGCGGCCACGTTCCGCTCACCCAGCCGCAGTCCGTCGCCTTCCAGCACCGACCGGAACATCGCCGCGCCTCCGACCAGGCGCGCCCTGATCCGCCCGACGACCGCCCCATGCTCTTCCATGAGGTCAACCAGGGCAGGCACCGCAGTGGTCGCGAACCGCCCCGCGGGTGCGCCCTGGCGGCCGCTGCGGGGGTCCGGCAGCATTGCGTGCGCGAGGCCGCCGACCCGGGACGCCGGGTCGTAGAGCGCAATGGCGACGCACGACCCCAGACCGATGGTGAACAGCACGCTGGGCGCGGCCGCCACCTTCACGTCGCCGATCCGGACCGGCACGTGCTCCGCGCGATCCTCCCGGAAGCGCATCAGAGAGCCGGGGGAGATCCGTTTCCGCTGACTCATGGCCTGCGAAAGACCCGCTGGCGGTTCGCCACCGTGTTGAACAATCCGGACGGCGCACCGAAGAGCGCCTCGACCTTGCCAAGAACGAGGAAGCCGCCCGGCCGGAGCGCGTCGTGAAAGCGCTGGAAGAGACGCTCCTGTACCGCCCGCTCGAAATAGATGATGACGTTGCGGCAGAGGATCACGTGCTGGCCGGAAGGAAACTCGTCACGCATGAGGTCGAGCACGGCGAAGCGCACCCGCCTGCGCGCCTCCGGCCGCAGCCGGTACGTGCCGTTCCCATCGAACCACCGGTCCCTCACCGCAGGATCGATGTCCGTCATGGCGAAGTCCGTGTACTCCGCCCTCTGCGCGAACGCCAGGCTCGCCCGGTCGATGTCCGTGCCGAGGATCCGGACACGATCGGCCGAATGGCCGTGGGTCACGGCATGCTCATGCGCGAGGATCGCCATCGTGTAGGCCTCCTCGCCGCCGGCCGTCCCCGCGCTCCAGACGTTGATGACCGGGTCGCCGAGGGCGAGAAGCTCCGGCAGGATTCGCTCGCCTACCACTCCCCAGACGTCGGGATTGCGGAAGAACTTGCTCACGTTGATGGTGAGGGTGTCGACCAGGCGAGCGTACTCTTCGGCGTCACGCTTCAACAGCTCCGCGTACTCGACGTAGCGGTGCACGCCGCGCGCACGCATACGCACCGCGATGCGGCGCCGCAGGCACTTCTCCTTGTAGCCGTCGCACTGGAAGTCCACGGCATCCCGGATCTGGTGCTTGAGTGCGGCGAACTCAGCCCCCGCCTCCGTGCTCAGTTCGCCCTGCGCCAGCGGCAGCGACGGCCTGTCTTGCGGAAGGTTCACGGCCGGGAGACTTCCTGCCCGAACCGGCGCGACAGGTTCTGGAGCACCAGCTGGCTCGCTGCCTTGAGCGTATCGAACACGCCATCCCCCAGGACGGCCGCCGCCGGAAACGCCGCAGCACCGCGGAAGTTCAGAACATCCTCCAGGTCGGCGATGGGCAGCACGCCCGGCAGGTCCCGCTTGTTGTACTGGATCACCGTGGGGAAGGTGCGTATGTCGATGTTCTCCTCGAGAAGGTTCTCGTGGAGGTTGCGCAGACTCTCGACGTTCTCATCGAGCTGCTCCCGCTGGGAGTCGGCCACGAAGACGACGCCATCCGCGCCACGCAGCACCAACTTGCGCGTCGCGTTGTAGTACACCTGCCCGGGGACGGTATACAGCTGGATCCGCGTTCTGAAACCGGAGATGGACCCGAGGTCCAGCGGCAGGAAATCGAAAAAGAGCGTACGGTCCGTCTCGGTGGCGAGGGAGACCATGGGGCCCTTCCGCTCCTCCGGGATGAACGTGTGGACGTACTGCAGATTGCTCGTCTTGCCGGACCTGCCCGGACCGTAGTAGACGATCTTGCAGGTGATCTCCCGCGTGGAGTAGTTGACCAGTGACATTAGTCCTCGCTGGCTGCGTCCGGCGAAATCTGCTCGAGACCGGCCTCGAGATCGCGCTCGAATCCGGCACGATCGGTGGCGGGCCTGACCTGTCGAAGTTCGGGGAGGGCCGCGATCTCCCGCTCCAGCGTGTCGTAGAAGAGGCGCACGAGGCCGAGGGACGAGTCGCCATCGAAGATGGCCACCAGGATCAACTCCTCCACCGGCGTGCGCAGCGGTGCGAGGAAGAGCTGCTGCTCCCGGCCCCCATGGTACAGATGCGCCCAGCGTCCCGCGCCGCAGAGGGTGGCCAGGGCGCCGGATGACGCGTGAGTCGCGGCTGCGAGGGAAGCCACGTTCATGACCTCGTAGCTGCTGGCGAACCCGTGCTGGGCCAGTACCTGGCCGGCGCCGTTCACGAGGAGCACGATGCGGACGCGCGACTCCTGCACGAAGTGGCGCACCGGCTCCCGCAGGGCCGCGACGAGAGCGGGCAGTTCGTCGCGTCTCATGCCAGCGTTTCCGCCGCGCGCAGGGCCTCCAGACGGACCATGCCGACCTGCGCATCGCGGTCCGCGACCGTGACCAGCACCAGGTCGCCGGCGCCGGTGACGACAACGTGGCCGTCGTCCGCTTCGAGCTGCAGCGTGGTCAGGGCACCGAAGCCGGATGCCTCACCAGCCTTGTGCAGCCGACGGAACATGGATGCCGCCAGGGCCGCCACCGCCGCGCCATTCACGCCCTCCATCAACTCCGAAGCGACAGGCACGCCGGCTTCGGCCTCGGCGATGAGTGCGCCGCGCACGCCGGGCACCCGGCTCAGCCGCTCCACGGCCGTCGAAAATGGATCGCTCATTCGTACGCCTCCAGGTACTTCACTGCACGATCCGCGGCGCGCGCAGCCGCTCGCTTCATCCAGCCGGGAGGCGTCGCCCGCCGAGCGGCGACGACCACGATACCCTGCCCGTTCACTGGCGCCAGCTGGAGCAGCGCTTCCTCCGTCTCCATGAGCACGCCCCGCCAGTCGCCCAGTGCCAGGTGTGTGACGGTACGGACCGCCTCTCCCGCCGCATCACCGAGCACGGCCCCGAGCACGGCCGACTCGGCTGCCACGGCTTCGTCCATCCGACCCGCCATGACGAGGCCCCGCGCATCCACCAGCAGGACGGCCAGCACGGGACCCGCTGCCATGAGGTCGTCGAACAGGCGCTCCGGGTCCGTCAGCGTTGCCCGGGGCGGCACGAACGGCGCCGCGATGCCGCGTGCGCCCGAACTGGCCGCCTCTGCGTGGTACGTGCCCGCACCCGCTACCCCGTCAGCCGCCGGTGCGTCCACGACGTCCGGCGACTCCGGCCCGGCAGGCACGGCCGGAGACGGTTCCTCCCATGGCATGTCCACCAGCTCGAACGGCATGGGCCGGTCGACCTCGGCATCCGGCTCCCGGCGCGCAGGTGGCTGCCCTGCACCGGCTGCACCGGCCGCGCCCGCATCGAACGGGGACCCGGGAGACGCATCAGCAGGCGCATCAGCAAGCGCGTCAGCGGGCTCAGCGGCGGGCTCAACCTCCCGGGCATCAGCGGGCGTGCCGACGGGCTCATCAGGACCGCCGCGATCCGCGGGCGGATACTCGACGGCTTCCAGTGCGAACGGTCCCGCGCTGACTTCGCCGCTCCCGCGTGGCGCGGTGTCCGGCGACGTTCGATCGGCGTCGGACGCCCACGGCATCACTTCCCCCGGCGCGGGCCGGGCGCCGATGCCTTCGCGGGTGATCTCCTGGCGCGTACCCAGCATCCGGATGGCCTCCTGCACCGCGGGGTCGGACGGCCGCAGCAGTACCGCCCGCTCGAGCATCTGGCGCGCCTTGCTGAGACGATCCTCCTCGAGGAAGCAGAAGCCGAGGCCGCGAAGCGCCTCGAAGTTGTCCGGTTCCAGCCTGAGCACCATGGACCACTCGTCCGCGGCCTTCTGGCTCTCCCCCTGCTCCACGTACAGCAGCGCCAGGAGGCCGTGCGCCTCCACATGGGAGGGATACGCTTCCAGGCCGCGCAGGCAGAGCTGCATGGCGGCTTCCGCCAGGCCCTGCCTCCGATACGCACGGGCCAGGGGCAGGAATGCAAGGGAGCGCGGATCCCGCGCCACCTCTTCACTCCACCGTTGCAGGTCCGCCTGTGCCGGTGTTCTCATGCGCCTCAGTTCCTCGTCGCCTTCGTAACGATCTGCATCAGCGCTCTCAGCGCGCCCAGGGCCTGTTCCGCTACCTGCCTCGCCTCACCGTCCGGCACGAGTCGAAGGTACGTCTCCCACGCCCGGCTCGCCCGCTCGAGGTCACCCGTCCTGATGGCCGCGAAGCCCAGGAGGTAGTGGGCGTCCGCAGACTGCGGGTCGAGGCCGACGGCACGGGAGAAGGACTCCGTGGCGGCACGCATCCGCTGTTGCGCCACCAGCGTCCGTCCCGCGAGCAGGACGAGGTCCGCCCGGTCCGGGTAGGACGCCTCCAGCCGCCGCGCCAGCTTCTGGGCGTCCTCGATGCGGCCGGTGCGGAGCATGCCCTCGACATCCGTGCGGGCCCGGTCCAGTTCCACCTCCGGGATGCGGGCCTCACTCTCCGCCACTTCGAGTACACCCATGCTCACCAGACCGTACACCGTCTTCGCCACGTCGAACGCCGAACGCCCCAGATCCGCGGCGATCTGGCGGATGTCGCGCTCGCCGTCGATGTGTGCCAGCACCTCCCACTCGTGGGAGCGGAGGTCCAGCGGCGTCGACTCGGTGTCGGCGGTGGACGCGAGAAACGGCACCGCGTCGGGGCCCGACACCTTGGCCTCGAGCCTCGCCCATTCGTCGATCCGGCGGGCGCCCTCCATGAGCAGCGACTCCACGCGGACGCGGGCGAGGAGGCGCTGATCGGCGAGTTCCTTGCGCTCCTCGAACTTGAAGTAGCCGTCCGACCAGGGCATCACCTCGTAGATCGTCTCCTCCATCTGGAAGCGGAGCTGCTGCTCCAGCTCCTCCTCCGTGATGCTCCCCATCTCGAGGAGGATCTCGGCGAGCCGGCGTGACGGATCGAGACGCTGCAGCTCGAGGGCACGGTCCACCTCCCGCTGCGTGAGCTTGCCCGCGCGGATGAGCAGCTGACCGAGCCGTCGTGTCGAGCGGCGGCGTACTGCGAACACGATGGCGCCCCGCGTGAAGTGGACGATGGCTTCGTCGTTCAGCTGGTCGGACCGGATCGTGAGGACGCCGGTCTTGTGGGCCAGCTCGAGGAGCTGGAGCACGTCCTGCAGGCTGAGTTCGGCGAGTGCCCCCTCGATGGACATGCCTCAGGCCTGCCCCGTGCGGGTTCGGTCCAGCGCTCCACGCGCCGTCTCGTTTCGCGGGTCGAAGTGGAGCACGCGCTCGTACGCGAAGCGCGCCTGCCGCGGCTGGCCCGCCCGCTCCAGCAGGGCACCGAGGCGCAGCAGCGCCTCCAGGTGGTACGGGTCCCGCATCAGCAGGTCGACCAGAGCATTGATCGCATGCTGCGCCCGGCCGCGCCGTTCCTCGAGCTCCGACAGACCGAACGCTGCGGCGCCGTATGTGGGCAGCACGACGAGCGCCTCTCGGAACTCAGCCTCCGCCTCCTCGAACCGGCCTTCCTCCGACAGCAGTCCGCCGAGGACGACGCGGGCGCCGACGGCCCGGGCGTCGGTATGGATGGCCCGCCGGAGCGCCGACTCCGCACCATCCAGATCTCCCGCTGCAGCGTATGCGGCGCCGAGCTGAGTCAGGAGGTTTATGTCATCCGGGGCGCCGAGGCGAGCCTGCTCGAGAACGATGGCAGCCCTGGCGTGGTCACCCACCCGGGCGAGGGCATCGCCGAGCGTACGGAGTGCCTCGACGTCACCGGGGGCCAGCTCGCACAGCCGCTCCGCCGCCTCGATGGCTTCAGCCATCCGGCCCAGGTCGAGGAGGGACCGCGCGGCGCCGTGCAGGGCGCGGCGAAGGGCTTCATCCTGGTCCCCGGAGCCGGACCGCCGCATCTCCGCCAGCGCCGCGTTGAAGCGTTCGATCGCCTCGCCGGAGAGCTCGCGGCGGAGGAAGATCTCCCCCTGCAGCAGCAGTACCTCCATCCGCTCCGCGCCTGCGAGGGAGGCCCGTTGGGCATACCCGCTCGCATGCTCGAGCTGTCCGCGGGACAGGGCCGTGCGGGCGGACGCGAGGAGGTCGGACCCCGGTTCGCCCGTCGTCGCGCCGGCCGGGGCCTCGCCCGCGAACAGGGAGTCCAGCACGCCCGGGTGGAAATGAAAGCTGCGGATGGCGTCGCGGCCATGGACCCGTTCCGGCTCATCGAGATCCGGCGCGAGCAGGCTCGCCTCCTCGAACTGCAGGTCGATCATCAGCCGGAACCGCGGTGCCGGGATGTACGGATTCAGTTCGAGTGCAAGCTTGGTCTCCCGCAGCGCCGCGTCGTAGTCGCCGAGGGCGGAGAGTGCGAAGCCCAGATGGTAGCGCGCCTCCGCCATCTCCGGATCCGATTCCACGGCGCGCAGCAGCAGACCCCGCGCTTCGTCGGTGCGGCCCTGCTCCAGGAGGAGGACGCCAAGACCCGTGCACGCCAGGGGCGAGGAGGGACTCGCCGCCAGGGCCTGGCCGTACGCCTCCTCGCTCTCTTCCCGCCGCCCATCCCGGTGCAGCATGAGGGCGAGGTTGCGGGCGATATCCGCCACGACCCGGCCCTGCCGCAGAGCGGAACGGAGGGCGTCCTCCGCTCCAGCCTGGCCGCGATGATGGAGCACGACGCCGAGGTTGTTCCAGGCGAGGGGGTAGTCGGCGTCGATCTCCAGCGCGCGGCGATAGGCCTGTTCGGCCTCCAGCAGCTCGCCCGTCTGGTGGTGGGAGACACCCAGCTCGTTCCACAGCTTCGGGCTCCCCGACTCCTGCTGAATGAGCTGTCGATAGAGGCGCAGCGCCTCCGCACTGTCTCCCCGCAGAAGCAGCATCTCCGCCTGGGCGTGCTGCACCAGCATGCTGTCCTCGCCGCGCTCGGCGGCAAGGCGGAACTCCCTCAGGGCCTCGTCATACAGAGCCTTCTGGCGGAAGGCGAGACCCAGGTTGTAGTGCGCCAGCTCGCCGCCCTCAGCCACCTCGGGAGCGGCGCCCACCAGGCCCGCACCGCCGATGAGCTCCTGGTAGCGGGCCGTGCTGTAGCCGTCCAGCGACAGGCCCGCATCCGCCTTGCCGAAGCTCGGGTTGAGTTCGGCCGCACGGGTGGCCGACCGCTGCGCCTTCTCCGTCTCGTTCAGGTCGCCGTAGACGAAGGCGAGGAGCTGGTGCGCATCGGCGAGGTGCTCGTCCAGGGCGAGGGCGCGCTCCAGGGCATCGCGCGCTTCCACGCTGCGACCACGCTGGAACAGCGCCTCCCCCATCAGGAACTTGATCCGCGCGCTGTCAGGCGCGTGCAGCTCGGCATCACGGAGGGCCGTTAGCGCGGCGTCGAGGTGCCCGCGCTTCAGCTCCGCCCGCGCCAGGCGCTGATGGAGACCGGCGTCGGCGGGACGGGTGTGCAGAAGCGAGCGCAGCTCGCGGACCGCGGCGCCGATGTCACCGCTGTTGTAGAACGTCCGCGCCAGGTGCTCGCGGGCATCGTCGTCGGACGGATCCGCCGCCAGCCGCGCCCGCAGCGAGCTGGTGAGCCGCTCCAGGTACCCGGTGCCGAAATAGCAGATCTGCAGGTTGCGCTCCGCGACCTGCATCCGGGGATCCAGTTCGAGTGCCTGCTCGAAATGATGGATCGCCTCGTCGTACAGCCCCTTGTTGTAGTACACGACACCCAGGTTGTTGTGGGCGCTGGCGTCGTGCGCGGGAATACGGCGCGCGAGGGACCGCAGGATCTCGAGATCGCGCTGCGAGCGGGGCGACTCGACAGGACCGCCCCCTGCATCGCCCCGGTCCAGCCAGGGCATCGTATCAGGGACCGAAGGCGGACGCGCACTCATCAGGCAAGCTCCATTCGGCCCAGCATCAGGCGCAGAGACGTCTCATCCGGCAGGAGCAGCGTGTGCGCGCTGACGTCCGCGTCTCCAATCGTCATGACGGTATGCACGCAGAAGGCGTAGTCCTGTTCGACGCCGAAATTGAGGTAGCTCGTCGCCATGACGGCCCCGGCCATGTCGATGGCGAGTGCCGGTGGGGACATGGACAGCTTCATGTCCATGAACTCCGCAAGGGCATTCAGATGTGCTCCTGCAATGATGTTGCCGACTTCCGTGAGTGCGGATCGGTGCAACTCCTCGTAGCCATCGGGAAACGCCGGCTCCGGCGAACCCAGGAGGATGCCGGCCAGCGTTGCCGCCGACGCCGGGGGAAACACCTGGACCATGCGGCCGGTGAGATCGCCGGACAGCCGCATCATGATGGCGGCGACGACGGCGCCGGGCTCCGCCACGACACGGTCGACGTCCTCGAGACGGATCACGGAGACGTCGGGAACGTTGATCATCACGGTTCGGTCTGTCATCCGGGACAGTGCGGTGGCGGCATGGGCCGCACCGATGTTGGCGACTTCCCGGACCGCGTCGAGCTGCGACGCATCGAGGGACCGCGGGTCCATGCCGTCCTCAGAACACGCTGAGGGGATCGAGGACGAGGACCGGCCGGCCATCGGCCAGGATCGTCGCACCGGAAAAATACGGGAGCATGCCCGTCACCGCATCGAAGCTCTTCACGAGAATCTGCTCACGGCCCACGAGGTCATCGACGGCCAGCGCCGCGCGGCGGCCGCCGGCTTCGGTGACGATGGCGGTGTGCGCCTGGTCGTCCCCGGCGATGCCGAGCATGGGTCGGAGCCGAACCAGCGTCACATCCCTGCCCCGTACGCGAATCGTCTCACCGCCCCGGCGGTCGCGCGCGACCTCGGCGAAATCCACGACCTCGGCGACGTGGGTCAGCGGGACGGCGTAGTCCTCTACGCCGAGGCGCACCCGGAGCGCCTGCACGAGCGCAAGAGTGACGGGGAGCTTAATGCTGAACGTCGTGCCGGCGCCGTGCACCGTCTGCATGTCGATGGCGCCGCCGAGGGCGCGGACGCGATTCACGACCACATCCATGCCCACGCCCCGCCCGGAGACGTCTGTGACGCCTGCCGCAGTGGAGAATCCCGCCTGGCTCACGAGCCGGAAGACCTCCTCGCTGGTGAAGTCGATGTCCGCGTCTGCGGCAACGATGCCCGACGCGCGGGCGTGCTCGATGACCCGTACGGCGTCCATGCCGCCGCCGTCGTCGCTGACGGTAATGAGTATGCTCGCGCGCTCGCGCTCCGCCTGGACGTCGATGCGGCCGCGCGGGCTCTTGCCGCCCTCCACACGCTCCGCCGGTGTCTCGATGCCGTGGTCGACGGCATTGCGCAGCAGGTGGACCAGCGGCTCGACGATCTCCTCCAGGATGCTGCGGTCCAGCTCGACGTCATCGCCACTGACCACCAGATCCACTTCCTTGCCGAGCCGGCGGGCCGCATCGCGCACGACTCTCGGAAGGCGGTCGAAGGCCTCCCGGACCGGCACCATGCGCAGTTCGAGGACGTCGCGCTGGAGCTGCCCCAGGACAACGGCCATGCGGTCGGCAGGCCCGGGACCCGCGGCATCCCCGCCGTTCGCCGCCGACAGCCCACCGAACAGAACCGACAGCTCGCCGATGCCGTCCGCCAGGTCATCCAGCCGCTCCGCGGGGATGCGCAGGTGTGTACCGTGGAGAGCTGCAGCGGACACGACCGCAGGCGCGGTCGCCGCCGGGTCCTCGGCCTCGGCCCGAACAATGGCGACGGTGTCGACATCCCCGGCACCGCGGATGCAGGCTTCCACCGCCGCCAGGTCGGCATCCTCGCCGCAATGCACGCTGAACCCGCCATCGAACTCCTCATCGAATGCGGCCGGGTCAGCGCCGAGGATGCCTGGCTGCCTTTCGAGGGCCTGCATGATGAGCATCGCCCGCACGGCCTTCATCGGGGCATCATGCCGTATGCGGACCCGCGCCACGGCGGTGACGCCCGGCGGGACTGGATTCTCGGCCGGCCGCATTTCCGCCGGGTGTGCCTGCGCCTGAGGCGGCGTGCCGGTTGCATCGGCGGGAGCCGGGACGCCGCCGGCGACGGCGGCCTCCACGGCGCGATCAATGGCATCGGCGCCGGCGAGGAGGTCGTCGACGGTCGCGCCGTCCGCAGGAGTGCTGCGAGCGCGGATGCCGTCGAGGCGGTCCTCCAGCTCGTGTGCGAGGCGAGCCACGGCCTCGAATCCCATGGCGGCGGAAAGGCTCTTGAGCGTGTGGGCGGCGCGGAACGCCTCACCGAGGGCTGCGCCGTCCCGATCGGACTCGACGCGCAGCAGACTTCGGTGCAGCAGTCGCACGTGCTCCTGTGCTTCCGATACGTACAGATCGAGGAAGCGGCGCACATCCATGGCGTATCAGCCGAGCACGCGCTGCACCGCCTCGAGCACCCGCGATGGCTGGAACGGCTTCACCACGAAATCCCGCGCGCCCGCCTGGATCGCCTCGATCACCAGGGCCTGCTGGCCCATGGCGCTGCACATCAGAATCCGCGCCTCCGGATGATCCTTCACGATGGCGCGGACGGCGTCGATCCCGCCCATGTCCGGCATGACGATATCCATCGTGACGAGGTCGGGAGTGAGCTCCCGGAACCGCTGCACCGCCTCCGCGCCCGTCTGCGCCTCGCCCACTACCTCGAAACCCGCACCCTTCAGGATGTCGGCCAGCATCGAGCGCATGAACAAGGCATCATCACAGATCAGGACCGTTCTAGCCATGTTACCGTTTCCTTGGCAGGGTTGTGAACTACTGAAGCAGTCCGTCCGTGAGCGTCACGGGGTCGAGCGCCAGGAACGGGCCGGAATCCAGGACCACCGTACCCAGCACGGCGATCCCCCGGTCGCCGGCATCGGACCTGTCGGCCGCCTCGCCGCCGGGTGCGTCCAGTGGAGCGCGCGTCACCGCTACAATGCCGTCCACAGCCGCGCCGACCCGACGTCCTCCCGATTCCAGTACCAGCACGCGGTGGTCCGGAGTGTCCGCAGCCGGCGCAGCGCCCAGGATGACTCCCGCATCCAGCACGGTGAGGAGGCGCCCCCGGAGGCCGATGAGGCCGCACACGGCGGGTCCGGCCCCGGGAAGGCGCGTGAACGGCGCCGGCGTAAGGATCTCCCTCACGTGTTCCAGCGGAAAGCCGAATCGGCGCCCGCTGCAGACAAAAACCACCCATTGCGGAGCTGCGGGCGCGTGCGTTCCGGCTTCGGCCGCGACGATATTCGACACCTTTCCGCTGGTTGGGGCGAGCCGCGAACGGCCGCAACACAGCAACTAGGCTGGACGTTTGAAGATACGGCCGGCTTCGAGCCGGGGTCAACCGCCGGATGCCGTGGCGGCCGCCCAGTCCGCGGCCGCGGCGAGGTCCTGCGGGAGAGGGGATCGGAAACTCAGCGGGACGCCGGTTCGCGGGTGTGCAAAGTGGAGCTCGGCCGCATGAAGGAACTGGCGCCCGACCCGGCGGTCCAGTTCCCGCGCCCAATTCCGGGCCGGCCCGCTGATCCCCCGCACGGCGCGCCCTCCGTACGTCGGATCGCCCACGACCGGGTGCCCGATGTGTGCCACGTGGACGCGGATCTGGTGCGTCCGCCCGGTCTCCAGTTCCGCCGTGAGCAGATCGGCTGCGGGCCACCTGGCGATGCGGCTCAGGCGGGTAACGGCGGGCCGGCCTTCACCGGCCGGGACCACCGCCATGCGCTTCCGATCCGTCCGCGCACGTCCAACGGGAGCGTCCACCGTGACCGCGTCCGCCGAGAGGTGGCCCCACACTGCGACCGTGTACACCCTGCGTATCTCCCGCTTCTTGAGCGCGGCAGACAGGGCGCGGTGCGTGCGGTCGTTCTTCGCCACGATCATCAGACCCGACGTGTCCTTGTCCAGACGGTGGACAATGCCCGGCCGCAGCACGCCGCCGATGCCGGACAGGTCGCCGATGTGGTGCAGCAGCGCATTCACCAGCGTGCCGCTCCGATGGCCCGGCGCAGGATGGACCACGAGGCCGGCGGGCTTGTTCACCACCAGCAGGTCCGCGTCCTCGTAGACGATGTCCAGCGGGATGGATTCCGCCTCGACGGCGGACGGTACGGGCGGCGGGACGTCCACATCGATCACGTCACCCGGCGCCGGTCGGTAACTCTTCCGTGGTACCGACCCGTTCACGAGAATTCTGCCCTCGGCGAGGAGCTGGGCAACGCGGTTGCGGGAGAGGCCCGGCAGGTGCCCGGCGAGCCAGGAATCGAGACGGCCAGCCGCGGCATCGACGACGATGCGACGGCTGCCCGCCTCCGGGTCAGGCGACATCCCCGCCCCCCTGCTCCTCCCGCCAGAGGGAGAGGGCAAGGATGATGGCGCCAGTGGTGACCGCCATGTCCGCAACGTTGAAGACGGGCCAGCGGATGTCCCCCACGCCGATGTCAATGAAATCGACGACGCCCGCTTCCGAGCGTATGCGGTCGATGAGGTTGCCGACGGCGCCACCGCAGATGAGTGCGATGGCCAGCAGCCTGACGCGGTCGCCCGCCGGCGTGAACCAGTACATGGCGGCGAGGGCGGCGAGTGCGACGAGGGAAAGGACGAGAAAGATCTCCCGCGAGTATTCCCCGAGCTGGATGCCGAATGCGGCGCCGGGGTTGTAGATGTAGGTGAGGCGGAGGTACTCGCCCACGATGTCCACCTGCTGGTACAGGTGGAAGTTCTGCTGGACCATGAGCTTCGTGCTCACGTCCAGGACGAGGACGCCGGCAAGTACCACGAAGAAGAGGGCCAGCTTCTCCATGTCCCACGCCTGGTCGCCGCTGCGGACAGTCCTGTCCGTCGGCGCCTGTGGCGTCAGCCGCCGCTCGGCCCTGCGGGGCGCACGCCTATCCATACACCCGTGCCGTCCACGTCCGCGTGGTGTGCATCAGTCGTCCAGTCATCGTCCGGTTCAGTCCCGTACGCCAGCGCCACTGCCAGCGTCTCTCCGCTGAGATAGTCTGCGTGCTGCTCCACTGCGCGGACCACCTCGTCGCCGCCGAACACGCCCAGGCGGATCCGGTCGCTCACCTCGAGTCCGGCTTCCTTGCGCAGGCGCTGGATCCGGTTCACCAGCTCCCGCGCCAGACCCTCGAGACGCAAAGTTTCGCTTATGGCCGGATCGAGGGCGATGGTGCACCCCTCGTCGACCTCCACGACCATTTCCCCGGCTGCCTCCTCGATGACCTCGAGATCACCCTCCTCGAGGTCGAAGCGGGCGCCGTCGAGTTCGATGTGCACGGTCTCGCCCCGGTTCATTGCCCGGAGGCGCTCACTGTCCAGTTCACGGATCGCCAGCGCCGCCTGCTGCGTCCGGCTGCCGAACCGCCTTCCCAGCTGCCGGAAGTTCGGCTGGGCGCGAAGCGTCACGAGATCGGTGGACCCCTGCAGGAACTGCACCCGCCTGATGTTCAGCTCGTCGCGGAGCACTTCGAGCAGCTCGTCGGACATCACGTCCGTGTCAGGGACCACGGCCTGGAGCAGGCCCAGCGGCTGCCGCACGCGGATCTTGACCCGTTCCCGCGCCGCCCGACCCAGCCGCGCGAGAATGCGTACGGTCCGCATCCCCGCTTCCAGGCCATCATCCCGCACCGCGGCATCGGCGACGGGAAACGGCGCGAGGTGAGCACTCGCGCCATCCGCAACGGCGCGGTGCAACCAGTCCGCGTGGAACGGGGCGAACGGCGCCAGCAGCCGGGCAAGTACGCGCAGGACTTCGTGCAGCGTGCGGAACGCCGCCCGTGTATCCGCGGCATCAGCGCTGCCCCAGAACCGGTCCCGGCTGCGACGAACGTACCAGTTGGACAGGTCATCCACGATGAAGTCCGCGATGGTTCGCCCGGCGTGCGTCAGCTCGTACGCGTCCAGGTCGGCACCCACCGTATCCACCACCCACGCGAGGCGGGAGAGGACCCAGCGGTCCATCACGCCGCGCCGGGAGACGGGGGGGTCCTCGTCCCCGGGGCGCCACCCCTCCAGGCCTGCATAGAGCGCGAAGAAGCGGTACGTGTTCGCCAGCGTGTCGAAGACACGCCGCGCCGCCTCGCCCAGCGCGGGGGGATCGAAGCGCTTTGGTACCCAGGGGTGGCTGCCCGTGAGGAAGTACCAGCGGATCGCATCCGCCCCGAACCGCTCGATCGCGTCCCACGGATCCACCACGTTGCCCCGCGACTTCGACATCTTCTGGCCGTCGGCGTCCAGCACCAGGTCGTTGACCACAACGTGGCGGAACGCGGGCCCCAGGTCGAGCATCGTGGATATGGCCATGAGCGAGTAGAACCACCCTCGCGTCTGGTCCACGCCCTCGCAGATGAAGTCGGCGGGAAAGTGCGTGCGGAAGAGATCCCCGTTCTCGAACGGGTAATGCCACTGCGCGTATGGCATGGCCCCGGAATCGAACCACACGTCCACCACTTCAGGCGTGCGTCGGACGGTGCCACCGCATGAGCACGGCCACGTCACATCGTCGATGAACGGCTTGTGGGGATCGAACGGTTCCGGCAGCCCGCCGGCGAGCGTGGCGAGCTCCCCGAACGACGCCACCACCGTGACGTGGGTGTCATCGGCGTCGCACACCCATATCGGCAGCGGCGTTCCCCAGTAGCGCTCGCGTGAGATGGCCCAGTCCACGTTGCCTTCGAGCCATTCGCCGAAGCGGCCGGTGCCGACCTCGGGCGGGTACCACGCCACCTGTGCGTTGTTCTCGACCATGCGCTGCTTTGCCGCCGTGGTCCGGATGTACCACGAATCGCGGGCCATGTAGATCAGCGGGCTGCGGCAGCGCCAGCAGTGCGGGTAGGAGTGTGTCTCGAGGGAATAGCGGAAAACGAGACCGCGATCGCGCAGCGCATCGACGAGAACCGCATCCGCTTCCTTGACGAACATGCCGCCGACGAGGGCGAGTTCCGCCGTGAACCTGCCCGCGTCGTCCACCGGGCGGTAAAGCGGCAGGCCGTGCCGCTGGCCCGCAGCGAAGTCGTCGGCGCCGAATGCGGGAGCCAGGTGCACGATCCCCGTGCCGTCGTCCGCCGTGACGAAATCCTCCAGCAGCACCCGCCAGGCGCTGTCGGCCGGCGGACCGGGCGGCACGAGATCGAACGGCCGGACGTAGCGGACGCCCTCCAGCTCACGGGCCGGGATGCGGCGCAGAACTTCCGCGTCGTCACCGAAGAGATCCGATACGCGCGACTCGGCCAGGATCCATGACCCGACAGCCGCACCCTGTGCCGCCGCGACCTCGACGTATTCCAGGTCGGGGTGGAGCGCGAGCGCGACATTGGATGGGAGGGTCCATGGCGTCGTCGTCCAGACGAGGAACGCCCGGGACGGGTCATCCTGCAGTGGGCAGGCAAAGTAGATGGACGGATCGGCGACGTCCTCGTAGCCCTGCGCGACCTCGTGCGAACTGAGGGCCGTACCGCACCGGGGGCAGTAGGGCACGCTCTTGTGACCGCGATACAGAAGGCCACGCTCGTGGAGCTGCCCGAAGATCCACCAGACGCTCTCGATGTAGCGTGGCTCGAACGTGACGTACGGAGCGGAGTAGTCGAGCCAGTACCCGATCCGTTCCGACAGGCGCTCCCAGTCTTCCTTGTACGTGAAGACGCTCTCCCGGCACACCTCGTTGAACCGGGCAATGCCGAGTTTCTCGATGTCGCGCTTGCCGCTGATGCCGAGGCGTTTCTCCGCCTCGATCTCGACGGGCAGGCCATGGGTGTCCCAGCCCGCGATGCGCGTGACGTGCCGGCCGCGCATGGTCTGATAGCGGCACACCAGGTCCTTGATGGTCCGGCTGAGCACGTGGTGGATCCCGGGCCGCCCGTTCGCCGTGGGCGGACCCTCGTAGAACACGAACGGTGCGCCAGCGGCCGTGGCCTGCAGCGAACGCCGGAACAGGTCCTCATCCCGCCACCGCGCAAGGACCTGCTCCTCCAGCTCGTTGGAGCCGGCAGGGTACTCCGGATACGTCATGAAGCCTCTCCGGCCGCCGCGGCTGCGGCGACCCGGTAGTCCGTTGTCATCTCGGCCCGGCGGCGGTCAGCGATGGTGGTGGATGACTCCATCGGGCGCGGCGCACGTCGCGGATCGTCAGGGCCGGCCGTCACCTGTCGTCGTCGAGCAGCGTCCCGAGCCAACCCTCGCCGTCGCCTGGCTCGCCGTCTTCGTCCGTGACGGCTTCCTCCTCGAGCAGCAGAAGTTCATCATCGTCCTCGGGAAGGCGATAGCCGGCTTCGGCGGCATTGCGAAGGAGTGTATCCGCGTCCGACTCCGCGTCTGCCGGCACCTCGCCCAGGGCGGCGAGTTCACGCTGGGCGTCGCTGTCATCGTCCGTCAGTTCCAGGTCCTCAACCTGCCAGTCCGCAGCCGGCGGCCATGCGGGCGCCTCGGCGTCAGCCGCGGGCGGGAGGCCGATGGGACCGGGGACGCCATGGTCGGCGTCCGGCGCGATGCCCTCGTAGAGCTCGAGGCCATCACCGGTCTCGTCCGCCGGCTCGAAGGGCTCCGGCGCGAACGGCTCCAGCGGCTCCGGCTCGAACAGGTCGAGGCCGTCCACAACGCCCAGATCGGTGCCGTCGTCCTCGAACGACGGCTCCGATTCGTGCACCTCTGCCGCTCCCTCTGCGTGCGCGAAGGAGGGCGGGGTCGGCCCGGAGAGGTCGCCGTAGAGCTGGTCCTCCGCCGACACGGCCCTGATGGGCTCGATCGCGAGGGGGGCGGCGGTCCCACCCGTCCCGACGGCGCCGTCGTCGCCGGCTTCCGCGCCCGCGAACCCGGAACCGGCTTCCTCCGAAGCGGGCTCCGGCTCCGGTTCCGGTTCCGGTATTGGCTCAGGCTCCCGCTGCGACTCGGGCTCCACCCGCCCGGGCTCCGCGGCCGCCATGGCAGCGGCTGCCGCAGCCGCCGACAGGCCGAGCCTGCCGGCCAGGACACCCAGGTCGGCCAGCTCCCCCTCGAGGAGCGACCGGTAGCCTTCCAGCAGCTCCTGCTGGCGCTGGCGAAGCCGGCGGACCGCCTCCTCCTCGCGCTCCCGCTCCTCCCGCACCGTCGTACGCAGCTCCACGGTGTCCTGCTCCGCCACCGAGCGAAGCTTGGAGGCCTCCTCCTCCGCGGCTGCACGCATCCGGGCGACCTCCGCCTCCGCGCTCGCCCTCAGCTCGGCGACCTCGCGCTGCGTCGTCGAGCGCAGCTCCTCCGCCTCCTGGCGAATGACTTCCGCCTCGCGGGACGTCTGCTTCCGGATCTCCTCCCGCATCTCCTGGGCTGAAACCAGCGCCTCCGTGAGGGCTCGCTCGCGTTCGCGGTACTCCGCGATCTCGCGGTCCTGCCGGACAGCCCGCTCGTTCAATGCGATGCTCTCCCGCACCAGCTGATCCAGCCGGTCCGCGACCAGGTCCAGGAAGTCGTCCACCAGCTCCGGGTCGTAGCCCCGCATCGTGCGGCGGAAATCACCCTTCTTCTTGCGGACGTCCACGGGCGTCAGGTCGATCATAGCCGTTCTCCGAAGAGTGCTGTGCCCAGCCTCACCATGGTGCTGCCTTCCGCGATGGCAGCCTCGTAGTCATGTGTCATCCCCATCGACAGCTCGCGACCGTGCAGCGCCACCCCCTCCGCCACGCAGCGATCCAGTAACGCCCGCGTGCCCGCGAACACGGACCGGATCGCCTTCTCATCGTCCGTGTACGGAGCAATGGTCATGAGCCCTGCCACCTCGAGGTTCGGCAGGTCTGCGACTTCCGCGACTTCCGCGACGGCCTGCGACGCGTCGAATCCGCCCTTCGTCGCCTCACCCGAGACGTTCACCTGGACCAGTACCCGAACCGGCCGCCCGGCGCGGACCGCCTCCCTGGAAAGCTCGAGCGCCAGGCGCGTCGAGTCCACCGACTGGATCCAGTCGCTCAGTTCCAGCGCCCGCCTGGCCTTGTTCCGCTGGAGATGGCCTATGAGGTGCCATATCGGGCCCGGTTCGCCAGCCGGAAACACAACCCGCTTCTCCGCCAGCTCCTGCACACGGTTCTCCCCCAGGTCTGTGATGCCCGCCCGCCACGCCGCCCGTGCCGCATCGACGGGGTGACCCTTCGTGACCGCCACCAGGCGCACTTCCCCCGCGCGGCCCGATCTCTCGAGCGCCGCAGCAATCCGCTCCCGCACACGAGGGAGGCCGTCCCTCAAACGCTCGTCGAACATTGCGCGCAAATTGTAGGTCGCATGAGAGCAAAGATCAACGCGCATGCCCTCGAAAGACAGAAGGGGACCGGTCCCCACGACCGGTCCCCTTCCACCGCGGACATCCGCCGGCGTGGCCGTCGCGCTACCGCGCCGTGAACACGACGGGAATCTCCACCCACACCTGCACGCGCTTGTCACGGTTCAGGGCGGGCGAGAACTGCATCTGGTTCGCTACCTGGATCGCCGCCGCGTCCAGCGCGTCGTAGCCGCTCGACTTCGACAGCTGCGTCCGGAGGACCCGGCCGTTCTCGTCGATGAAGAACCACACCACCGGCGTGCCGCCGATGCCGGCATCCCGGAGGAGAGGCGGGTAGTTCCGCTCCAGCAAACGCTGAATCTCACGCGTGTTCTGCAGTTCCGGCCGCACCGTCATCGGCGTGAACGTCGGCGCCCGCGAGATGTCATCCGCTCCCGCCGAGGCCGTCGGCGGCGGCGGCAGGTTCTCGATGGGGTTCGCGTCGAACGTCGTCGGCGCAATCGTGATGTCGTCGTCTATCTGCGCCGAGCTCACCACCGGCGTCGCCGGCCGGGCAATCTGCTCCGGCGGCGGCGGAATCTCGATCTCCGGCGGGAGCTCGATGGCCGTGAGCTCATCCGATCGCACGCCCACGTCCGCCGAAGTCATCTCCGGCCAGAACGCGAACATCACCAGGTGGACCACGGCGGCCACGGCGATGGAATACCAGAACCAGTCGCTGAAACCCCGCTTGAACCGGTCGTTCGCAGTGCCCTGCGTCGTGAGTTCCATATGCTACCTCCGTTCCCTGACCATGCGCTGCTCCAGGTTCGTGTAGAACGCTACACGAACCGCGCCAGCAGCCTGCAGCTCCTTCAGAATCTGGTCGATCCTCGAGTACGAGACGTCCCGGTCCGACCGGATCATCACCACCAGTCCGCGGTTGTCCGCCCACAGCGGCGCGATGACGTCGGACACGTTCTCGACGGGCACAAGCCGGTCGTTGATGTAGATGGCGCCATCTGTTTCAACGTAAACGTGGAGGACGTCCTTGCGCGGTTCCTCCAGCTTCTGCGTCGCCTCGGCGTCCGGGAACACGACTTCGCGCTGCTGCTCCTTCCGGAAGGTCGTGGTGACCATGAAGAAGATGAGGAGCAGGAACGCCATGTCGGCGAGGGACGACGAGGGGATGTCGCTCGCCGCCTTGGACTTCCGCTTGAGGCCGCCTTTTCTCATCATGACCGGCTACTCCAGGATCTGAAGCGAGATCTTGTCCGCCCGGGCGAGCTGGAGCTGGTCCAGGACGTCCACCATGAAGCGGTAGGGCGCCTGTGGGCTCGTCTTGACGGCGGCAATCAGGTTCGGGTTCGCCGCGGACTCCTGGCGCCAGATGGCGGCGATGGCCGAGGCGGGCTGCGGGTCGATCTGCGGGCTTTCGCCGCGCTTGACGTGGACGATGCCGTTGGGCTGGATCATGAGGTGGAGGATGTTCCGCTGGGACACCTCGACCTCCTCGGCGGCCTCGGGCAGAACGATGCGCAGGCCCCGCTCCTCGTCGAAGACCGTGGTGACGAGGAAGAAGATCAGCAGCAGGAACGCGATGTCCGCCATGGACGAGGTAGGGATGTCCCCGGTCGGGCGGGCCTTTCTCTTCATCAGCGGCATGGGTCCGGCCTCCTGCTCGAATCGGTTCGGTGCGCTACGGCTGCTGGTCGTCTGCGGCGGAGCCGCGGTCGGGCGTGCTCATGCCCTCCACGGAGCCGGTTACCGGACGATGGCTGTGTTTCGGTACACCGCCGGTGCCGGCGAGTGCCGCGCCGCGGTCACTCACCTCCATGTCCCACACGAGGTTGAGGACGTGGGCGGTGCCCTCCTCCATCTCCATGATCAGCTTGTCGATGCGCGTGACGAAGAAGTTGTAGGCCACGTTGACGGGGATGGCGATGATGAGGCCCGTCGCCGTGGTGATGAGCGCGATCTTGATGCCGCCGGCCACGAGGGACGCCTCCACCTGCCCGGCGGCGGCGATGGCACCGAAGGCGGAGATCATGCCGGCGACGGTCCCGAGGAAGCCCAGGAGCGGGGCGACGTTGGCGATGGTCGCCAGCACGGTGAGGCCACGCTCGAGGAACCCGAGCTCGATGACGCCGGTGGTCTGAATGGCCTTCTCGATGTCAGCGCCGGACTGGCGGGCGCGGAGACGGCGCAGGCCGGCGTAGAGAATGGCGGCCACGGGGCCCGGCGTGTCGGCGGCCACGCGGATGGCGTCGTCCATCCGACCGCTGCGGGCCAGATCCTCCACTTCCTTCAGGACGCTCGCCGAGCGGCGGTGTGCGGCCCAGAGCGTGTATGCCTTCGCGATGATGACGCCGAGGGCAAAGAGCGAGCAGAGGACGAGCGGATACATCCACGCCCCGCCGTCGTAGAACATGCTCAGCAGCGTATAACGGGCACCGACCTCTTCCAAGAGACGCTCCGGGCAGCAGTGAAGAAGGCATGGTGTGGATGCATACAATTACGCGGCAATGTATTGGCGGTTCCACCGAGTGTCAACGCCGCAACGCCTACCGGACGGCGGCGGCTGGCAGCACATCGATGGGGTTCCCGGCGAGGGCGCCGCGGACGCGGTCGAGGTCCACATTCCGGGCGAGGCGGCCGCGGTGGGCCAGGGAAATCTGGGACGTCTCCTCGCTGACCACCACGACGAGGGCATCCGTCTCCTCCGACAGGCCGAGGGCGGCGCGGTGCCGGGTCCCGAGGCTCTTGTCGGCCACCGGGAACTGGGTGAGGGGGAGGATGACGCCGGCGGCGATGATCGTGTCGCCCTCGATGAGGACGGCCCCGTCGTGGAGGGGTCCGTAGGGGGCGAACAGGCTGACCACGAGGTCCGCTGCCACGCGCGCCTGGATGCGTGTACCGGTCTCGGCGTATTCGTCCAGGCCGACGTCGCGCTGGATGGCGACAATGGCGCCGATCTTGGCGCGGGTCAGGCGCTCCACGGCCTCGACGAGCTCCTCGACGACCTCCCGCTCCTCCATCCGGTTGAAGAGGCGGATCATGCGGCTCTGCCCGAGGCGGGCGAGGGCGGCGCGGAGTTCGGGGTGGAAGACGATGAGGGCGGCGATGGCACCGTACTGGAACAGCTGGGCGAGGATGTAGCGGATCAGCTCCAGGTTGAAGAGGCGGGCCAGGAAGTAGGTCATGGTGAGGACCAGGAGGCCGGCCAGCATCTGGATGGCGCGCGTGCGGGCGAGGAGCTTCAGGACGTAGTAGATGGCGGCGGCGACGATGGCGATCTGGACGAGATCGATGAGGCCCGGGAGGAACGAGAAGACGGCTCCCATCAGCCGGCCACCGCGGCGGCGGTCTGCGCGGTGAGGGTCGCGGCGGCGAGGTCGAGGGCCTGGCGCGCGGGTCCGACGTCGTGGACGCGGAAGAGCCGGGCGCCGTGCAGGAGTGCCACCACGCACGCGGCCAGGGTTCCCGGCAGGCGGTCGTCGGGGCCGGCGCCGCCGGCGATCTCGCGGATGAACCGCTTCCGGGACGGTCCCACCATGACGGGGAAGCCGAGATCCGTGAGGCGGGCGAGCCCGGCGAGGATGGCGACCGAGTGGGCGGTACGCTTGGCGAACCCCAGTCCCGGGTCGAGGACGATGGCGTCGCCTGCCACGCCCGCTTCCTGCGCGTGCGTGACTGCCTGCATCAGCTCGTCCCGCACGTCGGCCACACAGTCCGTTCCGTATTCCGCCAGGTCGTATCGGGCCATGGCCTCGACGCCACCCCGTGAGTGCATGAGGATGAGACCGGCGCCGGTCCGGGCGGCCACGCCTGCCATTGCCGGATCGAGGCGCAGGCCGGACACGTCGTTGATGACTGCGGCGCCCGCCGCCACAGCTTCACGCGCCACGTCGGCCTTCACGGTATCGATGGAGACGGGGATCGCCGGCCATGCGGCCCTGAGCTCACGGACGACGGGCACCACCCGGCGTGCCTCGGTGGCGGCATCGACGGCCGCGGCGCCGGGGCGGGTGGATTCGCCCCCCACGTCGAGGACGCCGGCTCCCTCCTCCACCAGGCGGGCGGCGTGCCGGACGGCGGCCTCCGTGGTGGCGTGGCGGCCGCCGTCATGAAAGGAGTCGGGGGTGACGTTGACGATGCCCACGACGACCGGGCCTTCCAGATGCAGCATCCCCTGCGCGGTTCGCCAGTGGAGGGCGGCCGGTGGTGCATCGTGCATCAGCGGCTGGGGTCCTTGTCGGAGTCCGCCACTGCCATGGCCTCGCCGTCCTCCGCCGAAGGCCCGGCGCCCGCGGGGCCCGGCGCTGCGTCACCCTCGGCAGGCGTGGTCTCCCCGTCGCCGGCGGCGGTGGCACCCGTGGCGAGACCACCTTTCGTCTTGCGGAGGGAGTCGGCGAATTCCCGGGCCTGGCGCACGACCCGCGACTCCAGGAGCGGCTCGCCGGCTGCGAGGCGCTCGATGTCCTCGCGATCGAGGGTCTCCCGCTCCAGGAGCATGTCGGCAAGGGAGTCGAGGAGCGCGCGATTGCCCTGCAGCGTCTCCATTGCGGTCTCGTACGCCTCGTCCAGGAGGCGTTTCACCTCGGTATCCACGCGCTGCGCCACGTTCTCGGACACGACCTGGCGATGCCCGAGCTCGCGGCCCAGGAAGACCTGGTGCTCCGTTTCGCCGACGGCCATGGGCCCGATCATCTCACTCATGCCGAATTGCGTGACCATGCGCCGGGCCAGGGCGGTGGCCCGCTCGATGTCGTTGCCTGCGCCGGTGGTGATCTTCGCGGGCCCGAACACCATCTCCTCCGCAGCGCGTCCGCCGTACAACATGGCGAGGCTCGCCACGAGGTAGTCCCGGGAGTAAGAGTGCCGGTCCTCCTCAGGCAGCGAGGCGGTCACGCCGAGGGCCCGGCCGCGGGGGACGATGGTGATCTTGTGCACGGGATCGAGGCCGGGCAGCCGGAGGGCGACGACGGCGTGGCCGGCCTCGTGGAAGGCGGTAAGTCGCCGCTCGCTGTCGGACAGCACCATGCTCCGGCGCTCCGCCCCCAGCATGACCTTGTCCTTCGCATCGTCGAGGTCTTCCATGTAGACCTTGTCGTGGTCGCGGCGGGCTGCCAGCAGTGCGCCCTCGTTCACCAGGTTGGCGAGGTCGGCGCCACTCATGCCCGGCGTCGCCTTGGCGAGGGCCCGCACGTCCACCTCCGGGTCGAGGGGGATGCGCCGGAGGTGGACACGCAGGATGCCTTCCCTGCCCTTCACGTCCGGCGCGTCCACGACGACCTGGCGGTCGAAGCGGCCGGGCCGCAGCAGGGCGGGGTCGAGGACGTCGGGGCGATTCGTCGCGGCGAGGAGGATGACGCCTTCGTTCGACTCGAAGCCATCCATCTCCACGAGCAGCTGGTTCAGCGTCTGCTCGCGCTCGTCGTGGCCGCCTCCCAGTCCGGCACCTCGGTGGCGGCCGACGGCGTCGATCTCATCGATGAAGATGATGCATGGCGCGTGCGTCTTGCCCTGCTCGAACAGGTCCCGCACGCGGGACGCACCCACGCCCACGAACATCTCCACGAAGTCGCTGCCTGACATGGAGAAGAACGGGCGGCCCGCCTCCCCGGCCACCGCCCTGGCCAGCAGGGTCTTGCCCGTGCCCGGCGGGCCCACCAGCAGCACTCCCTTCGGGAGGCGGCCGCCCAGCCGGCTGAACTTCTGCGGATCCTTCAGGAACTCGATGATCTCCTGGAGTTCGTCCTTGGCCTCATCGGCGCCTGCCACGTCGGCGAACGTCACCTTCGGTGTATCGGCGGTGAGCAGCCGCGCCTTCGACTTGCCGAACTGGAACGCCTTCGAGCCGCCGGACTGCATCTGGCGCAGCATGAACAGCCAGAACCCGATGATGAGCAGCCACGGCAGCGCCTGCACGATGAGAATCCACCAGTTCTGCCGAGCCTCCGCCCCCGTGATGGGCACGTTCGCCGCCTCCAGGCGCTCCAGCACGATCTCGCTGTCCCGGATGGGGAGCTGCGTGAAGAACTCCTGGACGGATTTCTGCTCCTTCGGGATGGGCTGACGCAGCTCGCCCTCCAGGCGCTTGCCGTCGATGACGGTGACCTCGCGCACGTTGCCTGCGTCGAGCTGGCGGCTGAACTCAGTGTAGCTCAGTTCCTCCGGCTGCTGGCGACCCGGGCTGAGGACCTGCGTGAAGAGGAAGGCGGTGGCGATGATGAGTATCCAGAAGGATGCCGTCTTCGAGAAGCGGCTCCACCGGTTGGCATTCGGGTCCGGCTTGTTGTCGCGTTCCTGCATGTCCCGTCCTTGTCCCCCTCGCTTCAGATGCTCGCGATGTAGGGCAGATTGCGATAGTTCTCGCTGTGGTCCAGGCCGTAGCCGACCAGGAACTCCGACGGCGCGTCGAAGCCGACCCAGCGTGCGTCGCACGCCAGCGACGGCGCGATCCGCTTGTGCAGGAGCGCGCAGAGCTCGAGGCTCTTCGGCCCTCTCCGCTCCAGCATGGGGATGAGCCGGTTGATCGTCGTACCGCTGTCGATGATGTCCTCCACCAGAAGGACGTGGCGGCCTTCGAGGTTCGCCTCGGGGTCATACACCAGATGTACCTCTCCGGTGCTCACCGTGCCCGTGCCGTAGCTCGAGGCCACCAGGAAGTCCACGTGGAGCGGCCGGGCGATCTCCCGGACCAGGTCGGCCAGGAAGATGAAGGACCCCTTCAGCAGCCCCACGACCAAAAGGTCCTCCCCCCGCGGGTAGTAGTCCGTGATGGCCCGGCCCATCTCGGCCACCCGCCGGGAGATGTCGTCCTGGGCGTATACGATCCGGCGGATCTCGAGGCCGCCGGTCCGGTCATGCACGTCGCTGGGGTTCGCCATCCGCTACCGTGATCGTGAAGGCCGCGCCCGACCCGGGCAGGGCCGCACTGGAGCGGGCCACACCCGCCACCCAGAGAACGGCGCCCTCCGCGTCGCACAGGACCGGAACCCCGCCCCGCCGACTGCGCCCGATCTGCCGCTCCTGGAAAAGCTTCTTCAGCTTCTTGCTGCCATACGCCAGGCGGATGCGGTCGCCTGGACGCCAGGCCCGCAGCGCGAGGGGGAATCGCAGTGTCGAGGGGTCAAAACTCGCGGTGGATGCAGCGTCCCCGCCATGGGGTGTGGACGCCCAGCTCGCCACGTACCTCTGCCCACCTGCGACGAACGTGCCCGACCCGGGATCCATCGAAGGGATCTCGAGCGGCACGTCCAGCGGTCCCGGCCGCGCCAAAGTGTGACGCAGCAGCATGCGATCGAACTCGCGCTCCAGGCGGACGCCTCCCGCGAGTTCGAGGCGGCTGCCGCTCGCACCGGAACTGACGTACTCCACCGCGGCGCGCGTCCCCGTCCGGTCGACCCGCTGCCCCAGCTCGAGAATCAGATGGCGCAGAACGCGCGCGCGAACGTGCGGATGATATGCGAGGAGACGGTCTCTGGCAAGCGCGAATCCGGTGTCATCGCGGCTCTCGACGACGTCGCCGGCGGCCTCCCGCAGGATGCCGCGCCAGGCGGCCTCTGCCTCCGCGGCGTGGCGGGCGAGACGGGAGATGCGGCGGGCGGCGCCGGGCTGTACGCGCTCGAGTGCGGGGAGCACGACGTGGCGGATCCGATTGCGCGCGAATCGCAGGTCGATGTTGCTTGGATCCTCCCGCCAGCCGAGGCGGACGTGGCGGGCGTAGGCGTGCAGGTCGGCGCGGGAGAATGGCAGCAGGGGCCGGACGAGGAGGCCGCGCCGTGGCGGGATGCCCGCCATGCCGGCGAGCCCGGTCCCCCGGATCATTCGGAAGAGCAGCGTCTCTGCCTGATCGTCGGCGTGGTGCGCGGTGAGGATGGCGCCCGCCCCGACTCTCCCGGCGACGTCCTGCAGGAAGGCGTAGCGCAGGTCGCGGCCCTCGGCCTCGCTGCGTGGCGGTGCGTGCGCCCGCGCCGACTCCAGCGGGACGCGCCACGCTGCGCACAGGCCGCGCACCCACGCGGCGTCCGCGGCGCTGCCCGGACGCATGTCGTGGTCGAAGTGTGCGGCACAAAGCTCCACACCCGGTCGGCCGAATCGAAGGAGATGGAGCAGGCAGACGGAATCGAGTCCGCCGGATACCGCGACGACGACACGGCGGACGTCCTGCAGCAGAGCGGAGCATTCGAGGTGGCGGGCGAAGCGCGCGGTCAGGCCCCGGCCGCCGGCCTTCCCGGTCATGGTCCGCCGGCCGCACCGGCGAGGCCGCCCGCCGGCGGGCGGCCCGGCCGCTCCAGGAGC
>DATHVO010000077.1:0-2352 GCA_035461265.1 Longimicrobiales bacterium
CGTCGTGCCCAGCGCGAACACCGCCACAAACGCAAGCAGCCACTTCTCCAGCCGCGGGACCTCCTGCCTGCCCTTCGCGCCGTGGAACCACGATACGATGAGCGCGCCCGGGAAGCCGCACAGGACCAGGGAGAGCATGCCGACGTAGGCGAACTGCGGAAGGATGTCGTTGCCCACGAGTTGGTCCACCAGCTCGAGAGCCGCCCATGACACAGCACCGTAGGCAACGACGAACCGGAAGATCCGTCGCTCGATGACGTCCGTGATGAAACTCACCGCAACTGCCTGACTCTGGAATTCGCGAATGCCCCCGGCGCCGCCCGGGACTGCTCGGGGGGTAAAACAGTCCGTCGCCCGGTACCGGCACACTCCGGGACGCTGAATATTGGAAACGCACGTATCATCAGGCAAGGCACACAGATGTTTGTGCGGCGCAACGGCGCGCGCTGACGTCTGTTGCCCTACGCGGGGCCTGGCCGTTTCTTCGATGTGGCGCGGCAGATTCGGGGAATCCCCTACCTCTGGCCGTGCCGGTGGGTGTTAGAATGGCCGTGCGGGACGCCGGCGTGGTCCCGCCGTACGGGAGATGACGATGCAGCACGGACCGCGGGTACTCATTGCGAAGCCGGGGCTGGACGGGCACGACAGGGGTGCGAAGTACGTCGCCCAGGTCCTCCGGGACGCCGGTTTCGAGGTCATATATACGGGCATCCGCCGCAGCCCGGAGCAGATTGTGACGGCGGCGATTCAGGAGGACGTGGCGGCGGTAGGCCTCTCGCTCCTGTCGGGTGCGCACCTCGTCCTGTTCGGGCGGGTCCTGGACCTGTTGAGGCAGGAGGGTGCGGGCGACATCCTGGTCTTCGGCGGCGGCACCATTCCGGCGGCAGACGTGGAGCGGCTGCGGGAGATGGGTGTTGCCGCCGTATTCACTCCGGGGACGCCGGCGCAGCAGATCGTCGAGACGGTGAGCGGCCTGCTGTCGGCCCGGGCGTAGGCCCATGTTTCCCGCCGTGCCGGCAGCGCTGCCGTCTCCCGGATTTGCGAGGCAGCCGTCCCTGGCCGTGCGTGTGCCCGGGAGCGCTCATCGTATCGTGGTTCCACGGCGCGAAGGGCAGGCAGGAGGTCCCGCGGCTGGAGAAGTGGCTGCTTGCGTTTGTGGCGGTGTTCGCGCTGGGCACGACGGGCTTCGTGGTGCGCGGCGCCGCGCCGGTGGACGCGGACGGCAGGTCGGGCGAGCTCGCGTCCACGGAGGATCCGCGCCGTGTTGCGGTCCTCTACCTGGACCCGCGCGGCGGGTCGGACGCCGAGTTCCTTGCCGCGGGCCTGACGGAGACGCTCATCGACCAGTTGAGCGAGGTGCAGGGTCTGCACGTGGTTTCGCGTAATGGCTCCCAGCTCTTCCGTGGCGGCGTCGCAGGTCCCGACAGCATCGGCCGGGCGCTGCAGGTGGGTGCACTGGTGAACGGCAGCGTCGCGCTGGCGGGCGATCGCGTACGCGTGGACGTGGCGCTGATGAGCGTTGCCACGGGTGAGCAGATCGCGAGCCGCCGACTCGAGCGGCCACGCACGGAGATCTTCGCCCTGCAGGATGAGCTGGCGGACACCGTGTCGGTCTTCCTGCGCCGGGCCATCGGTGCTGAGCTCGGCACGCGGACACTCCGTGCCGGCACGTCCTCGATCCGGGCGTGGGAGCTGGTTCAGCGCGCGGCGCGGGACGCGGACGGTTCGACGGTGCTCGCCGCGTCGGGCGACCTGGAGACGGCGTCGCGCGCGCTGTCGGCGGCGGACTCGGTCCTGGCGCTGGCGGAGGAAGCGGACCCCTCCTGGCTCGAGCCGGTGATTCGACGGGGCTGGCTGGCCTACCGGCAGCTCCGGCTGGGCGGCCTGGACCGCTCGCAAAGCGAGGGCTGGATCGAGCAGGGCCTCGCCCACGCCGAGCGGGCCCTGTCCTCTCACCCCCGGAATCCTGAGGCGCTGGAACTGCGGGCCACGCTCCTCTACTGGCGGTTCATGCTCAACCTGGCCGGCTCTCCGGCGGAGGCTGACCGCCTCTTCCACGAGGCGGAGGGAGGGTACCGTGCAGCCATCGCCGCGGCAGGGGGCAGCCGCGCCTCGGCGCAGAACAGCCTGTCCCACCTGCTCCTGAACAAGGGGGCTGTGGCGGAGGCGAAGCTCAACGCGCTCCAGGCCTATGGCGCCGATCCGTTCCTCGAGAATGCGCACCTCACGATCTGGCGGATCTTCCTCACGTCCTGGAACCTCGAGGACCCGGTCGAGGCGCGCCGCTATTGCGACGAAGGGCGACGCCGGTTCCCGGAGGAGTTCCGGTTCCGGCAGTGCCAGCTCATGCTG
>DATHVO010000078.1:0-51137 GCA_035461265.1 Longimicrobiales bacterium
CCGAACGCCAGCGAGTTCAACAACGAACCCCGGTTCGAGCTGGCGGCGTACGAAATCCAGAAGCTGTTCCTGGCGGAGCCGGAGCTCGCCGTCCCTCCCACCGTTCTGCGTGCCTTCCCCCTGGAGTATGTCCGCGAGCGCATCCCGCATGCGACGGCCACGTTCAGGGAGGCGCCCAGGTCCGTCCTCGTCGCACTGCAGTACTGGCTCATGGGGGTGACGCCGGAGAACTTCTGGGATGCCCGCCGGGCCCGCAGCGACACCGTCTACGCCCGGCACATCGGCAACTTCAACATCGTCACTCACCTGATCCGGCACCACGACGCCAATGTCGGCAACTTCCTCATCTCGGAGAATCCGGAGAACCCGCGCGTGTTCGCCGTCGACAACGGCGTCGCGTTCAGCGCGCCGGTCAGCAACCGCGGCCACATGTGGCGGGACCTGCAGGTGAGACAGCTCCCCGGCCACACGGTGGAGCGGCTGCGACTCGTCACCCGCGAGGACCTCGACCGCGCCCTCGGCGTGCTGGCGGAGTGGGAAGTCCATGACGGTATCCTGGTCCGCGTGCCTCCCGGCGAGAACATGTCCCCGGGCCGCGGGGTACGACGGTCGTCCCAGCGAATCCAGGTCGGTCTGACGTCGCAGGAGATCAACGGCGTCGAGAACCGCATTCGCCAGCTGCTGAGGCGGGTCGATGAAGGCAGAATCGAGACGTTCTGAGATGTCCCGCCGCCGCCTCCTCCCGCTCTTCGTCGGGACTGCGATCGCGGCCGTCGCCGCCGCGGCAGCACCCGGTGACACGCCGCGCTTCGACGGCGAGTACGGCCTGTGGGTACGGGTAGAAGGCGACAGCGTGGTGGTGAACTGGATCACTACGGCCATCGTCCCGGGCCGGCTCGTCGCGGGACCGGCAGAGGAGCCATTCGCCACGGTGACCACGCCGGCGGGCTACGTCCACCGCGCCGCCTTCGCCCGGACGTCGGACCCGGCCGTGCTCATCCGGTATGGCGGCGACGACGGCGCCCGGCCGGGCGCCACCCATCTGGTCCTCGCCGAGCCGACCCGGCCGCCCGTCTCATTCACCGGCGTGGATTCTCTCTATGTCGTAGGCGACACGCACGGCGAGTTCGAGGCCCTCGTTGGCGGTCTCCAGCGAGCCGGCCTCATCGATGCGGACCACCGCTGGTCGGGCGGCGGGAAGCACCTCGTATTCGCGGGCGACCTCACCGACCGCGGGGCGGATGTCATCCGCCTGCTCTGGTTCGTCTATCGCCTCGAACAGGAGGCCGCGCGGGATGGGGGTCGCGTCCATCTCGTCCTGGGCAACCACGAGATCATGGTCCTGCTGGGCGACCTGCGGTACGTCCACCCGAAGGAGACGACCCTCGCCGACTACTACGGGGTCAGCTACGACCGCCTCTTCGATACCAGGGAGTCGATTCTCGGCAGGTGGCTCGCGAGCAAACCAGGGATGGTGCGCATCGACGGTGTCGTCATCGTCCACGGGGGTGTAGCGCCGGAGTACGCGGCCATGACGCTGCCGGGCTTCGACGCGATCATGGCCGAGTACACCGCGGAGGACCTCTTTCACCGCTGGGCGGACACCACGTTCCTGCCCGTCATGGATTCCGCCACGTACATGCAGCGGGAGGACTTCTTCTGGAGTCCTCGCTCCGTGTTCTGGCACCGCGAGTACGTTCAGAGTGATACTGCGTCCGGCCAGCTAGACCAGGCTCTCCGCTATCTCGATGCCCGGCTGCTCGTCGTCGGCCATACGTCGGTGCCGGAAATACAGGCGCGGTATGACGGCCGGGTGATTGCCGCACATACGCCCCGCATGGGCGCCGAGCTTCTCCTTCTCGTACGCGATGGCGACGGCCACCGGCGGTACCGGGTCCGGGAGGGCGGCCCCCCCCAACAGTTCTGACCGGCGACAGGCCGGACGGATCCGCACTTCAGGGCTGCTCGCCCCGGCCTCGTCACCGGGGCCCGCCGGTCCTGCCGGCCGCAGCACTACACTCCGCGCCTGCCGCCGGTCGCCGTCACGCCGCCACTTCCTCCTCGACCTCGTCCTCGCTGCGTGCCGACGGCGCGCCCAGCAGCACCAGTTCACGGACGTGCACCTCGGCCGTGGGAATCGTGACGCCGTTGCGCTCGAAGCTGTCGTACTCCATGCGGCCCTCCACGTATACGCGGTCGCCCTTGCGGACATAGTCCTCGGCGAGCTGGGCCAGGCGATCCCACAGTGTGAGGCGGTGCCACTCGGTGCGTTCCTCCGTGGCGCCTTCCCGGGCGAAACGGCGGCTGGTGGCCAGGGACACGTGCGCCACCTTCGCCCCCGCTGCCGTCGTCTGGACGTCGGGATCGCGCCCGATGTTGCCGACGAGGATGATCTTGTTGATGGAACGACTCATGTTCGCGCCTCCTGTTGGGGTAGTGGACGACGCGAATATGGATGCCGTCGAGGGGCGCCTGAATAGCTGTCGGGGACTGTTTCAGCGACGGATCAGCGGGCCAGCGTGCGGTCCGCCATGACGGCCGCGAGGAAGAGTGGCAGGAATGCCAGCGAAGCGACGAACAGCGCGCGCGCGCGCCGGATCGCGGGCTCGGCCAGGAAGTGACATGCGACGGCGGCGTAGGCTGTTCCGAGGCCTGCGGCCGCCGCGAGGTAGACGGTGCCGAGACCGCCGGCGACGACGGGAAGCATCGACAGCGGGATGATCGCCAGGGCACACGCGGCGCTCGCGAGGGCGGTCGTCCTGCCGGTCTCGTCACCCACCATGAGCATGCGGAAGCCCGCCGCGGCGTAGTCGTGCCGGTGCACCCAGCCGATGGCGAGGAAGTGGGGCATCTGCCAGAGGAGCAGTACACCGGTGAGGCAGAGCGCGGTCGCGTCGATGGCGGCGCCTGCGGCGGTCCAGCCCGCGAGGACGGGCAGGGCGCCGGGCACGGCACCCACGGCCGTACAGCTGCGGGACAGCCGCTTGAGCGGCGTGTACGCGGCCACGTAGGTGATGTGGCAGAGCACGAGGATCGCGGTGGTGACGGCGGGCAGCGCCGCGGTGGAGACGGCCAGGCCGAGTCCGGTCAGAGCCACGGCGAACGCGGTGGCCGTTCCCGCGGTCATCACGCCGCTCGCCACCGGCCGCCGGGCCGTCCGGAGCATGGCGGCGTCCGGGCCGCGTTCGAGGACGTGGTTGGCGGCGGCCGCCCCGCTCGACATCAGGAGTGTGGCTACCAGGACGGCGAGGAGCGTTGCCGGGTTCGCGGGAGCCGCGGCGACGGCGGCCGCTACGGCGGTGAGGGCCACGTAGGCGGTGATGCCGGGCTTCGTCAGGACTGCGTACGGTCTCACCCCGACGGCGGCAGTCGCCGCCACCCGGCCGGTACGCGCACCCTCCGGCACCACCGCCGCACGTGTGCTCACAGCCGCCTCACCAGCTCGACCAGGGCATCCGTACCGCCCGTCGTGGCATAAACGATCCGGCCCGCCGCGTCCACGATGTAGCTGAGGGCGGGGTGAGCCACATCGCCCGTCCGCATGTCGCGCTCCCGGGCGACCTGCCAGGCATCGAGGACGGCCTCGACGTCCTCCGGCGGCCCGCCCAGCAGATACGACCCTTCGTCCATGCCCCAGCTCCGGGCGACGTGGGGCAGCCGCGCGGGCGTGTCCCGCCACGGATCGAGCGTGACGACCACCACGGCAACGTCCCGCGGCGCGGCGTCGCCCCCGTCACCCGACGCGAGACGCTGGCGCGCATCGAGGGCATTGCGCACGAGGACCGGACAGACCGTCTCGCAGTGCGCGAACGCAAACGTGACGATGGCGGGCCGGCCCTCCAGCACCGTTGTGGAGAAGGCCGCGCCGGCGTGGTCGATGAGGTCCAGCGCGGGCGCCGGGCGATCGATGCGCGGGTAGGTCGCGGGCACGCCTTCCACTTCAGTCCAGCCCGCGGGGATGCGGGCGGCACTCACCCTCCAGCCCACCCCGGCGACGGCGATCAGGACGACCGCGGCAACCGCACCACCCAGCATGCGACCCCGCGTCGTGGAGACCAGCGCCCGGGCCGCGCCGCCCAGGGCGCCCCGCCACCCCACCAGCAGCGCCCCGAGCATGCCCAGCGGCTGGCCCACCAGCGCCACCCAGCCCGCACGGTCCGGCAGACCGCCGCCGTCCACCCCGAAGCATACGAGACGCGTGCGCAGCAGCCAGTCCGGCGCGTCCCCGACAGGCCACAGCGCGAAGGCCCACCAGAAGACCGTCACCGCGAGGATGAACGCGCCCGCCCACAGCACGAATGCCTCCTCCCGGCCGGTCCCCGGGTTCCGGCCGACACGCTCCAGCATCAGCCGATCCGCCACACGAACGACAACAGCTTCCAGTTCGTGAAGTAGTACAGGGCGAACGCGGCCAGGAACACGAGGACCAGGATCATCGTCCCCGGCGTGCTGCCCATCCAGCCGTGTTCCTTGAGCCGGGCCTCGGCGTCAGGCGCCACCGGCGGTGGCGGATTCAGTAGCCCCGGCGGCAGTCCGTTCATGGGCATGAGCCAGATCTCCAGGTTGCAGTCTTTCGCCGAAGAACACGGACCAGACCGTGATCAGTATGTACAGCGCCCCGCCCACCGCCGCGACGATGCCGCCCAGCGCCATCACCCCCATGACCATGTCCACGGATGGATGGAACTGCAGATCGAACGGAGCGTTCGTGAACGTGATGTCCCAGTGGCGACGAGGCACACCGAACGTGCCGGCGAACGTCATCATCACCGAGAAGACGAGCATCCCTCCCGCGAACAGGTAGGGCTGCACCTTCGCCAGTGGCCAGAAGGCGACTTTCCGCTGGAAGATGAGCGGGATCAGATAGTACGTGACTCCCATGAAGGCCATGGCAGTTCCGCTCACCACCGTGGCATGGAAGTGGCCCGGGATGCGGAGCGTGTTGTGCGCAATGATGTTGATCTGCTCCGTGCCGAACGTGACGCCGGTGATGCCGCCCACGAAGCCGAAAACCACCACGGACAGCACGAGCGAGCTGAAGCCCGGGTCGCCCCACGGCGCACGCTTCAGCCAGCCGAACAGGCCCTGCGTGTAGCCGCGGGCACGCATGCCCAGCTCCACGCCTGCCGGCACCGTGAACCCGTGGAGCATGCTCGCCAGCACCGCCATGTACATGAAGTACGACGTGTTCACCACCTTCCAGGCCGGACCCATCCCCGGGTCCACCAGGAGGTGATGCGCCGCCGCCATGGAGATGAACAGCACGTACAGGACGAACGCGGTCCGGCTGATCTTCTCGTTCAGCACGACCGCCCCGACCGTCAGCGCCCCGAGGAGGTACCAGACGCCCACCATGGCGGCCACGTTGATCTGCTGCGATGCGTGCCCCAGCCCCCACCACACCATCCGGTACACCTGCGGGTCCACGTGCATCAGGTCCAGTGACCAAAGGAACGTCGGGATGTAGATGGCCGCGCCGTGACCGAGCGTGATGACGGCAATGATCGCCGCCGTCGCGGCGCCGAACGTGATGAGAGGGACCGAACCTTCGTACGAACGCTCGCGCTTCGCCACCACCAGCGTGGCGAAGAAATGCCCCACCACCACCAGGGCCCCGACGGCGAACAGGATGACCCCGCCGTAGTACGCCGGATGCGCCCGCAGCGGGACGTACGAGGTGAACAGCACGTCCGCACGCCCGGTCCACATCGTCCACTGGACCGTGAGCATCCCCACGACCATGAGCACGAACGCCGCCCACCCGGTCTTCGGCGACGGAATCCGGCTGTTCAGGAGGGGGCCCGCGCAGAAGTACAGCACCGCCATCTCGAAGAACAGGATGTAGAAGATGAGCATGTTCATCCCGTGCACCGTGAGGATTCGATAGAACCAGACCGAATCCAGCAGGTGCACCACCTGCCAGCGTGTCAGCAGCACCAGCACGGCGGCAACGCCGCCGACGAGGAGGGCCACCGTCGCCACCACAGCATGGGCCCGCATCAGGAGCTCGCCCTGGCGGTCGATCCTCAGGCCCGTGGAGGGACATACGCGGAACGCGGTCATGACTCACCTCCCGCCGCCGCCACGACAGCCGCGTCCGGCACCGCATCGGCGCCCTGCTCGAGTCCCTCGCCACCGGCGGCCGGCTCCGCCTCCGAGCCGTCCACGACGATGATCTTCCCCAGCATGATGTGGTGACCGATCCCGCAGAACTCGTTGCACACGATGCGGAAGTCGCCCGCCTCGGACGGCGTCACCCGGAGACCGTAGTCGTAGCCCGGCACCACCTGGAAGTTCACGTTGATGGGCACCAGACCGAATCCGTGGTTCACGTCAACCGACGAAAGGTGGAGCGTGTACTCGACCCCCTTCTGCAGCTTCAGGATGGGGGTCCACGACCACATCCGGCCCAGCAGATAGATGTCACTGCCGGGCGGCGGCTCCACGATGGGAAAGCCTCGTTCGACGCCGACCTGGTACGCCTCTATGAATTCCTCCACCCTGGCCTGGAACGCCGCAGGGTCGACCTTGCTGCGTATGCCCGATGGGTTCTGGCCACCCTTCAGATGCCACAGCGGCATCATCGCGAACAGCACCATGCACCACACGAACGCCAGCGTGAACCAGATCTTCTCCGATCGGTGCGCCGGCTTCCACCACACGCCCTTCGGCGACTCCATTCCGGTATTCATGCGCACCTCACGGCAGCGTCGCCGGCGGAAGGGTCAGAATCTCCCACAGGCCCCAGCCCGTGTAGAGCACCAGCATGATGAGCAGGCCCGCCGCCAGCAGCAGAAAGACGTTGTCGTACAGCCTCTGGCCCAGCGGCACGCGCTCTTCCGGCTCGCCCGACTGCCTCATGGCTCTCCTCCCCCCAGCACGACCATCACCCCCTGCCCGGCCGGCGCCCGCCGGCCTTCGATCAGGTCCGCGATCGTGGTGCTGCGAAAGAACTTGGTGATCGAATCCGCTACCGCCTTCCAGTGCCAGTGCGCCGTGCACGGGTCGGCTTCATTGCACTCCCCCCGCCCGAGTATGCACCGCTGCCGCGACGGGATCGCATCGAACGGCGCCACCACGGCGTGGAGCGTGAGCGTATCGAGCGGGACCGCCACGCTGAATCCGCCCGTGCGGCCTCGCAGGGACTTCAGCACCCCATGCCGCACCAGCACGTGCAGCACCTTGTGCAGGTAGTTGCGCGGGGCCGCCACCGCGTCCGCCACCGACTCGGCCGTGGTCGGCCCTCCCTGCTGTGCGATGTGGAGCACGGCCCTCAACGCGTACTCCCCTGACTGTGACACCATGTGCGCTCTACTTGTTTTTGTCATGATGAAATGATAAATAGGAGAACGCAAGGGTTTTGTTGTGTGCAAACGGGATGGCGACGGGGGCGAGAGGCATGGACGGGGCCGGGTCGGCGGGTACCGCCGGACAGTCATGGGGCACGGCTCCCGCGCCGGGCAACGCGTCCTGGAAGCTGCTGGCCGTTTTGGACGGCTGGGTCAATCGGCTTTACGGCTCACGCTGGAATCCACTCTACCAGAGCGGGGCCATGACGGTGGCGCTCCTGCTGGTGGTGCTGGTGACCGGGCTGTATCTGCTGCTGTTCTACCGGTTGGGCTCACCGTGGGAGTCGGTGGCGCGGGTGACGGACCAGGCGTGGTCGGGCCGCTGGATCCGTGGCCTTCACCGGTACGCGTCGGACGGCCTGATCGTCACGTCTGCGGTGCATGCGTTCCGGATGTACGCACAGCGCCGGACGTGGGGCCCGCGCGCACTGGCGTGGGTGAGTGGCGTGACGCTGGTGGGGGTGGTCCTGGTATGCGGCTGGACGGGCTACGTCATGGTGTGGGACGTACAGGCCCAGGTGCTGGCGGTGGAAGGGGCCCGCTTCCTGGACGTACTCCCCATCTTCTCGGAGCCCATCGGCCGCGCGTTCGTCGGCGAGTACCCGCTGCCGAGCGCGTTCTTCTTCCTGAACCTGTTCGCGCACGTGGCGCTCCCGGTGGGACTGGCCCTTCTTGTCTGGGTCCACGTGTCCCGGGTTGCGCGTCCGGTCCTCCTTCCGCCTCGCCGGCTGCTGTGGGCCGTGGTGGCGGGGTTCACCGCGCTGTCTGTCGTCTGGCCGGTGGGCATGGCCCCGAAGGCGGATGTCCTGGCCGTGCCGGGGTCGGTGCCGCTGGACGTCTTCTACGGGTTCTGGCTTCCGGTGACGCGGTTGTTTCCTGGGTGGGCGGTGTGGGCGGCGGGTGTGTCGCTTCTGGCCGTGCTTCTGCTCGTTCCGGTGTGGACGCGGGTGCGGTCGGGGGTGCGCACGCACCGTTCGCGGGTGGACGAGCGACTGTGCACGGGGTGCGAGCAGTGCGCCCTGGACTGTCCCTACGACGCCATAGCAATGATTGCCCGGGGCGATGGCCGACCGGGCAGCGTGGCGCGGGTGAACGCGGCCGTCTGCGTGAGTTGCGGGATCTGTGCGGCGTCCTGCGCACCCATGGGCGTCGGGCCCGGAGGCCGGACGGGGCGGGATCAGCTGGCGGCCGTCCGCGGATTCGGCGGAACGGGTGATGGCGTAGTTGTGGTGGCCTGCGCCCGCAGCGCCGGCGGCAGCGTCTCCGTGCCGGGGATCCGGACGTTGGCGGTGGAGTGCGCGGGCAACGTCCACACGTCGGTCATCGAGACCCTCCTCCGGGGCGGTGCGGCGGGGGTCCTCGTGGTGGCCTGTCCGGGACGGGACTGCTGGAACCGCGAAGGCGGCAGGTGGTTGAACGCGCGGGTCCACGACGGGCGCGAGGCGGAGCTGCAGGCGCGGGTGGACCGGTCTCGCGTCCGGCTGTGCTACCTGTCCGCCCGTGAGACGAGCCGGTTGACGGCGGCGGTATTCGACTTCGCCGCCACGCTCCCGGCGCCAATCGACGGGACCGACCGGCTCGATCTGGTCGCCGAATGCCAGCGCGCCGCTGCCGGTGAGGCGTCATGAGGGCGGGGCGCCGGCTGCTCGGACTCGTGGTCGCGTGCGCGGCGCTCGGCGCCGTGGGAGCCGGCACGCGAGTCCCCTGGACGCCCTCGTCCGGCGAGGATGCGGTACTGCGCCTGTCGTGGCGCCTGCGAGGCGTGCGGGTGGAGGAGTGTCGCCGCCTGACGCCCGCCGAGCTGGAGCGCCAGCCCGCCCACATGCGCCGGGAGGAAGTATGCGAGGGGCGCATCGAACCGTACCGGCTCACGGTGGAGATCGATGGCCAGCGCGTCGAAGACGTCCTCGTCGCGGCGTCCGGCGCCCGGGCCGATCGCCCCCTCTACGTCTACCGCGAGTTCCGGCTCCGACCCGGCGAACATTCCGCCGCCGTCCGCTTCGCCGTTGAATCCGGCAGCGTCGGTGACGACGACCGGGTGGCCCTCACATGGTCCGGACGCGCAGTGTTCCGGCCGGGGCGGGTGCTCCTCGTGACGTACGACGCCGACGCCCGGGCACTGGTGGCCCGGGACGCGCTGGAGTGATGCGGGCATGATGGGCGTCTGCCGGACCCGGTGTAGGGGTTTTCCCGAATGCGGAACGTCGGCGGCAGGCTATGTTTTCTGGCGCCCTGTCCCTCGCCCGGACTGCGAGGGGGGAGGCAGTCGGCTCGTTCCGGAACCAGGACTACGGAGCAGTGCAGCATGGCGGAACTGATGGTCGACATCCGGCCGGTCCTGCCGCGAGACCGGTTCGATGTCATCGCGGACAGCTACCGCACTCTCGAGCCCGGAGGCACCCTGGCCTTCACGTTCGAACACGAGCCAAACGGTCTCACTTTCGCCCTCGAGGCCGTGGCCGGCATCGGTGCCTTCCGCGTCAGCCATGCGGAGGTGGACGAGATGGTATGGCGCGCCGAGGTGGAGCGCGTCGTCTGAGCTGCTCCGCCTGACCTGCCAGGCGGGTCCGCCATCGTGGCGGCCCGCCTGTCTTTCTATTTGCACTCGAACCAGTTCCTGCCCACGCCCGTCACGACGTCCAGGGGAACGCTGAGCTCCACGGCGTTCACCATGAGCTCCTGTACCCTGGCGCGGACGGGATCGACGTCCTGCTCCGGCACCTCGAGGACCAGTTCGTCGTGCACCTGCAGCAGCATGCGCGTGCGGGAACCGGACGACTCGAGTTCCCGGTGGATGGCGATCATGGCGAGCTTGATGATGTCCGCCGCGCTCCCCTGCACCGGCGCATTCGTGGCAGCCCGCTCGCCGAACTGCCGGATATTGTAGTTCCGGCTCGCGATCTCCGGGATGTAGCGTCGGCGGCCGGAGATCGTCTCCACGTAGCCGCGGTCCCGGGCCTTCACGATCTGCTCGTCCAGGTAGCGCCGGACATCGGGGAAGCGGACGAAGTAGTTGTCGATGAACTCCTTCGCTTCCTGGACGGAAGTGCCGAGCTGGTGCGACAGTGCGAAGGGCCCGATGCCGTAGATGGTGGCGAAGTTCACCGTCTTCGCCGCGGCACGCATGGCCGCGGACACGTCCCCGACCGGTACGCCGAAGATGATGGCGGCCGTCTGCCTGTGGATGTCGGCACCGCTGCGGAACGCCTCGACGAACGCCGGGTCGCCGGAGAAGTGGGCGAGGATACGCAGCTCGATCTGCGAGTAGTCGGCCGTGACGAAGAGGAAGCCGTCCGCGGGAACGAAGCCCTTGCGGATCTCGGCGCCCTGGTCCGTGCGGATGGGGATGTTCTGCAGGTTCGGGTCGCTGGACGAGAGCCGGCCCGTGGCCGCTACGGTCTGGTTGAAGCTGGTGTGGATCCGGCCCGTCGCCGGGTTGACCAGGAGGGGCAGCGCGTCGACGTACGTGCCCTTCAGCTTGTCCAGCTGGCGGAACTCCATGAGCTGGCGCGGCAGGGCGTGGCCCTGCGCCGCCAGTTCCTCCAGTACCGCCGCGTCGGTCGATGGACCCGTCTTGGTCTTGCGCAGCACGGGCAGGCCGAGCTTCTCGTAGAGGATGGAGCGGAGCTGCGGCGTGGAGCTGATGTTGAACTCCTCCCCGGCCAGCTTCCAGATTTCCTGCTGGATGAGCGTGAGGTCGCGCTCGAGGCGCCGGCTCGACTCTGCGAAGAACGCCCCATCGATCCGGATGCCGTGCCACTCCATGGCCGCGAGGACTTCGATGAGGGGGATCTCGATGCCGCCGTAAAGCGGGTCGAGGTCGAGGCGCGTCATCTCTTCGGCCAGCACCGGTTGCAGCCGCAGGGGAAGCTCGGCCCTCCCGCCGGTCCATGCGGCGACGCGGTCCACTTCGCACTCCTCCAGGGCAACCGCGTCCCGGCCCCGGCCGACGAGCTCGTCGCGCGTCGGTATCCGCGCCCCGAAGTGCTCCACCGCCAGGGCCTCCAGGCCGTGCTCCCGCTTTCCCGGATCGAGCACGTAGGACGCGATCATCGCGTCGAAGCGCAGGCCCCGCAGCGTCACGCCCGCCCGCTTGAGACGGAGGAGGTCCTGCTTCAGGTCGTGGCCGACCTTCCCGACCGCCTCATCCTCCAGCAGCTCGCGCAGCCCGGCCATCGCCGGCTCGGTGAGCCCGGGCAGGTTGTGCCGCACGCGCCCGTCTGGCCCCGTGGCCCCCAGCCCGTCCAGCTCGAGCATCCCCGCCGTGCGGTGCCCCAGCGGCAGATACCAGGCGCGCCCCGGCTCCGCCGCCAGCGCCAGACCCACGATCCCGCCCCGCAGCGGGTCCGCAGTCGTGCCCTCGACCCGGAGGGCGACGGCGCCGGCAGACCGCACCGCATCTACGATGCGCGACACGACCTCCACCGTCTCGACAACCTCGCACGCCGTCTCCGCCCCGGGCGTCGGTTCCGACCCCTCACTCGCGTCCGGCCCTGCGGACGCATACTCGCGGACGAGCGTGTGGAACTCCAGATCGAGGAAGACCCGGCGCAGCCGGTCCCGATCGGGCGCCTGCACGCGCAGGGCGTCCAGGTCGAGAGCCACCGGCAGATCGTCCATGATCGTCACCAGCCGCTTCGACAGCCGGATGTCGTCCGCCGATGCCAGCAGCGCTTCCCTGGCCCGCTTGTTCGAGACGTCCCCGGCGTTGGCGAGGATGCTCTCCACGGAACCGAACTGCTCGATGAGCTGGATCGCCGTCTTCGGGCCGATCCCCTTCGCACCGGGGATGTTGTCCGAGCTGTCGCCGATGAGGGCCAGGTAGTCCACCACGTGCCGCGGCGGCACGCCCAGCCGCTCGCCGGCACGGCCCAGGTCCACCCACTCCTCCTCAACCCCGGCACTCCCGCCGCGCCCCGGATTCAGCAGGCAGATGTGATCCCCGATGAGCTGGTAGAAGTCCTTGTCGCCGGACACGATCACCGCCTCCAGCCCCGCCGCCGCCGCACGCCGCGCCAGCGTGCCGATGACGTCGTCTGCCTCGTGGTCCGGCAGCGTCACCACCGGGACCCGGAATCCCTCCACCACCTCCCGGATCTTCGGCAGCGACCACGCCAGGTCATCCGGCATCTTGTCCCGCGTCGCCTTGTAGTCGGGATACAACTCCGCCCGCTGGCTCGTACCCGCGTCCAGGACCACACCCAGGTAGTCCGGCTCGTGCTGCTGCAGGATCTTTATGAGGAAGCGCGTGAAGCCGAACGCCGCAGAAGTGTTCTCGCCGCGGGTCGTCAGCAGCGGACGCTGGATCATCGCGAAGTAGGCGCGGTAGATCAGCGCATAGCCATCAATGAGGAAGAGCCGCGGTCGGGTCTTCGGCGGCGTCTGCACCATGCAAGTCCTTCCCTCGAACAGTTGATCAGGAAGGATACTGCGGTTCCGGGACGGACGCACTCCCCGCAACCCGGGGCCCCGGTCTGGAAAACGGCACGAACGACAAGGGCCCCGCTGCCGAGCGGGGCCCTCAGTCTACGGTTGCCGGTGCCTGGTCAGGTGGGGGTCGGACGATTAACGTTCGCCGCCTGCAGCCCCTTGTCGGTCTGCTTCACCTCGAACTCGACCTCCTCACCCTCCGCCAGCGTCTTGAACCCCTCCATCGTGATGGCAGAGAAGTGGACGAAGACGTCCTCGCCGTCCGGCTGTTCAATGAAGCCGTACCCCTTGGCATCATTGAACCACTTCACCTTCCCCCTGGCCATTGCACCAGCCTCCTAACAAGAGTATTGCCACAGCCACATCGCTACGGATGTCGAAACTACGGAAGCCGCGGATCGGGTGTCAAGAAAAATCTTCAACATTCGAGCGCAAAAAAGGGCGGCGTTCTGCAGGGCCCGGGCGTCAAACGAATGTTTTCACGGCGCGGGTGGCAGCAGGTGCGGAGTCGTGTCGGCGTCGCCGTAGATGGCGGCGTAGATGCGGCGGTTGTTCTGGACGATGCGGACGTAGTTGCGGGTTTCGTCGAAGGGGATGCGTTCGGCGAAGAGGGCGCGGTCGTTGAACTCGGGAAAATGCTGCCAGCGGGCGACGCGTCCGGGTCCGGCGTTGTAAGCGGCGAGGACGGCATCGACGCGATCGTTCCATGTGCGCAGCTGCTCGGCGAGGTAGGTGGTGCCGAAGATGATGTTGAGTTCCGGCTGGGTCAGCATGGCGGTCTGGAAGCGGGGTATGCGGAGGTTCCTGGCGATGGCGGTGCCGGTGCGGGGCATGACCTGCATGAGACCGAGAGCGCCGACGGGGCTTCGTGCCTGTGCATTGAACATGGACTCCTGGCGGATGAGGGCGACGACGAGGAAGGGATCGATGTCGCGGTCGCGCGCCTCGGCCATGATGATGCTGCGGTAGGGGAAGGGGTAGACGATGCGGAGCAGGCGGACGTTCCATGCGCCTTCCCTTCGCTGGATGGCCCTGCCGAGGGCGACGCCGGCGCTGGTGAACCCGCGCTCGTTGAGGGCCTCGGCGAGATCGTAGAGGGCGCCGTCGTAACGTTCGAAATGGCGGCGGACCCGCTCCATCTCGAAGGTCGCCGCGTCGTTCCAGCCGATCTCCCTGAGGAGGTCGACCCGTGCGAGGGCGCCTTCGACGAGGGTGCGGTAGCGCTCGTTGCGGGGCGGGGCGTGCTCGAGCCGGGCCACCCAGACGGGTTCACCGACCTCGTCGGCTGCGAGCCAGCCGTAGTAGGAGAACGGGTCGGCGGTCGCGGCCTCGCGGAAGCGGAGGCGGGCGTCGTCCGGCCGGCCGAGGGCCGCGAGGGCGCGGCCGGTCCAGTACGTCGCCTGCTGGAAGTTCCGGCCCGCAGGGTGGCTCCGGCGATACGCCTCGAACTCTGCCAGGGCGTCCTGGAAGCGGCCAGCGGCGAAGGCACTCCCGCCGAGCCGCATCCGGGCGAGGGCGGCCTCCTCGCTGGCGGGCGCGATGCGGATGGCGTGGCGGTAGAACTCGGTGGCGCGGCGGAGGTCGGTGAAGTCGTGGTCCAGGTCAGCCATGAGGTACGCGGCCCGGGCGGAGGCCGGCTGGTCCGGGAAGTCGCGGATGGTCCTGTACAGGGTTTCACGTGCGAGATCGGTCCGTCCATCGCGGTACTGGGCGCGTGCGGCGGTGTAGCTGGCGTCGCTCGCGACGGCGGGGTCGCGGACCGAGCCGGCCACGCCGAGGAGGGCGCGCTCGGCGTCGCGATACTGGCCCGCCCTGAAATAGGCATTGGCGACCTCGTACATGACCCGCTCGCGTTCGGCAGGGCCGCCCCGGCCGGAATCGAGGTATGCCCGCATTCCCGTCACTCCACGGGTGATGTTGCCGTGGCGAAGGAACACGCGTCCGGCGAGGAGCTGGTCCTCGGCGGACAGTCCCGGCATGGCGGTGAGGGCGCGAGCGGCGTCCACTGCGGCGGCGGACCCGTCGGAGGCGTTCATCGCGCGGATGAATGCGGCGCGGGCGCCGTTCAGATCACCGCGCTCCTGCCGGAGTTGGCCGGCGAGCGTCCAGGCCGCGGCGCGGCGGGCATCGGATGTAAGGCGTGCGGCCGCGCGTTCGGCGGCGGCGGCGGCACCGGCCAGATCTCCGGCAGCGCGCCGGGCCCGTGCCTCCGTCCGCCAGGACCATTCCCTCGCGAGATCCGCGTCGACGCCCGCGAGCCTCAGGCGGACGCCGGCGGTGTCGCCCGTTCCGGCGAGTGAACTGGCCGCGAAGACCTGGATCCAGTCCTCCACCTGGGGGAGCAGGCCGGCTGCGTCGTCGTACGCCTCGACCGCATCCCGGTGGCGTCCCTGGGAGGAGAGGGCGCTGGCACGGCGGAGTTGTGCGACACCGTGCTGCGTGCCGCCCAACGTGTCCTGCATCATGGCAATGTAGCGGGCGAGGGAGGCGCTGCCGCGGCCCCAGTCGCCGAGTTCGACCTGGCTTCGGCCCAGCAGGCTCCAGCCGTAGCCGGAGCCCACGAGGTCCAGCCACGACCGTCCCTCCAGGAGAGTCCGGACCTGCTCCCAGTCGCCCCATCCCGCCTCGGCCCGGGCGGCGAGAAGAATGGCGGATGCCGTGGTGTCGGAACGCGTGGCCAGGTACTCCCTGAGGATCATGCTCGCCCGGAGGTAGCGGCCTTCGCGCAGCGCGCTGAGGGCCTCGGCGGGCACCGAATCGGCAGCCGGCAACGATGCGGATTCCGTCGGGCGCGTGTCCAGCAGCGCCAGGCTTGCCGCCACGACGAAGAAGAGGAGATAGATCGGTGTGTGCCTCGGGACCATGGGCGTCCTGGTGAAGAGCACCGGTCCACGTCGCGGACACGCGCAGGGCGTGCCTCCTCGAAGGGCCGCTTGCCTTCCTACACCGGGTCCGGCGCGCGGTTGCGCCCGCCGCGGCTCAGTCCCGGCCGGGACGCGGCGGCTTCATCCTCTCGGCAAGGATCCTGAAGTTCGCGGCCGACTCCGGGATCAGCTCGAGATGCCCGGTCCCGACCCGGTCAACGAACAGCAGGCTCATCGGTCCGCCCGGCGCTCCGCCGTACATCCATTCCTCCGCGTTGGGCCGGCCGGGAATGAGTGCCTGTCCCACCTGCCGCTCCATGATGTAGTCCGGTGGTCCGAGGACGATGTACACCTCTCCCCTCGGGGTGAGGGACCCGGCACGGCCGCCCTGCCGGAACGCCTCCGCCGCGTCCCGGACGCGATGGAAGAACTCGTCCCGGAAGGGCATGAACCCCGCGTCGGCCCCGGGATCGCGCCGTTCCCAGAAGGCATCCCACGCTTCCCGCCGCTGGCGCGGGGTCCCGCCCCGAAGCTCGTCCAGTTCCTCGTTGTGGGCGATGGGCCGGAGCGTGCGGATCAGGTCATCGAAATCGGTGATGACCCAGCGGTCGTCGATGGTGATGAGCAGCGACGTGGCGACGGGCGGCTCACCGGGAACTGCCGCCTCCACGCGGTACAGGCCGGGGAGCAGCACATCGCCGGGCAGAACCACTGTGCCCCACTGCAGGTCCGGCGCAGCCCCCCCCATCTCAACCGTGCCGCGCCAGATCGTGTCATCCGCCATGTCGATGATGGCGAGCCCCGGCGCAGCCGTTAGGCGGTAGGCTTCGACATATGCGGATGGCGCCGCGCCCCCGAAACGCGCCGTGCGGCGGGGATCCGGAACGAACGCGGGCGGTTCCTCGCGCGTCGAGCGGCCGGCCGCATCGCCGCCGAGGACTGGCGGCGCGAGGCGGCGCCCGCCCGCGCCGTAGGCCGGAACCGTCAGCGTGTCCAGCGCATGGACGGAGCGTCCACTGTTCGGGTCGGCAACATTCACGCGGACATTGTACCGCCCCGGCCTCACGGCGATGGCGTGCTGGAAGGAGACCCGTGCGCCCGGCCGGTTCGTCTCCTCGAAGGACGGTAGCCGCGCCTGCGTGCGCACCGAGCCACGCGCCGCCACGACGGAGTCGCGATCCATGATGACGATCTCGAGGCTGCCCTCGGCGACGAACTCGTCCCCATCACGCACGAAACGCAGGGCCGTGTTCGGGACGGAGACGCCGAGCACCACCCAGGTCGAGTCCCCGGGACCGGCCAGTGTCCACAGGCTCGCGACGGCCGGGAAGTTGGACGGCCCCGTGATGAAACCGAGCGCGGCGTACGCGGCCATTGCCTGGCCGGGGGCCCCGGCCCCGGACGAACTCCAGTCCCGCGCTTCGCGGGCCGCACAGCCGGCCAGGACGAGGCCTGCAAAGACAACGAGGGCCACCCCGCGGGTGGCCCTCGTTTCACTGCGCTGCCTGCTGGTGCGCATGCGTCAGGCGGTGGCGCGTCCCGGATCGTGGAGTGCATCGACCATCTTCTGGGCCGACTCCTCCATGTCGATGACGAGACGATCGACTCGCGTGACGAAGTAGTTGTGCGCGATGTTCATCGGGATCGCGATTGCGAGACCCGTCGCCGTCGTGATCAGGGCGACCTTGATGCCGCCCGCCACCAGTGTCGCCTCCACCTCGCCCGCGGCCTCGATGGCCTGGAACGCCTGGATCATCCCGATCACCGTACCGAGGAAGCCGAGGAGCGGCGCGACGTTGGACACCGTAGCCAGCCACACCAGACCGCTCTCGAGACCGGCCATCTCGATGAGGCCGACGTTCTCGATGGCCTTCATGACCCGCTCCGAACCCTCGTGATGACGCTCCAGGCCGGCCGCCAGAATCCGGCCCGCCGGCGTGTTCGAGTCACGGGAGAGGGCCAGCGCCTCGTTGATCTTGCGCTGCGCAATCAGCTCGTCCACCTCGCGCAGGAACCGACGCGTCCGCAGCGACTTGGAGCTCAGGTCGAAGAGTTTCCAAACGATGATGACGAGCCCGATGAGGGCCGCAAGTGCCAGCGGCCACATCATGAAGCCGCCGCCGCTCCAGATGTCGGCGACCTGCTCCGAGAACGTCATGTCGGGCGACTCGACGCCGGGAAGCTGCAGGAGTGCGTGTGAGAGGGGGGTCAGACTTCCCAAAGTTACCTCCGTTGCGGTGGAGCTGGTCCCGAACCGTCGTGACGTAAATTGAATACAGGGGAAAAGAACCGACCGAAGTTAGGCGGGCCGTCAGGGGGTGTCAAGGTTGGGCGGCGCCCCGTTCGGAGCGCGCCCGCGAGGCATCCCTTCCCCCCGCTCGGGTCTCGTCCCCACCGCAATGGACGCCTCCTTGATGCACGCGGCGAAATGGCCCGGCGCCTTGAGGGCGAGGGGCGGTACGACTTCGGCGCAGTCGGCGTCGCGCAACGGGTGCTGGCAGCGGGGGTGGAATGGACAGCCCGTGGGCGGCCGCGTGGGGCTCGGGACATCCCCTCGCAGGAGAATCCGCTCCCGCGCCGCGCCGGGTTCGGGCACGGGCACGGCGGACAGCAGCGCCCGGGTGTACGGGTGGCGGGGATCGTCGATGACGTCACGGGCGGTCCCCATCTCGACGATTCTGCCGAGGTACATCACGGCAATCCTGTCGCTCACGTGCTCGACTACGCTGAGGTCGTGGGCGATGAACAGGTAGGCGAGGCCGAGCTTCTCCTGGAGCGATTCGAGGAGGTTGAGGACCTGCGCCTGGACGGAAACATCCAGTGCCGAGACGGGCTCGTCGCAGACGATGAAGTCGGGCTCCACGGACAGGGCCCGTGCGATGCCGATACGCTGGCGCTGGCCGCCGCTGAATTCGTGTGGATAGCGGTCGGCGTGGCCGGGTGACAGGCCGACGAGGTCGAGGAGTTCGCGGACGCGGGCTTCCGCCGCGCGCCCGGTGGCGAGCCGGTGGACCTTGAGGACCTCGCGCAGCATGTCGCCGACGGTCATGCGCGGGTTCAGTGAGGCGAACGGGTCCTGGAAGACGATCTGGGCGCGTCGCCGCATGCGGCGCAGTTCGCGGCTGTCCATGGCGAAGATGTCCCGCCCCTCGAAGAGGGCCTGCCCCGCCGTGGGCTCGATGAGACGGAGCAGGGTTCGACCCGCCGTGGTCTTGCCGGACCCCGACTCCCCCACGAGGCCGAGCGTCTCCCCGCCGTGCAGCCAGAAGGTGATGCCGTCCACGGCACGCACCGCTGCGCGCTCGCGACCGAGAAATCCTCCCCTCACCGGGAAGAACTTCTGCAGGCGGCGCACGTCGAGGAGCACGTCGGGGGGCGGGCCGGTATCGTCGGGCGTGGCCCCTCCCAGGTCGCTGTTCCCCCGTGGGGGGGGCAGGTCCACGGCAGCCTCGACCTCCCGCGCGCGGTTCCCTTGGCGTTCGCTCATGAGGCCGCCTCCGGCGAATCGGCCGCCGGGTCGTAGGCGCGCCGGGCCGGAACCTCGGCCCGCCGTTGCGGCTCGTCCTCCAGCCAGCAGCGGGACACGCGGTCCGGGTCGCCGTTCACGGGGAGCAGGTCCGGCTCGGCGGCAATGCAGCGGTCCCACGCCCACGGGCAGCGGTCGTGGAAGCGGCAGCCGCGGGGCCAGCCGGTGGGGCTCGGCACGCTGCCCGGGATGACGGCAAGCCGCTCCTGCCGGCGGCCGAGGCGCGGCACTGCGGCGAGGAGCCCCTCCGTGTACGGGTGGCGCGGGTCCCGGAAGATCTGCTGGACGGTGCCGTGCTCGACGATGCGACCGGCATACATGACCAGCACCCGGTCGCAGACCTCGGCCACGACGCCGAGGTCGTGGGTGATGAGGATCATTGCCATTCCGAGGCGCGACCGCAGCTCGGCCAGCAGGTCCAGGATCTGGGCCTGGATGGTCACGTCCAGTGCGGTCGTGGGCTCATCCGCGATGAGCAGGTCCGGATCGCAGGCGAGGGCCATGGCGATCATCACGCGCTGCCGCTGGCCGCCCGAGAGCTGGTGCGGATACACGTCCACCCTCTCCTCGGGGTTCGGGATGCCCACCAGCCGGAGCATGTCCACGGAACGCTGGCGCGCCTCGCGCTTCCGCACGCGGCGGTGCAGCCGGAGCGTCTCGCCGATCTGGTTGCCCACCGTATAGACCGGATTCAATGACGTCATCGGCTCCTGGAAGATCATGGCGATGTCGTTGCCCCGGAGGTCGCGGAGCCGGCCTTCCTTCGCCCCGAGCAGTTCCTCGCCCCGGAAGCGTATCGAGCTGCCCGGCATGATCTCCCCGGGCGGGCGCGGGATGAGCTGCATCACGGACAGGGACGTGACCGACTTCCCGCAGCCGCTCTCCCCGACGATGCCGAGAACTTCGCCCGCGGCGACGTGGAAGGACACGCCATCGACTGCACGGGCCAGGCCGGCCTCGGTGCGGAAGTACGTCCGCAGGTCGGTGACCTCGAGGAGCGGCGGGTCCGCAGCCGGCAGCGGGGCGGCGGCATCCACGCCGCCGTGTTCCGGCATCATGTCCGCAGCCGCGGGTCGAGGGCGTCCCGGAGGCCATCGCCCACGAGGTTGAACGCCAGCACCACCAGGACGATGGTCAGGCCCGGGAACGTTGCCACCCACCACGCACCCAGCAGATTGTCCCGCCCCTCGGCTACCATGCTCCCCCATGTCGGCGTCGGCGCCTGCACGCCGAGGCCGAGGAAGGACAGGCCGGCCTCCATGACGATGGTGTTGCCGATGCCGAGCGTCGCGGTGACGATGACCGGGGCGAGGACGTTCGGGATGATGTGCCGCAGCATGATGCGGCCGCGGCTCATGCCCAGGGCGTGGGCCGCGTGGACGAACTCGCGCTCTCTCAGGCTCAGCACGTCCCCCCGCACGATCCGCGTCGTACCCGGCCACTGTGTGAGGCCGAGAACGAGGATGATGATTGTGAGCGACGGGCCGAACAGGGCGACGATCATGATGAGGAGCACGAGGCGCGGGAACGCGAGGACCATGTCGGTGAAGCGCATGATCAGCGTATCGACGCGGCCGCCGAAGTAGCCGGCGAGTGCGCCGAGCAGCGTTCCGATCGTGACGCTGATGGCCGTGGCGATGAAGCCGATGGCGAGGGAGATGCGCGCACCGTAGATGATCCGGCTCAGCACGTCCCGTCCGAAGCGGTCCGTCCCCAGCAGGTACTCGCCGCGGGGCGAGAGATAGCCGGTGCGCGCGATGTCGTGCTGCGCGATGGGGTCGTACGGCGCCAGCAGCGGCGCGAGCAGCGCCACGAGATAGAGCACGATGACGATGGCCAGGCCCGCGATGGCGAGGCGGTTCCGCCGGAACTGGCGCGCGGCGATGGTCCACTGGGAGTCGCCACCCGAGACGACTCGCCGGCGTCGGACGGACAGGTCCCACAGGGCTCCGCCCCACAGAATGAGCATGAGGCCGGCCAGGGTGGCCAGCGCGACGTGGTTCTCCATGCCGCCGGTCCGCGCGACAACGATCCGCTCCCACGCCCACCATGCCAGAGCGAGGAGCACGCCCCATGGGAGGAGGAACGTGATGCCGCGGAGCCACTCGCCCAGCAGCGCGTGGCCCGTCCCGGGCAGTAGTGCGGAGAGCGCCAGGGCACGCCGCGGGACGTGTGGCGCCACGGGTTCCGACGACGCCACGCTGGACTCGTCACCCGGGACGCCGGCTTCCACGCCCGTGGGTACGGGCAGCGTCGGCGCGGACTCCGGGTCCGGCAGGTTGGCGCGGCGGTCGTCGTATGGCGTGCCCATTCAGTCGTACCGTATGCGCGGGTCGGCCACGGCGTACAGGACGTCCGCGATGAGGTTGCCAATGACCACGATGACGGCGAAGACGAAGCTGGTGGCCATCACCAGCGGGTAGTCCCGCTGGAAGATCGCGTCGAAGATCACCCGTCCCATCCCCGGCCATGCAAAGATCACCTCGATGAACACCGCGCCGCTGAACAGGAACGGCAGGTACAGTCCGAGCAGCGTGATGACGGGGAGCAGCGAGTTCCGGAGCGCGTGCTTCATGATGACGGTCCGCTCCGGGAGACCCTTCGCGCGGGCTGTGCGTATGTAGTCCTGCCGGATGACTTCCAGCATCTGCCCCCGCGTGTACCGGGCGACACCTGCGGCCAGGGCGAGAGTGAGCGTGCCGACGGGCAGGACGAGGTGCGAAATCCGGTCCCACGCCTTCTCGCCGGCGGTCATGAACTCGTAGTCCACGCTGGTGATCCCGGTGGGCGGCAGCGCGATGGGCCAGCCCCACTGGTGAGCCTTCAGCGAGAAGACGAGCATCAGCATGAGGGCGAGCCAGAAGGACGGCATGGAGTAGAAGAACAGGGACACCACGCTGGAAACGCTGTCGAAGGCGGAGTACTGGCGGACGGCCTGGACCACGCCGATGAGGATGCCGAAGACGAACACGAGGACCAGGGCGGTGCCCGTGAGCATGAGCGTGTTGGGAAGCGCCTCGAGGAGGATGTCCCTCACCGGCCTGCTCTGGGCGAACGAGTGGCCGAAGTCTCCGGTGAAGAAGGACGTCATCCAGCGGACGTACTGGATGTGGAGTGGCTGATCGAGGCCGAGATTGCGCCGGAGCTGTTCGATGACGTCCGGCGGTATGTTCGGGTTGAAGTAGAACGTGGTCGGGTCACCGGGCGCCAGCCGGATGACGAAGAAGATGATGGTCGCGATGCCGAGGAGCAGCGGTATCGCGCCCAGCAGCCGTCGGAGGATGAATGCGCCCATGCGCGTGTCAGCCGTCCACGGTCCACTCGGCGATGGAACGGAAGTCGCCGCGCGGGTCCATCTCCACGCCGTACACGCTGGACCGGGTCGCCGCGAGCTCGTTCAGCCAGAACATGAACGTGACGGGCTGGTCCTGCCTGAGGAGGACAGTCAACTCGCGCCATGCCGCCCGCTGGCCGTCCTCGTCCACGGCACGGGCGCCACGCTCGATCGCCGCGTCGATGCGAGGGTCGCGGACGGTGCTGCGGTTCGGCGACTGCTCGATGTCCGCCTGGCTGGAGTGCAGCAGGGAGTAGGGCGCCGATGCCACCCGGAAGTTGTCGAGCACCCAGTTCGTGAAGACCGCGTCGAAATCGCGGCTCCGGTGGCTCTGCAGCATGGTCTGGAATTCCATGACGCGGATCTGCACGTCGGCGCCCACCCGCCGGAACTGGCTCTGGAGGACCTCGACGACGGACCGGCGGAGCGGATCATCGCTGGCGAGCAGCGTGAATGACAGGCGCTGCCCCTGCGCGTTCTCACGGATGCCATCGCCGTCGCGGTCCGTCCAGCCGGCCTGCTCCAGGAGGGCGGCGGCCTGGTCGAGGTCCCATGGCAGGGGCTCGACGTCACCGGGGTGGAGGCGGTGCCACGGTGGTATCGTGCTCGTGGCCACCGCACCCTCTCCGTGGAGGAGCGCGTCCACGATCTCCTGCCTGTTCACTGCGTGCGCCAGCGCGCGGCGCACGCGTGCGTCATCGAAGGGCGGGCGGACGTTGTTCCATCCTATGTAGTAGACCGTGCGACCCGCGTACGCGTGGAGGTCGACGTCCGCGTGGCTGCGGATCTGGCCCGCCTGGTCGGGCAGGACGGGCACGTCCACGTGGATACGGCCGGTGAACAGCTCCGTGAGCATCGTCGCCGCCTCGGGGATGACGCGGAACACGATGCGCGCCGCCGCTGCGGGACCTCCGAGGCCGTCGGGAAAAGTCGGGTTCCGCTCCAGTGTGAGCTGCTCGTTCGACCGCCACGCCACGAAGCGGAAGGGTCCGCTGCCCACGGGCCGGCGGTTGAACTCCGCATTGCGGAGCTCGGCAGCCGGGACTTCGTGGAGCAGGTGCCGTGGCGCCGGCGCCCACCAGAAATCGTCCAGTGCCTGCGCGTGAGCGCGGACGAACCGGAAGACGATCGTGTAGTCGTCCACGACCCGTGCGCTCTCCACATCCGGGAGGAACGCGGTGCCGAGGAGGGAGGCCGCATCGGGGTTCTTGGCGGTGTTGAACGTGAACTCCACGTCGTGCGCCGTCACCGGCTCGCCGTCGTGCCACCGGACATCCTGCCGCAGGTGGAAGACGATGGCCGTGTCCTCCTGGATCTCCCACGACTCGGCGAGGTACGGCCGGATCTCCAGGTTTTCATCGTACTGGACCAGGGGCGTGAAGAGGGCGTAGTTCACGAGCTCGACGTCATAGCTCGCGGAGCTGGTGAGGGGGTTGAAGCCGCCGAAATCGGAGCGGACTCCGACGACGACGGTGCCACCGCGTCCTTCCTGGTCACCCGCCGTGCACGCCGCGACGGTCATGCACAGCGCCGCCAGCAGGGCGGCGCCGGGCCGGCTCTTCGCGAGAACGTTGGACGGCGGGGTTGATGGGGGCCGGGTCATGCACGCCTCCGCAGGGTTCCAGTCGGCGGCCGCGACGGGCTACCGGCGCCAGGTCCAGGCGGCGTCGCGGTACGTCGCCTCCAGCGCTTCCGCGCGGACGGCCTCTTCGTGATTCAGCGCGTCGGGCGCAAGACGGGTGCCCAACGTCCTGCCGAAACCGGAAGTCAGGGCAGCCACCATCTCGTCCCAGCCCGGGACCGCCCCCAGGATCTCCTCCATCGTCACGGACCCGGCTACCTGTTCCGGGCCGGCCGGCGCTGGTCCGCCCCGGAGCAGGCCGAGGACGGTGGACTGACTGCCGGCCAGCAGGATGGAACCGTGCTGGAGCAGCGTGGCCCCCTCGCAGCGCTGCGCGCTCCCCACCAGCTTGCGCCCGCCCGCCACGACCTCGCCATCCGCCGGCGCATGGAAGCAGGGCTCCGCCGCGGCCCGGCGCGGGTCGCGTCCGGCGCCGCCGGCGGCCAGTCCGGCGGGCACGCCGAGGCGCCGCAGGCCGTCCACGAGCGCGCCGTTGATCGCGCGGTAGGCAGCCCTCGGCCCGCCGAGAACGCTGACGGGCGCCAGCACGCAGTACGTTAGTTCGAGGTGGTGCAGGACGGCGAGCCCCCCCGTGGGGCGCCGGACGATGTCGATCCCGGTCTCCCTCAGCCGCGCCTCGTCATAGAGACCCCGGGCGTGCTGATTCCGGCCCAGTGACAGGCACGCCGGGTCCCAGCGATAGAGCCGCAGGACGGGCCGGCCACCCGCCTGCACCGACTCGAGGAGCGCGTGGTCCACGGCCATGTTCCGGACGCCCGGGGCCGGCACCAGGCCGGTCCCGGTGCCGGCCCCGAGGACCAGCCGCCACCCGGGTACGCCGTCAGAACTCGTAGCTCTGGCCAGGCTTCAGCACGACGACATCGGCAGCCCCGCCCACCAGGGCACGGAACTCCTCCGGGTCCTGCGCGATCAGGTCCCACGTGTCGTAGTGCATGGGGATGACGACGCCCGGCTCGATGAAGCCCACCGCCCTCGCCGCGTCGCCCGGACCCATGGTGAAGTTGTCGCCGATGGGCAGCAGTGCAACGTCGACCTGCCCCTTCAGGAGCTGCATCTCCATGATGAGGGCGGTATCGCCGGCGTGGTACAGGCGCTTGCCGTTCATGTCGATGAGGAAGCCGTGCGCCAGCGTCGTGTACCGTCCCTCGTCATCCCCGTCCACGGTGCCGCTGTGAACGGCGGGAGTGAGCTTGAGGTAGCCGAAGTCGAAGTGGTGGCCACCGCCGACGTTCATGCCGTGGGCGTGCTCCACTCCCTTCGACTGGGCGAACGCCACCAGCTCGAAGGTGCCCACCAGCGTGGCGCCCGTCCGGCGGCACACTTCGATGGCGTCGGCGAAATGGTCGAAGTGGCCGTGGGAGCAGAGCACGTAGTCGAGGTCGGCCACATCCTCGACCGTGATGTCCGATTTCGGGTTGTCGTTCAGGAACGGATCGAAAAGGACCCGCCTGCCACTGTCGGTTTCGAGCGTGAACGTGGCGTGGCCATGCCATGTGAGACGGGCCATGCTCGCCTCCTGCGGCTCAGGTGCCGATGATCTTCTCGTACTCCGCGGCGCCGAGCAGCGTGTCCAGCTCGCTCTCCTCCGTGACCCTCATCTTCAGCATCCAGCCCGCGCCGTAGGGGTCGCTGTTGACCTGGCCCGGGTCGTCGGCAAGGGATGTGTTGACCTCCACGACCTCGCCCGTGACCGGGCAGTACAGGTCGCTCACCGCCTTGACCGCCTCGACCGTGCCGAATACGTCCATCCGCGCAAAGGACTGGCCCACACCCGGCAGCTCGACGTACACGACGTCGCCCAGCTCGCCCTGGGCGTAGTCCGTGATCCCCACCAGGTACACGCCATCCTCGTCGGTCTTCTTCACGTACTCGTGCTCTTCGGTGTAGAGGAGATCTCCCGGTACGTCTGCCATGGCGCCTCCTGAGACGCTCGCGGGTCACGTGTCACGCAGATCGGCGGGTCTCGCCGCGGGGCTCAGAATAGACGGGGCGCACGGGAGCGTCAAGCGGAATCCACGTGCCGATTTGCGCCCGCCGACGCACCGTGCGCCACGTGAACTTCGCCTGCATCCGCGTTCGCCGTCGCGGTTCGCGAACACGGACCCGACAAAAGGGTTGAACACGGAGCGTCGTCCTGTTAGCGTTGTGCCGAGCCCGCAGACGCGGGCGGGGCCGCCGCCGGGAGGCAAGGCCGAACGGCTGCGGACCGCGGGACATGAGGGCCCGCTGGTGACCATGCCTGATGTTGCCCTTAACGAAGGAGGTGATCCCTTGGCCAGTTCGAGTTCTTTCCGTAACCCGACACGGGCAAGCGATCGCCTGATCGGCGCCTAGCCGAACAGCCGACGACAGTCCGCCATACGACAGGTGCCGATCGCAGGCATCGCGTCGGGTTGCGGAAACTCAGGAGCGCCGCCGGGAACCCGGCGGCGCTCTTTGTTGTATGTCATTCATCCGCAACAACTTCGCCCGACCCGACCGGACGTCGGGACAGCTTGGTGGAGCGGGACGCCGGCGCGGCCGGGGACCATCGACATGTGCAGCAGAGGAGGAGCGATGACGCGACTGCCCGGGGGAGCGACGAGACTGGCACTGGCCCTCGGTGGGCTCGGCCTGCTGGGCGCGTCCGCCGTGCTGCGCACGCCGGCCGGACACGTGGAGCCTTCAGCTCGTGCCACATCGGCGGTCCAGGCGGATGCCGGCACGGTCACGTTCGGCGCGCTGCCCGCGACGGGTGCCGGGCTCGGCCCCGACTGGGACCTCCCGAACCTGGACCATCCCCGCATCGACTACTGGGTGGACCGCTTCCAGAACGTGCCGGAGATGCGTGAGAAGTTCGAGGGTTTCCTGGAGCGGGGGGCGGAGTGGGCGCCGATGATCCTCGAGCGGCTGGAGTCGAGGGGCATGCCCCTGGACCTGCTCTACCTGGCGATGATCGAGTCGGGATTCAACCCCGTGGCGACGTCGCATGCCAGTGCGGTGGGCATCTGGCAGTTCATGGCGCCGACGGGTCGCCAGTACGGTCTGGCCATGGACAGGGCCGTGGACGAGCGCCGCGACCCCATCCGGGCCACCGATGCCGCACTCGACTATCTGGAGCAGCTGCACCGCCGCTTCGGCTCGTGGTACCTCGCCTCCGCCGCCTACAACACCGGCCAGGGCAGGCTGAGCCGGATCATGCGGCAGCAGTTCGGTCGGGAGCGCGCCCGTGGCGAGGAGGACTATTACCGCATCCTGGATCGCCTGCCGGCAGAGACGCGGGACTACGTTCCCCTGATGATTGCCGCGGCCCGCATCACGAAGGACCCGGCCGCCTACGGCTTCGCACCGATGCAGCTCAGGCCGCGAGAGTGGGACGAACTCACGGTACCGCCTGCCACGCCGCTGGACCGCCTCGCCGAGCGGGTCGGTGCCAGTCTGGCCGAGATCCGGGAGCTCAACCCCCATCTCCTCCTGGACCGTACGCCCAACAACCGGGCCTATCCCGTCCGCCTGCCCGCCGGCAGTCTCGTGCACCTCGCCGGGACCGGGATCGCCAGCGACGAGACCCTCGCGGAATGACTGGAAGGGGGCGGGAGCGGCAGCGTTCCCGCTCCCGTTCCCGTTCCCGTTCCCGTTCCCGCTCCCGTTCCCGTTCCCGTTCCCGTTCCCGTCCCGTATGTTGTCCGCAGCATCGACGACCCATCCACACCGGAGCACACCATGTCCGTCGCCCTGCCCGACGTCACCCGCTCGCCACTGACGCTGCTCACCGAGGAAGAGCAGATGTTCCGTGACATGGTCCGCGAGTTCGCCGAGTCCAATGTTGCGCCCCTCGTCCACGACATGGACCGCGATGCGCAGATGGATTCCGGCCTGATCCCGCAGCTCTTCGAGCTGGGCCTCATGGGGATCGAGATTCCGGAGGAACTGGGCGGCACGGCGTCGAACTTCTTCACCGCGGTCCTGATCGTCGAGGAGCTGTCGCGCGTGGACCCGAGCGTCGGCGTGCTCGTGGATGTCCAGAACACTCTGGTGAACAACTGCCTCCTGCGGTACGGGAACGACGGCGTGCGTGGATCCTTCCTGCCCCGGCTCGCGGCGGATACCGTGGGCGCGTACGCGCTGTCGGAGGCGGGATCAGGCTCGGATGCGTTCGCCCTTCAGACACGCGCCACCCCGGTGGATGGCGGCGGCTGGCGCCTGGACGGCCGCAAGCTCTGGATCACGAACGGCGCCGAGGCCGGCATCTTCATCGTCTTCGCGAACGTGAATCCGGAGGAGGGCTACCGCGGCATCACGGCGTTCATCGTGGAGACCGGGATGTCCGGCTTCACTGTCGGGAAGAAGGAGGACAAGCTCGGCATCCGCGCGTCATCCACGGTGGAGCTCATAATGGACGACTGCCGGGTACCCGACGAGAACGTGCTGGGCGACGTGGGCAAGGGATACAAGATCGCCATTGAGACTCTCAACGAGGGTCGGATCGGCATTGGCGCCCAGATGGTGGGCCTCGCGCAGGGCGCACTGGACCACACGACGCGCTACGTGCAGGAACGCGAACAGTTCGGGCGGCGGATCGCCGATTTCCAGGGCGTCCAGTTCCAGCTCGCCCAGATGCGCACGGAACTCGAGGCCATCCGCCTCATGGTCTACAACGCGGCGCGGTTGAAGGACGCCGGCCAGCCGTTCATCATCGAGGCGGCCATGGCCAAGCTCCACTCCTCGCAGGTGGCGCAGTCCATCGCGTCCACATGCATCGACCTTTACGGCGGTTACGGCTTCACGCGGGAATACCCCGTGGAGAAGCTCTACAGGGACGCGAAGGTGGGCAGCATCTACGAGGGTACGAGCAACATGCAGCTGCAGACCATCGCCAAGCTGATGATGTCGTGACGGGCGGACTCACACCGCGCCAGCGGGCCCACCTGAAATCGCTGGCGCACCCGCTGAAGCCGATCCTGCACATTGGCAAGGACGGCATCACGGACGCCGTAGCCCGCACCGTCGAGGACGCCTTCCACACCCGCGAGCTGCTGAAGGTCAAGGTGCTGGAGTCGTCTCCCGCCCCCGCTCGGGAGGTGGGCGAGTCGCTGGCGGCGGCCCTGGGCGGTGTGCGCCTCGTGCAGGTCATCGGTCGCACCGTCGTGCTGTACCGCCGGCACCCGGACCGGCCGGATATCCGTTTGTGACGGATGGGGGACAGGCCCCCGATTCCCGTTGCGGCCTCCCAGGAAATGATTCTGCCACATCGGGTGAGGTTCGTGTCCCGCGGCGGTTCTTCCGGGATCGGGTGTCAGGCACCGGCTCCGCAAGATCGCCCCTCCCCAGGGGCGCTCCCATGGCCGGAGCGGCCGTGCCGCGAATCGGGCGCCTGTCCCCCGTAGTGGTTCCCCCCTTGCATCATGCCGCCTGCGGGCCTGCGGGGCGTACCAGCGGGCGCCCCTTATACTGATTCGATCCCATGAATGATTCGCGCGCGGCGACGCCGGACGGACGGACGGCGGGCGCCGTCCCGACCTGGCACGCCCTTCCTGTCGATGAGGTCCTCGATCTACTCGACACCGACGGCGAAGACGGCCTCGCCGCGGCGGAGGCGACCCGCCGTCTCGAAGAGCACGGCCCGAACCGCCTTCCGGAAGAGCGGCCGGAGAGCACCTTCAGGCGACTGCTGAAGCAGTTCCACAATGTCCTGATCTACATCCTCATCGCCGCTGCGGGCTTCACGGCCTTCCTCGGCGAGTGGATCGACACGGGCGTGATCATCGCGGTCGTTCTGGTCAATGCCCTCATCGGCTTCGTGCAGGAGGGCAAGGCCGAACGCGCGCTGGACGAGATCCGGCGTATGCTCTCCCTCGATGCGCGAGTGGTCCGTGGTTCACGGCGCCGGACAGTGGATGCCGGGGATCTTGTGCCCGGCGACATCGTGCTGCTCGACGGCGGCGACCGGGTTCCGGCTGACCTCCGCGTGATCAAGGCGCGGGATGTCCGGGTGGAGGAGGCGGCACTGACGGGGGAATCGCAGCCGGTGTCGAAGGCGCCCGCAGGTGCGGACGCCGATGCGCTGCTGGGCGACCGTACATCCATGGTCTATTCGGGCACGATGATCACGGCCGGCCACCTGCGCGGGGTGGTGGTGGCGACGGGCGAGGCCACCGAGCTGGGCCGCATCGGCGAGATGGTCGCCCGCGTCGAGAGGATGGACACCCCGCTGCTCCGGAAGATCGACCGGTTCGGCCGGGTCCTGTCCGCCGCCATCGTGGTGCTCGGCGCACTGCTGTTCTTCCTCGGCTGGCTTCTCCGCGGTTTCCAGGTCGGGGAGATGTTCCTCGTCGTCGTGAGCTTCGCCGTGGCGGCCATCCCGGAGGGTCTGCCGGCGATCCTCACCATCACGCTGGCCCTGGGGGTCCGGCGGATGAGCCGCCGCAACGCGATCATTCGTCGTCTGCCCGCGGTGGAGACACTGGGTTCCGTCACCACGATCTGCTCGGACAAGACAGGCACACTAACGCGCAGCGAGCTCATGGTCGGACGCGTGCTGCTGGATGGCCGGTCCCTGCACGTCACCGGCTCGGGTTACGAGCCGGGCGGCGAAGTCCGTGACGGCGACACGCCGATGTCCGACCAGCCGGAGGAATTGACCGAGCTCGTACGGGCCGCCGTCCTGTGCAACGACGCCGAGCTCGATGACGATGATGCCGATGTCCGCATCGTTGGCGACCCGACGGACGCGGCGCTGCTCGTCCTGGCCCGCAAGGCGGGACACGACCCGGCTGCGGTGCGCAGCTCCCACGAACGACTCGACGCCATCCCGTTCGAGTCAGCGAACCGGTTCATGGCAACGCTGCACGCAGACGAATCCGGCGACATCTGGATCCAGGTGAAGGGCGCGCCCGAGAGCATTCTCGAGGCCTGCACGGCTGTGTCGTCGTCGGACGCCGGCGAATCCGCCGTGGACGATGATGAATGGGCCAGGCGCATCGATGCCGTGGCCGACGAAGGCTATCGGATGCTCGCACTGGCAGTGCGGCGGGGGGAAAACGGCCAGTCGCGGATCGATGCTGACGACGTCCGGGACCTCACGCTCCTGGGCGCGGTGGGTCTCATGGATCCGCCGCGGGAGGAGGCCGTCGAGGCTGTCGCCCGCTGTCAGGGTGCCGGAATCCGGGTCGTGATGATCACGGGCGATCATGCGCTCACGGCCCGCAGCATCGGCGCCCGCCTCGGCATCGGTGACGGGACGAGTGCCCTGACCGGCCGGGATGTGGAAGACGCGGACGACGAAGCGCTCGGGGAGATGGTGGCGGACAACGACGTCATCGCCCGCGCCAGCCCCGAGCACAAGCTCCGGCTGGTACGCGCGCTCCAGGCGGCGGGCGAGGTGGTGGCCATGACGGGTGATGGCGTGAACGATGCCCCGGCGCTGAAGCAGGCCGACATCGGGATCGCCATGGGGATCAAGGGGACGGAGGCTGCGAAGGGCGCGTCGGAGATGGTCCTCGCCGACGACAACTTCGCGTCCATCGAGTACGCCGTCGAGCAAGGTCGCACGGTCTACGACAACCTCCGGAAGACGATCCTCTTCATTCTGCCGACCAACGGGGCTGAGGCCCTCATGGTGGTTGCCGCGGTGGCCTTCGCCCTGCCGGCCATGCCCATCACCCCGGTGCAGATCCTCTGGGTGAACATGGTCACGGCAGTGACGCTCGCCCTCGCCCTGGCGTTCGAGCCGACGGAGCCGAACATCATGGAGCGGCCGCCCCGCCCCCCGGGCGAGCCCATCCTCTACGGCCACCTGCTCGGCCGCATCGGATACGTGTCGGCGCTGGTGGCCGCCGCGTGCCTCGCGCTGTTCCTCCTGGAGATCCGGGCGGGCGTGGACGTGGAGCGGGCCCGCACCGTCGCCGTGAATGCGCTGGTCACGGCGGAGGCCTTCTACCTGTTCAACTGCCGATTCATCTGGCGATCGTCCATGGGGCTCCGCTCCATCCGGGGCAACCGCGCAGTCCTCGTCGCAGTGGGCAGCCTCGTCGCGCTCCAGATCGCGTTCACGTATGTGCCCGTCGTCCAGACCTGGTTCGGCACGGCACCCATTTCGGCGTCGGACTGGCTCTGGTGCCTGGTCCTCGGCGCGACCGTGTTCAGCATTGTCGAGGCGGAGAAGGCTGTGGGCCGCCGGCGGCTCCGGCGGGCGCGGTCGCGCCGGCGTCCCCTGTCCGACGGCTCTTCCGGCGGCCTATCTTGAGTCCGACCCGGCGGACCGTTTCCTGCCGGTGCCGTGCAGGCAGAGGGTAGTGGCCGGGGAGTCCAGAGTGGAGGAGGCGTTATGGCGACGCAGGAGACGGCGGGGGTGCGAACGGCCTCCGTTGCCGTGGATGAGCACGAGGCACGGCAGGTAGCTGAAGCGGCGCGGGAGAGCGAGTGGAGCAGGCCCAGCTTCGTCCGGGAGCTGTTCCTCGGTCGGCTGAACCTCGACCTGATTCACCCCCCGCCGACGCAGGACCCCGCGGAGAAGGAACGGGCCGCGGCGTTCCATCGCCGGCTGTACGAGTTCGCGCGGACCATCGACGGCGAGGCCATCGAGCGGACGGGGCGGGTCCCCGACGAAGTCGTGGACGGCCTGCGCGCGCTGGGCGCCTTCGGCATCAAGATCCCGGAGGAATACGGCGGGCTCGGCCTCTCCCAGCGGAGCTACAACACTGCCATATCCATCATCGGCTCGGCGGCGTCCGCCCTGGGTGTGCTCCTGTCCGCGCACCAGTCCATCGGCCTGCCGCAGCCGCTCAAGATGTTCGGCACGCCGGAGCAGAAGAAGAAGTGGCTTCCGCGCCTCGCCCGTGGCGACATCTCCGCCTTCGCCCTGACGGAGCCCGATGTCGGATCGGACCCGGCCCGGATGGCCGCCACGGCGGAGCCGACGGAGGACGGCGCGGCGTACATCCTGAACGGCGAGAAGCTGTGGTGCACGAACGCGCCCATCGCCAGTGTCATGGTGGTCATGGCGAGGACGCCGCCGCGGCCGGGCAGCAACCGGCGCGGGATCACCGCGTTCATCGTGGAGTCGGACTGGGAAGGCGTCGAGAACGTCCACCGTCTCGAGTTCATGGGCTTGAAGGGCATCGAGAACGGCGTGGTCCGGTTCACGAACGTCCGGGTGCCCCGTGAGAACATCATCTGGGGCGAGGGCAAGGGTCTCAAGCTGGCGCTCACGACGCTGAACACGGGCCGGCTCACCATCCCGGCGACGTCGGCGGCCAGCGCGAAGTGGTGCGTGAAGGTGGCGCGCGAATTCGCTGCGGAGCGGGAGCAGTGGGGTGCGCCGGTCGGGAAGCACGACGCGGTGGCCCAGATGCTCGGGCGGATGGCGGCGACGACCTTCGCCATGGAGGCCATCAACGACATCGCCGCCGGCCTGGCTGACGCCGGTACGTCCGACATCCGGCTGGAGGCCGCCATCGCGAAGATGTTCAACAGCGAGGGCGCGTGGCGTGTGGTAGACGACTGCATGCAGATCCGGGGCGGGCGCGGCTACGAGACGTCGGCCTCGCTGGAATCCCGGGGTGAGGCGCCCATCCCGGTGGAGAGGCAGATGCGTGACCTGCGGATCAACCTCATCTTCGAGGGGTCCAGCGAGATCATGCGCCTCTTCATCGCGCGGGAGGCCGTGGATCCGCACCTGCAGAGCGCCGGCGCGATGATGGATCCGAAGGCGGGCCGCGGCGACAAGCTCAAGGGCCTGGCCGGTCTGGGCGTGCACATGACGCGGTGGGTACCCGGGCTGCTCGTGGGAAAGGGGCGCGTGCCCGGCACGTACGGCGAGTTCGGCCGCCTCGCCCGTCACGTCCGCTTCGTGGAGCGGGCATCGCGCAAGCTCGCCCGCACGCTGTTCATGGCCATGACGCGGTACGGGCCGCGCCTCGAGAAGCGGCAGTCCGTGCTGTTCCGCCTGGTCGACGTCGGCGCGGAGCTGTTCGCCATGTCCTGCGCGTGCGTCTACGCGCACCAGCTCATGCAACGGGACCCGGGCAACCGGGGCCCCGGGCGGATGGCGGACCTGTTCTGCCGTCATTCCCGTCGTCGCGTGAAGCAGCTCTTCCGGGACGTATGGGGCCCCGATGACGCCGTGACGTATCGCGTCGCGCAGGAGGTCCTGGAGGGCCGCCACGCCTGGATGGACCCTGATCTGCTGGTCTAGGCGCCGGGGCGGGTGGCCGCTACGAGAGCACCTCGCGGTCGCCCGCCGCCACTTCCCGGACCCAGAGCTGATAATCGATGGCGGCTGCCAGCGCCGCCTCGATGCTCCTCACGACGTCCCCCTCCGCCACCTCGCGGAGCGCCCGCTCCACGAGGCCGGGGTCGAGGTGGAACGTGTAGGCCTGCCGATCGGGGCCGCGGCCCCCGCCCGACCCGGTCTGCGACATCGATCCCTCCGCGCGTTGTGTGGGAGACTCGCAGCCACACGGTGCCGGCTCTCGTTGGGCGATGCCATGCGCAGCCGGGCCGATTCCCCGAACTTGCCCCTGACCGCAGGTTAGCAGGATATTCAGCGCCATGGAGAAGAAGCCGAAGCAGCTCCTCGTGGTGGGCGACCGCCTGCTCATCGCCCCGGAGGAAGGCGAGGAGCGCAGCCGCGTGGGCCTCTACCTCCCCGCGTCGGCGGTGGACGCCCAGGCGGTGCAGTCGGGCACGGTCGTGGCCACGGGACCTGGCACGCCCATTTCCGCACCCACGGAGCTGGGCGACGAGCCCTGGCAGGTCGGCAGCGGCGAAGCCCGCTACCTTCCCGTGCAGGCCCGGACCGGCGACTTCGCCATCTTCTTCCGGCGCGCGGCAGTCGAGATCACGTTCGAGGGGCGGACGTACCTCGTCGTCCCGCAGGCGGCGATCCTGGTCCTCATCCGCGAGCCGCGCAACGAGGACGACTGGTAGGTGACGGCGGACCCGTTTCGCGGCGGGTGCGCGGCTGATCGATGGACGGCCCCGTGACGGGGCCTTCGTCATTTCCGGAGAAGCAATGACTCGCAGGGACCACGTCGTTCGTGCCACGGCTGCGGACGGTCTCATCAGCGCGTTCGCCATCGACGCCACGGGCGTCGCAGGCGAGCTCGCCCGCCGCCACGGCACCGATCCAGCCGTGACGGCCGCCCTCGGCCGGCTGGCCACCGGCGCCCTCCTCTTCGGCGCCATGCTGAAGGAGGACGGGCACATGGTCACCATCCGGATCCACGGGGACGGACCGGCCGGCACGCTGCTCGCCTCCGCCAGCGCGGGCGGCGGCGTGCGCGCCCTCGTCGGAAACCCGCGGCCGGACATCGACCAGGTGAGGGACGGGAAGCTCAACGTGAGTGGCGCAGTGGGGTCTCGCGGCTTCCTCACCGTGACCCGGGACCTGGGCCTCGGCCAGCCCTACGTCGGCACCGTCGAACTGGTATCCGGGGAAGTGGGCGAGGACCTTGCCCACTACCTGGCCCGCAGCGAACAGATCCCGTCCGCCGTGGGGATCGGCGTGTTCGTCCGGGCCGACGGGACGGTCGAGGCCGCCGGCGGCTATCTCATCCAGCTCCTTCCCGGGGTGAGCGATGAGGATACCGCCCGGTTGGAGGACGTGATCCGCGCCCTCCCCCACCCCACCAGCATGCTCCGGGGCGGCGACACCCCGCACGACATCCTCGAGCGCATCTTCGGCGATGCCTTCCGTACCCTGGACACCCGCGATGTCCGCTTCGAGTGCCACTGCTCCATCGAGCGGGCCCGGCGCGCCATCCTCATGCTCGGACGGGATGCCGTCGGCGAGATGATCGACGAGGCGGCGGCTCGCGGCGGTGCGGAAGTGACGTGCGAGTTCTGCACCGAACGCTACCTTATCCCGATGGGCCAGCTCCGGTCCATGCACCGTCGGCTGGGTGGCGAAGCCGCCTGACCTGGCTTCCTCCGAAAACCCGTGTTTCCAACGAGTTGCGGATGAAGGGTTGCGGCCGAACGGGGGGTGGAGGAATATTCGAGCGACTCCTCGGTCAAAATAGTGCCCTGAGGTGATGACGCTTTTTCGACGCCCATTCGATCCGGAGCGCGTTCCGCGTGGCGGCGTGTTCGAGGACATCGAGCGACTGCTGCGCCGGCTGCGGAGCCTGATTCTGGCCGTGCCGGTCCTGCTGTTCGTGGGATTCGGTGTCGGCAATGCGGGCAGCAATCTGCTCGAGGTGCCCGACGACCGGCCCGTCCGCACGTCCCTCGAGACGCCGGTTCCCCGTGTCCATTTCGAGTTGCTGAGCCGGCACATCGACCGTCTCCGGGACGCCGGCGACGAGACGGTGGACTACGTCACGCTGTACCGTGAGCACGTGGCGCCGGTCGAGGCGGTGCTCCGAAAGCGCGGCGTGAACGAACGGACCGCCCGCCAGGTCGCGTGGCCCCTCGTCCAGCATTCCTACCGTCGCGGCCTGGACCCTGCCTTCGTCGTTTCCATCGTCCTCATTGAGAGTGGCGGCAAGCCCAACGCAACCAGCTTCGTCGGTGCCCGCGGTCTGATGCAGGTGATGCCGCTGTGGGCCGGTCACTGGCGCAACTGCGGCCGGAACCTGTACGACATCGAGGCGAACCTCTGCAACGGAACGAGCATTCTCGCGTGGTACCTGGAGCGGAATCCGGGTGACGAGCGGAAGGCACTGCTGGGATACAACGGCTGCGTGCGCGGCACGAATACGCCGAACTGCTTCACGTATCCGGACAAGGTCGCGCGGCTGCGCCACCAGGTCCAGCGGGAGATGAGCCTCGTACGGGGTACCGACCGTCCGGGCGGCGCCGCCGCGCCGTAGCGCAGCGGCCCGGTCCGGCCGGCTCAGTCCGCAGTTACTCCACCCCCCTTCGCACCCGGCCCCGCCCAGCTCGCCGCGTCGGACTAGGCCGCCACGTCCTGCGTGCAGAGCACATCCCGCGCGCAGGCCAGGGTCTCCTCCAGCTCCGCCCGGCCGATGACGAGTGGTGGGGCGAAGCGGATGACCTGTTCGTGCGTTTCCTTCGCCAGTATGCCCCGCTCCATGAGGGCCTCGCAGAAGGGACGGGCGGGTCCGGCCTCGTGCTTCACCACGACGCCGATGAGCAGGCCGCGACCACGGACCTCCTCCACCACGGGCGACTCCAGCGCCCGCAGCTCTCCCATGAACCACTCGCCGAGTTCCGCCGCCCGCTCCGCCAGGCGCTCATCGACGATGACATCCAGCGACGCCAGGGCCACCGCGGCCGCCAGCGGGTTGCCGCCGAAGGTGGAACCGTGCGTCCCCGGAGTGAAGACATCCATCACCTCCCGGTCCGCGAGCATGGCGGAAACGGGATAGACGCCGCCGCCCAGGGCCTTGCCCAGGATGAGCACGTCAGGACGTACACCCTCCCACTCGCACGCCATGAGGCGCCCGGTGCGGGCGAGTCCGGTCTGAATTTCGTCGGCGATGAACAGGGCGCCGCGGGAGCGGCACAGCTCTGCCAGGCCGCGCAGGAAACCGTCCGGCGGCACGACGACGCCCGCCTCGCCCTGGATCGGCTCCACCAGGACGCCAACGGTGCGATCCGTCATGACCGCCTCCAGCGCAGCCAGGTCGCCGTACGGCACCAGGCGGAACCCAGGCGCGAAGGGACCGAAACCCTCCCTGTAGAGCTCCTCGGAGGAGAAGCCGACAATGGTCGTGGTCCGGCCGTGGAAGTTGCCGTCGAAGACGATGATCTCCTGTTCGCCATCGGGCACGCCCTTCACCTTCCAGCCCCACTTCCGGGCGGCCTTGATGGCCGTCTCCACCGCCTCGGCGCCCGTGTTCATCGGCAGGGCCTGGTCGTAGCCCGTCAGGTCGCAGAGCTTCCGGAGGAACGGCCCCATCACGTCGTTGTGGAAGGCGCGGGAGGTCAGCGTCAGCCTGCCGGCCTGCGCCGTGAGCGCCTCCACGATGCGGGGGTGGCGGTGCCCCTGATTCAGCGCGGAGTACGCCGACAGCATGTCCAGGTACCGCCGGCCCTCGACGTCCCACACGTAGGCACCCTCGCCCCGGCTCAGGACCACGGGGAGAGGATGGTAGTTGTGTGCGCTGTATCGCTCTGCTTCCGTTACGTGTTCCTGCATGCTCGTCATGCTGCTCTCCGGATGAATGGGGGACCCGCCGGTCGGCGGGTCATCACGTTGGCGTCCCGCGGACAGTGTCCGCCGGATGGGCGCAGGCTCATGCAAGCTCACTCAGGAGCAGGGCGGCGGCGTGCGTGCCCTTCTCGAAGTTCTCCACGCTCATCCATTCGTCAGGGGCGTGTGCGTTCTCGCCGGGCAGCCCGAAGCCCATGAGCAGGACGGGCGCGTCCAGGACCCGCTCAAACTCCGATACGATGGGTATGGACCCGCCCTCGCCGGCATACACCGTTTCCCGGCCGAAGGCCTCGGCCAGCGCGCGGTTGCCAGCGTCGACCAGCCGGCCCTCCAGCTTCGCACGCCACGGCTTGCCGCCGTGGAGATGCTGGATGTCCAGCTCGATTCCCGGCGGCGCCACCCGGCGGACGTGCGCCTCGACCAGCTTCTCGATCGTCGCGGGATCCTGGTCGGGCACCAGGCGGAAGCTGACCTTGGCCATGGCCTTTGCAGGCAGCACGGTCTTGGCGCCCTCGCCGGTGTAGCCCGAGAGCATGCCGTTCACCTCGCACGTCGGGCGGACCCAGCGCCGCTCGAGCGTGGTGAAGCCCTTCTCGCCGAAAAGCTCGGGCACGCCCGTCTCCTCGCGGAATGCGTCATCGTCGAAGGGGAGGGACCGGATCTGCTCGAGAAACTCCGGCGCCGTGCGCACGTCATCATAGAACCCGGGGACGAGGATGTGCCCGTCATCGTCGTGGAACGACGCGATGATGCGGGCCAGGGCGGTGGCCGGATTCGCCACGGCGCCGCCGTAGGTCCCGGAATGGAGGTCGCTCTTCGCGGCACGGACGTGTATCTCGAAGTAGGCGAGTCCGCGGAGGGACGCGCCGATGGTGGGCATGCCGGGTGCGAACATCCCCGAGTCGGAGATGACGACGGCGTCCGCCTTCAGCCGGTCTGTGTGCTTCTCGATGAAGGGCATGAGGTTCTCGCTGCCCACTTCCTCCTCGCCCTCGGCGATGACGACGACGTTGACGGGCAGTACGCCGTTGACCTGGAGGTGCGCCTCGATGGCCTTCACGTGGAGGTAGAGCTGTCCCTTGTCATCGACGGAGCCCCGGGCATAGATCCGGCCATCGCGGATCTCGGGCTCGAAGGCCGGTGTCGTCCACAGGTCCAGCGGCTCCGGCGGCTGCACGTCGTAGTGCCCGTATATCAGGACGGTGGGCGCGTCGGGTCCCGCCTTGCGCCATTCGCCCAGGACGATGGGATGGCCCGGCGTGTCGTGCAGAGAAACATCGAGGCCGGCGTCCTCCATCTTCTTCATCAGCCACTCGGCGGCCCGGCGCGTGTCGGCCTTGTGCGCGCTGCTGGCGCTCACACTGGGGATGCGCAGGAACTCGAACAGCTCGTCGCGGAAGCGGTCCAGGTTCGAGTCGATGTAGGTTCTGACCTTACCGTTGCTTGACATGGGTCCTGTCCTTCGGTGGAGGCGGGCCGCGCCGGGACGCGGCCCTTCGTGGATGTCAGCGGCTCGATCCGAGCAGCTCGCTCACCAGTGCATGGGCCTGATAGACGCTCCGCAGCGCCTCGAGAATGCCGGCCGAGTGGACGCCGACGGTGCGTCCGTTCTCCGTGCGGAATACGAACTCGTTCGGCAGCTGCTCAATGTTGCCGTCGAAGGCGATTCCCACAATCCGGCCCTCCCGGTCGATCATGGGGCTTCCGCTGTTGCCGCCGGTGATGTCGTTCGTCGAGACGAAGTTGATGGGTACGGTCATGTCGATGGAGTCGCGGCGCTCGGCGAAGGCCTTGGGCAGCGTCCAGGGGTCGCGGTCATCGAACTCGGCGGCCCGGGCGTAGAGTCCGTAGTAGGTGGTCTTGTAGGGCGCCACCGTGCCGTTGTACGGGTAGCCGGCCACGATCCCGTCCGCGATGCGGAGCGTGAATGTGGCGTCCGGTGGGAAGCGGGTGCCGTGCACGGCGAAAAGTGCCCGGGCGAGGCGCTCACGCTGCACCGTCTCCTCGGCGGTGAGGGCCCGCAGCTGCGGCAACGCATCGCCGTAGATTGAGTCCATGGCCCGGGCCAGACGGAAGAGCGGGTCTGACACCGTGTCGGCGGCGGCCGGTCCTGCGGCGATGATGCCCTGGCGCCAGGCGGCACCCGCCACCGGGCTCGCGCGGATCAGCCTGAGGGCCGCCTCCTCCGGGGTCTCGCCCGCAGTCCGGGCACGGACTGCCGGGTGGTCGGCGGGGAGCCACTGGGCGGCGAGGCGCAGGTGGAATGCGAGGGCGGCCACCGCCTGCGCCTCCGGCACGGCGGACTCCCGCGCCAGCGCCTGGCGCGCCTGCTCGAAGCGCTCACCCCGGTACGCTGCGGGCCGGTCGGCCTCGGCGAGGGTGGCGGCGTGCACGAAGCCCGCGAGCTGGCTGGCCACGACGAGGTGCTGGGCACCGGCCATGCCCGGGCTGCTCACGTTCACCAGGGGATCGAGGGCCAGCTTCCGCACCTGAATGGCCACGAGCCGGTCCCACACGTCGGCGTACCGGCGAGCCTCGGGATCGGCCTCGACACGCTGCCGGAGATCCCGCTCCCACGCAATCTTCTGCGCGACGAGCATGGAATCCGTGAGACCCGCCAGCTGGCCGCTGTACGCCTTCAGTGAGTTCTCGACGCCGAAGATCTGCTGGCGAACCTGCCGTTCCTGTTCCGGGCCCTGTGCCGCGATGGCCTTGAGCATGGCGAGGCGGCCGGCCAGCAGGTCCACGATGAACGGGTGTCGGTACGAGCGCTCGTACATCATCTGGGCCAGCGTGATGAGGCGGCTGGTGGAGCCGGGATTCCCGGTGACGAAGACGAGTTCATCCTCGGCGGCGCCCTCGGCCCGCCACGGGAAGTAGTGGGGTGAGCTCACCGGCGTGACACCGTCGTCCGCGTAGGCGCGCACGAACGTCACGTCCAGCGCATAGCGCGGGTAGGTGAAGTTGTCCGGATCGCCGCCGAAGAACCCGGCGGCCACCTCCGGCGCGAAGACGAGCTTCACGGGCGCATACCGGCGATAGGTGTAGAGCTGATGCTGGCCGCCCTGGTACAGCGGCACGACCTGACAGGTATTGCCGGTCCTCGCCTCGCACTCCTGCTGGATGCGGCGGGACTCCGCGGCCAGGGCCGCCGTAACCTCCTCGCTGGTCCCGCCGGCGGGCGCCGCGGCACGCACACGTTCCGTCACGTCGGCGATGTCCACGAGCTGGTCGAGGAAGAGGTTGGGGCACACCCTCTCCTCGTCGCGGGTCCGCGCATGGAACCCCAGCTCGATATGATCGACGTCGGCGGTGGAGACATCCTCGATGCACTGCTGGGCGCAGTGATGGTTCGTCATGACGAGGCCGTCCGGTGACACGAAGGACGCGGAGCACCCCCGTCCGTAGCGGACCGACGCGAGTCGTGCATGCTCGAGCCACTCGGGGGTGGCGTTGAAGCCGTAGCGCTCCCGCCAGTACTCGAGAGGCGGGTTCTCGAACGTCCACATGGTCCCGAGTTCGAGGCCGGTCGGCTGCATGCCGGCCGCGGCGCGGCGGGCGGCATCGGATGGATCCAGGCGGGAATCCATCTGCCCCGCCGTCCGCGTGACCGCGCCCGGCTGCGGATCCGACGCGGCAGGCGCAGTCGCGCAGGCTGCCAGGACGAGCCCGGCCAGCAGGGGGACGGTGCTGATGATCGTGTGACGTCGCCACATGATGGGTGCTCCGTGTGTCGGCATGTTCGCGCGGCCGGCGCCATGCCGGGCCGCGCTCGTTTGGATATGGCCGGGCGGCGGTCTCATGGACGCGCGTGCGCCGGCCGTGTCGCGTCGATGTAGCGCCTGACCGGAGCCGGAAGATCGGCCGTCACCGCTCCCGCCAGGAGGTCCCGGGGCTCCACCGCGCTGAGTGTGTGCCAGAAGAGGGGAAGCCCGTCCGCCGGACCGGCCAGAAGGCCGGCCGCCGCCTTGGCCGTGTACGTGGCGTCCAGCGTGAGGCCCGCCACGGCGAACAGTTCAGTCGCGCGGTCGCCGGCCGCCGTCGCCCGGCCATACCCGTCACCGATCTGGTCGTGCTGCAGCTCGATGAGCCGGAGGGCCGAGTCGGCCGGCGGCAGCGATGCACCCGCCGCCCTCAGGAGTGCCACGGTGTCCCGCGCGAGCCGGCCGAGTACCCTGGGGTTCGTCACGACACGGGATGTGATCCGTGTCGCCGTGATGGGAATGTCCAGGCCCGCCCACGCCAGGCCGACCGCCATGCCGGCGACGGTGCCCAGAGTGCCGGCAGCCACATGGATGCGGTCGGGCCGCGGCGCCTCGCCGGACGCGATCTGTTCCGCCAGCTCCAGGCCGGCACTCACGTATCCCAGCGCGCCAACCGGACTCGACCCGCCGGGCGGCACCGAGTAGGGCGCATCTCCGCGATGGGCCCGCCGCGCCCGCCACATGCCCCACGGCACGGCCTCCATGCGGCGGACCCAGCGCAGTTCCGCGCCGGTGGCGGCGTCCATCAGGATGATGTCACGGACATGGGGCGTGAGTCGCTGAGGGAAGAGTACCAGCGACGCGTCCAGGCCCAGGCGCGTGCCGTGCCATGCCGTCGCCAGGGCATGATGGGATCCCGCCGCGCCCGCCGTGATGACCCGGCGGGCACCCCCGCGAAGGGCGTCCGCGAGAAGAAACTCGAGCTTGCGGACCTTGTTGCCGGCGTAGCCGTCGGCGCAACGGTCGTCCCGTTTCACCAGGATCGTGCGGCCATTGATCTCGAACGGCTGGACCGGCGTGGGGAAGCTGCCCAGACGTAGTCGTCGCAGACGCTGCAGGAGGCGGGGTTCGGCCCGGAAGAGGGCCAGGTCGTCGGCGGCGTCCGGGCCGGGCGCGGTGTCGGGGCGTTCATCCATGGCCCCGGGAAATTGGTGCCGGCGCCGACGAGGCACCAGAGGCGGCGACGCGCGGGACGGGACCCGGGGATCACCCCGTACCCGTGCGGCCCGTGGTCAGGCCGTCTGCCGCGCAGGCATCGACACCGCCACCCGCGTCTGCAGGCCCTTCTCCGGCGGAAGCCTGTCCAGCGTCTGGTTCTCATGCGCCCGCAGCACGGTGACACACCAGACCTCTGCCGCCCGCTGCACCACCTCCGACCGGGTGTCGCCCTCGAACGCCAGGCTCACCGGACGGGGCAGCGGCACGACGTGCTGCGAGCCCGACAGCGGATTGCGCTCCACGACCCGATCCAGTGTGGCGTACATGACAAAGCGTGTCCCGGTCTCAGTCACGTCACCCCGGTGCAGCACGCGCCACGGACCCTCCACCCACACACCCGTCGGCATCTCCAGCGTCGTCACGAGGTCGTGGCCCTTCAGTTCGGCGCGGCATGCAGCGCCATCACTCGTCGGCTCCACGCCCGTCCCCGGGAGGAGTACCGCCAGGATCAGCGCATTGATGAACATGTGCATGTGCCCCCCCGGTGCCGGAAACGACAAGAGGGCGGGTTCTGCCCCGCCCTCGGTGGTCGAGGAAAGGGCAAGAAAGGGTCCAAACCGTTGGGGAGCTTATGTTTGCGGTGGTGGGTGCGACAGGGGGACAGGCGCCCGATTCACGTTATGGCGGATAGCGCCATGGAGGCGCCCCGGAATACAAGGCACCGTGGCACACAGGCCGGCCTGGGGTGCCCGCCCGGCACCAGGGCCGACCCGCTCAGCCCCGAAATCTGTGGAAACCGCATGCTGCAACCGGCCGCAACGGGAATCGGGGGCCTGTCCCCCCGGTGACCCAGCTAGGCATCACCGGCCTTGGCTCGCATGATCGCATCGCGGAACGGCGCCTGGCCCGCCGCCTTCTGCACCTCGATCCCCATGGCCCGCAGCAGGGCGGCTTCCCTCTCATTCACGTCCGCGCGCCGGAGGACCGCCCTCACGGTCCGCATGATGGCCTCCGGGTTCTTCCCCTTGTAGAAGTCGATGGCGCGGAGTGCTGCATCGATTTGTTCGAACAGCGCTTCCCGGTCGCGCCCTGACGCGGGTCCCGCGTCCCGCTTGGGGCGCGGGAGCACGGTGCCGGCCGCCTCTGCGAGGAACAGCTCGTAGGCGACGAGCAGGACGGCCTGGGACAGGTTGAGGGAGGCATTCAGCGTACTCGTCGGCGCGACGAGGAGGCGGTCGCAGCGGTCGATTTCCTCGTTGAGCAGGCCGGTATCCTCCCGCCCGAAGACTATGCAAATGGGCCGTCCCCCGTCCGCGTCGTGTCCCAGCAGCTCGGGCGCGGCCTCGCGGGGGTGGCTCCAGATGTAGGTGGCGGTCCGGCGCCGGGCCGTCGTGCCCACGACGAGGGCGGCATCTGCGACGGCGTCGTCCAGCGTGTCATGGAACTCGATGCGCTCGATGAGCGGCTCGGTGCCATGGGCGATGCCGGCGATGCGGTATGCACTGAAATCGTCGGGGCGGACGAGGCGCAGGCGGGTCAGGCCCATGTTCGCCATGGCGCGCAGCGAGGTGGCGATGTTGACCACGTCCTGCGTGCGGTTGAGCACGATGACGAACCGTTCTGCGTGGGGCGCTGCGGGGAGGGTCGGTTGCGTCATGCCGGAAAGTGTCCGCGGCCGGGGACCCCGTCAAGCGAGGCGACGACCCGGGCAATCTCCTTTTGATCGGTGATGCAATCGCGGCCCGCCCCCGAAAGGACGGGCCGCGCTGCCCGGTCCCGGACCGTTCTCTCCGCGCCTAGTCCGGCCGGGACCCGGCTCCACCGAGGTCGCCTGTCGCGTAGCGCTCCTCCTCGAGACGGATGCCCTGCAGCTCGATCTCGCTGGCCGGCTGCCAGACCTGGAAGAGCGGCACGCGCGCCAGGAAGAAGGAAATCGACGCCAGGTAGAGCCCCGCGAAGAGGAGCAGCAGTCCGGGCTCCTGCCACGAGAGCGGCAGCGTCTCGGTCCCGATCCACAGCGACGGGTAGACCATGAGATACCGCTCGAGCCAGAGGCCCAGGAGGCTGATGCTGGCGAAAGTCCCGAACAGGATGGGCGTGCGCTTCGACGGAACGGAGAGCAGGCCGAAGAACGGGATGACGAACAGCAGCACACCCACCAGCTGCGCGATGATCCTGAACGGCACCACGAACCGGTGGATGACGAACTCCTGCTCGTGGGGCAGCAGGCCATACCAGATCACGATGTACTGGGAGAAGAACATGTACCCCCAGAAGATGGTGAACCCGAAGGCCAGCTTGCCGAGATCCTGCAGCGTCGACGGGAGGATCCAGTTGTGGAGGCCCAGGCGCGCCCGGAGGGTGATGGTGATGAGCGCCGTCGTCATCACGCCACCCAGGATTGCGCCCATGAAGAAGTAGGGCCCGATGAGCGTGCTGAACCAGTGGGGCTCGAGGGACATGATGAAGTCCCACGCGAGCATGCCCATGATAAGGGCGTAGATCAGAGCTGCAGCCGGCGCGAGTATGGTGAGGCGGCGGTGAGCGTGGAGTTCCTCGGCCTCCTGGCCGCGCCAGTTACGCGTGAACCAGGTGTAGGTCGGCCGGAGGCGTGCGGGCACCCGGTCGCGCATCAGTCCCATGTCGGGTCTGAGCGCCGTGTACGCGAAGGCGAGGGACACGCCGAAGAGCAGGGTCAGGCCGAAGATAGTCCGGGCCGTGAGGAACGGGAGGTTGAGCCAGACCTCCTTGCCGTCGTGGAGCGGGTGCTCGACCCAGGGCCAGATGTGCGGCGCGCCGAAGAGGAGGATTGGCACGACGGCGACGAAGGCGATGGGCAGGAACGCGACGTGTGCGAGGGCGATCCGGCGGATGGGCCGTGACCAGATCCCCTTTGCGATGGACGTCACGACGGCGAGCATGAACCCGCCCTGTGCGATGCTCAGGACGAACAGCCAGTTGATGTAGTAGGCGCGCCATGCGCGCGTCGGCTCCATGAGGAGAGCGACGGCGAAGAGGATCGCGCCCAGCGCGATGAGGGCGATCGTCGCCAGGCGCAGGCCGCTGTTCACCGCCTCGATGCGAGCGGCGGGAAGCTCGTGGACCGCGGTTTCGTAGGACACTCGTTGTTCTCCTGGCTACTGCGGCGTCGCGGCCGTGTCGGCCGCAGGCGCGGCTGGCTCTGCGGGCGTACCGGGCGCCGGCGCGGGCATCGTCGTGGCGGCCGTCGTGTCCGCCGGCGCGGGCTGCGGCGCGACGCCGGCTGCGCCCTGGAGATGGTTCACGTAATTGACGACGGCCCAGCGCTCGATGTGCGTCATGCGTGCGCCGTATGCGGGCATGAGGCCGCGCCCGGCCCGGACGACGCCGTAGACGTATCCGTCGCTCAGTCCCGTCGCTGGCGCCACCACGAGGGACGGCGCGAGCGGGAACTTGCCCTGTCCGATGACCGGCCCGTCGCCTCGGCCCTCCACGCCGTGGCACACGCTGCAGTGCCGGTCGTACATGACCTGGCCGAGGGCGAGGGCGGCGGCATCGTCGGCGGCGAGGGGATTGACGCCCAGCGGGCTCGCGGCGAACTCGCGGAGCGCCTGATCCGTGGCCTCGAGGGGCGGCAGCACGAGGCCGCCTGGCGACTCGAACGGGATGGCGCCGGGGGGCGGCGGCAGCGGGTGCTCGTAGGGATCGAACGCCGGCGACGACCGCATGTACGCGAACACCGGGACCGACGCCAGCGCGTTGTCGATGCGGGTACAGCCGGTGCCCGCCGCGACGGCCAGCAATACCAGAGCGGTGGCGCTGCGGCTGCGCGCACGCCGCGTCACGTCAAAGGTCGCCAACCTTCACCTCCTCCACCTGCTCGCGGATCTCGGCCGCGCCGCTGCCCCGCATGATGTCGCGCACCTCGGCCTCCCGGCCGGGCGCCGTGACGAGCACGCCGAACCGGTCCGACGAGAAGCTGGGATCGTAGACCTGCAGGATCCTGCGCTGGGGCAGCCGCGCGTTGATCAGCAGGCCCGCGACGGTGGACAGCGCCCCGAACAGGATGGTCAGTTCGAAGGCCAGGATCACCCATGCCGGGAGGGATATGATGGGCTTGCCGCCGGTGACCAGCGGCCAGTCCATCGACATCCAGGTGGGCATGGCGAAGCCGGTTGCGGCGCCGGTCAGTCCGCCGACCAGCGTGAACATGCGCACGGGGCTCTCGCCGCCGTGGAGGGCATGCTCCAGGTCGTGACTCGGGATCGGCGAGAAGACGGTCATCCGCTTCATGCCCGCCGCCCGCAGGCGTTCAATGGTCTCCGCTGCGGCATCGACGTGGTCGTAGATGCCGAGCATGCCCTGCGTTCGCTGGCCGTTCATCGTCCTTCCTCCGGCGGCCCGATCCTGCCGTGCGATTCGGCCACGCCCTGCTTCGCCTGGCGATACCGCCGGGGTGCAGGCAGCACCTCCTTCAGCTCGGCCACGGACACGGCCGGCAGCACGCGCAGGAACAGCAGGAACCACATGAAGAACCAGGCGAAGCTGCCCGCCACGATGGACATCTCCACCCACGATGGCTGGTAGTTCCGCCACTGCCACGGCTCATACTCGTGCGCCAGCGACGTCACGATTATGACGAACCGCTCGAACCACATCCCGATGTTGATGAAGATCGTGATGGTGAACAGCGCCGGTATGTTCGTCCGCACCTTCCTGGACCACAGCATCATGGGGATGATGCCGTTGCAGGTGAGCATGATCCACGTGGCCCACCAGTAGTCGCCGGTCATGCGCCACCAGAAGATCTCGCGTTCGGGCGGCTCGAAGCTGTACCACGCCATGAAGAACTCGGTCAGGTACGCGTAGAACACGACCATCCCGGTGACCAGCACCATCTTCGCCATGGCATCGAAGTGGCGCGGCGTGAAGTACGCCTGGAGGTTGAAGATCTTCCGGATGGGCACGATCAGCGTGATCACCATGGCGAGGCCGGAGAAGATGGCGCCGGCAACGAAGTACGGTGCGAAGATCGTGGTGTGCCAGCCCGGCACTATGGACATGGCGAAGTCCCAGGACACGACGGAGTGCACGGACAGCACGAGCGGCGTGGCGAGGGCGGCGAGGTAGAGGTATGCCTTGGTGAAGTGACGCCACTCGTTGGACGTGCCGCGCCAGCCGAAGGCCAGCATCGTGTAGAGCTTCTTGCGCCAGGGCACCGTCGTTGAGTCGCGGGCCGCGGCCAGGTCGGGCATCATCCCCAGGATGAAGAACGTCGCGGACACGGTGAAGTAGGTGCCCACGGCGAATACGTCCCAGACCAGCGGCGACTTGAAGTTCGGCCAGAGGCCCCGCTGGTTCGGGTAGGGCAGCAGGTAGTAGAAGACCCACGGCCGGCCGAGGTGGATGATTGGGAAGAGGCCGGCGGTCATGACGGCGAACACCGTCATTGCCTCGGCCGCCCGGTAGATCGACTGTCGCCACCGCGCCCGGAACAGGAAGAGCACGGCGGAGATGAGCGTGCCGGAGTGGGCGATGCCGACCCAGAACACGAAGGTCGTGATGTAGACGCCCCAGCCGACGGGGTTGATGAGGCCGGACATGCCGATGCCCATCACGACCTGGAGCAGCCAGGCGCTCACGCCGACGCCGAGGACGGCCACGGTGATGGCCAGCAGGATGAAGTAGGACCGGCCGGGCTTGCCGAGGAGCTTCAGGACGTCGCGGTTGACGTCGCCGTAGGACGCGACTTCCGGGTGCGTCTCGGAGCGGATTACAGTGGCCATAACCTCAGTGCCCCTCTGCCGAGTGCGGCGGCTCCGCGCGGAGCGAGACCTTCTTCAGGTACGTGATCGCCGACTGCGTGTTGATCCCCTCGAACACGCGGTACCCCCGGCCGGACGCGGCCACCCGCGACACGCGGGAGTCGGGGTCCTTGATGTTGCCGAAGACGATGGCGTCGCCCGGACATGTCTGCGCGCATGCCGGCGTGATCTCGCCATCCGCGGCGCCCCTGTCCTGGAGGCGCGCGGTGTTCTGGGCATCCCTGATCCGCTGGACGCAGAACGTGCACTTCTCCATGACGCCGGTCTCCCGGACCGTGACGTCGGGATTGAGCTGCCAGTTCAGCGGCTCCGGCCGTTCGTAGGAGAACCAGTTGAAGACGCGGACCTTGTACGGGCAGTTGTTGGCGCAGTACCGCGTGCCGACGCACCGGTTGTAGACCTGCGCATTGAGGCCTTCCGGCGTGTGGTACGCGGCATACACCGGACAGACGGGCTCGCATGGAGCCGTCCCGCACTGCTGGCAGAGCATGGGGAGGAACTGGGTCTCCAGTGTGTCGTCGGCGCCGTCGAAGTAGCGCTCGATCCGGATCCAGTGGAGGATCCGCCCCTTCTGCACCTGCTCCGGCCCCACGATGCCGATGTTGTTCTCGGCGTAGCAGGCGGTGGTGCATGCGCTGCAGCCGATGCACCGCTCGAGGTCGATGGCCATGGCCCAGCGTGGCTGGGCCTCGCTGTACTCGCCGTAGTGCGTGCCCGGCTGCGGGAAGCCGCGGGGCGACGCGTCGATGTCCGCCGGTGCCCAGCCGCCCCCCTCCTGGAGGTTGCGGACGCGCGCATCGAGTGGGTGCACGTCGGGCTCGTGGGGGTGTGCGGGGCCGGGAACCTGGCCCGGTGCCGAGTAGGCCGTGCCGAGGGGCAGCAGCGCCAGGCCGCGGGCCTCGTCCCGGCGGCGCGCATCCATGAGGGAGGACGCCCGTGCGATCTCGCGGTCAGCCTGGTCCGTATGCAGCCCTGCCTGGATGGGCCGCTCCCATTTGCCGGTGGGGCGGATGCGGGCGCGCGTCTGGGCATAGAGCAGCGCGCCGGACATGGGTTCGGCGGCGGGCTCCAGCAGGTCCAGCGGATTGACGCCGCGCTCGTTGGCGTAGCGACCCAGGTGGCGGTGCCCCTGCCCGAGCTGGATGGCGATGGTGTCCGGCCGTGTGCCGGGGTGCCGCCACACGGGCACGCGGACGGAACCCCGCTCCGTCTCCACGTCCACGATGTGGCCGTTGTCGAGGCCGAGGCGCTCGGCCGTTCCGGGGTTCACCTCGACCCAGGACGACCAGGCGAACTTGCTCACCGGGTCGGGCAGCTCCTGCAGCCAGGGCCGGTTGGCGAGGCGGCCGTCGTAGAAACGGTATGACGGATAGACGATGAGATAGAAGGCGTCATCACCCGCGTCGCCGGAGAACGACGCCTCGATCAGTGACAGCGTGCCCAGGGTCCCGGTCTGCTGTCCCTGCGCCTGCGCGGCCGGCGTGGCAGCAGCGCCCGCCGCGGCGGCGCCCGCTGGCGTTGCCGGTGACGGGGACGGCGGCGCGGCGGCCTGGCCGTCCCGGGGGATGAAGCCGACCTGCAGGGCCTCCTTCCACCAGTCCTCGAAACCGGCATCCGAGCCGGTGGAGACGGGACCGAGGGACTCCCTCAGGAAGTCGTAGTACGTCGTTGCGGTCGTCGGCAGGGCGGCGTTCAGGCGTCTGGCGACGGACAGGAGCACGTCCCCGGTCTGCTTGGTCTGGAAGACCGGCACCATGACCGGCTGTACGAGCGCCGTGAGTCCGGTGCGCGGTACGTAGTCGCCCCAGCTCTCGAGGAAGTGGTGGTCCGGCAGGAGCAGGTGTGCCTTGCGGCTTGTCTCGTCGAGCATGGTCGAGAAGGACGCGATGAACGGCACCATCCCGAGTGCCTGCTCCACGGCCTCGCTGTCCGGCATGCTGTAGAGCGGATTGGGACCGTGCAGGAGCAGGGCGCCCACCTCGCCGTTGCGCATGCGTGCGACGAGCTGCTGCATCTCCGCATAGCTGCCGTTGCCCGCTGCGTGCTCCTCGCGGTCGTCGAGACGGACCGTCGTGCCGACGTTGCCGGCCACCTGGTTCAGCACGGCGACGGCCGCGGCCACGGCGGTGGCGGCGCTGTGGGTGGATGCGATGCCCGGTCCGACG
>DATHVO010000079.1:0-13012 GCA_035461265.1 Longimicrobiales bacterium
GTCAGCACCTCGACGCCCGCCTCTATGGCGCCCTCTATGCAGTCCCGCACGGATTTAGCGCCTGCCGCATGACCGCGGAAGCGGGGCAGTCCGCGGGCGCCGGCCCAGCGGCCATTGCCGTCCATGATGACAGCGATGTGGGCGGGAATGCACCCGCCCACCTTGATGGCCTGCAGCAGGTCCACCGGAACGTAGGGGCGACTCGTCGCGTCGCCGGGGCCGTCCTCCAACCTCAGACCTCCATGACCTCCTCCTCCTTGGCCTTGAGGAGGGAGTCGATCCGTGCGATGTACTCGTCCGTCAGTTTCTGGATGCGATCCATCTCCCGGCGGGCATCGTCCTCGCTGACCTCGTGATTCGTCTGGAGGCGCTTGATCTCCTTGTTCGCCTCCTGCCGCGCGTGCCGCACGGCGATCCGGCCTTCCTCGCCGATCTTGTGCAGGAGTCGCACCATCTCCCGGCGCCGCTCCTCGTTCAGGGCAGGGACAGGAACCCGGATGATGTTGCCGTCATTCGACGGGTTGAGTCCCAGCTCGGAATTCCGTATCGACTTCTCGATCTCGCCCATGAGACCCTTGTCCCAGGGCTGTACCACCAGCATGCGCGGCTCCGGCGAGCTCACCGAAGCGACCTGGTTGAGCGGCATCTTCGAGCCGTAGGCCTCGACGCGTACCGTGTCGAGGAGCGCCGGACTGGCCTTGCCCGTCCGGACGGAATTGAACTCCCTGCGCATTGCCTCGATGGACCGCTCCATCTGGGCCTGGGCCTCACCGTACGTTGGCATCATCCCCTCCGCCGACTGTCAGCACGTTGCGCGGGATTCGCCGGCCGCAGGGGACCGGCGTCCGCGACGCCCGGAAGATAAGCACGCCATCATTCCGATACCAGCGTGCCCCGCTTCTCCCCCCTGAGCGCCGCTGCGACGGCACCGCGCTCCTGGATGTTCAGCACGATGATCGGCAGGTCGTTGTCGCGGCACAGGGAGATCGCCGCCGCGTCCATCACCCGCAGGTTGCGCGTCAGCACGTCCTGGTAGGTGAGGTGCGGGATGAACACCGCGTCCGGGTCCTTTTCCGGGTCCGCGGAGTAGATCCCCTCGACCTTCGTCGCCTTGATGATGAGGTTGGCGTGGATCTCGATGGCCCGGAGGACGGCTGCAGTGTCCGTCGAGAAGTAGGGGTTGCCCGTACCGCCCGCGAAAATCACGACGCGGCGCTTCTCCAGATGGCGCAGGGCACGGCGCCGGATGTACGGCTCGGCGAGTGCCTCCATTCGGATCGCCGTCATGACTCGCGTCTCGACGCCCTTCCGCTCGAGGAGGTCCTGCAGCGCGAGGGCATTGATGATGGTGGCGAGCATGCCCATGTAGTCGGCATTCACCCTATCCATGCCCTCCTGGCTGGCCGTCGTGCCACGGACGATGTTGCCACCACCGATCACGAGCCCGATGTCGACGCCGAGCTCGTGCAGCGACTGCAACTCGTCCGTCAGGCGGTCCACCACCTTCGGTGATATGCCGAAGCCCTGCTCGCCCGCGAGCGCCTCGCCGCTGAGCTTGAGGACGACGCGCCGGTATTTCAGGTCGTCTGCAGTCATCCCCGCAGTCACTCGCCCAGCTGGTACCGGGTGAACCGGCGTACGACGATCTTCTCACCCGTCTTCGCCGACGCCTCCTGAACGAGCTGCTCGACGGTCTGCTTGCCCGCCGGATCCTTCACAAAGATCTGGCCCAGGAGCGTGGACTCCTGGAAGAACTTCCGGAGTTTGCCTTCGACGATCTTCTCCTGCATCGCCTCGGGCTTGCCCTCGTTGCGGACCTGCTCCAGGTAGACGCCGCGCTCGCGCTCGACGACATCGGCCGGGATGCCGTCCGCATCCAGCGCCAGCGGGTTGGCCGCCGCGATGTGCATGGCCAGGTCACGCGCAAGCTGCTGGAAGGCCTCGTTGCGGGACACGAAGTCCGTCTCGCACTGAACCTCCACCAGCACGCCGATGCGACTGTTCGTGTGGACGTAGCTGCCGATCGTGCCCTCGCGCGTCTCGCGCTCCGCCCGCTTCGCCGCCTTCGCCGCACCGCGCGCGCGGAGCAGGTCGATGGCCGCCTCCATCTTGCCGCCCGTCTCCTCCAGCGCCTTCTTGCACTCCATCATCCCCGCGCCCGTCCGCTCGCGGAGCTCCTTGACCTGACCTGCAGAGATCGCCATGTATCGTCTCCCTCGTATGCTCGATTCGTGTCGTCATTGTCCTGGCCCCGCGCCGGGCCGGGCCGCCCCGCCTGCGAAAAAGCGCCGCAGGGCTGCCGCAGAGGTGCAGCGCTGCAGCGCTTTCGTATCGCGCCGAGCGAGTCGCGCCGCGCCGCGGTTACGCGCCTTCGGCGGCTTCCTCTTCCACGGGCTCGGGCTCCACTTCGCCCGGCGTCCGCAGCGTCGCGATCACTTCCGGACGCGGCCGGCGCTTGCGGCGCGGACGGCGGCGCTTGCCCTTGTCGTCCGTCGCCGAGGTGTCCTGCGCCAGGCCACCCTCGCTCGAATACGTCACTGCCTCGACCTCGTCCGCCCGCCGTCGCGCCTCGGGCGGCAGCTCCCGGCGGGCCTGCTCGATGGCGTCGGCGATGGCGCCGGCGATGAGCTGCACCGACCGGATCGCGTCGTCGTTGCCCGGAATGGGGTAGTCGATCATGTCCGGGTCGGCATTCGTGTCCGCAATGGCGATGACGGGAATCCCCAGCTTCTTCGCTTCCTTCACCGCGATGAGCTCCTTGCGCGCATCCACGACGAAGAGGGCACCCGGCAGGCGGCCCATCTCCTTCACGCCGCCCATGTACTTGTCGAGCTTCTCCCGCTCACGCTGCAGCAGGAGCTGCTCCTTCTTGGTGTAGAACTCGTACGCGCCGTCGTCCAGGCCGCGCTCCAGCTCCTTCAGCCGGCGGATCTGCTTCTTGATGGTCGAGAAGTTCGTGAGCATGCCACCGAGCCAACGCTCCGTGACCCAGTACGCGCCACAGCGCGCCGCCTCCGCCTCCACAATGGGGCGCAGCTGCCGCTTCGTGCAGACGAAGAGCAGACGGTCGCCATCCAGCGTGACATCGCGGACGGCTGCCTGTGCTTCCTGCAGGGCAGTCAGAGACTTCTTGAGGTCGATGATGTGGATTCCGTTGCGGGCCGCGAAGATGTACTTCTTCATCTTCGGGTTCCAACGGCTGCTCTGGTGGCCGAAGTGGACGCCGGCCTCCAACAGATCCTGGAGCTGGGTTTCCGCCATTACGTCATACCTGTTCCTGGCGCGCGACGCGCGCCTCGGGGTTGCCGGTCACCGCGCACCCGCGCCGGACCGCCTCCACCGCCTTCACCCGGCCGCCGACCTCCACTGGAGGACCCCCGCGGTACCGTCCGGCGATGTGTGGGTTGAACTGCTGCGCCGAGCCGTGGGCCGGGCCGCGCCTGGACGCGGCCATGCGGCCCTCGCCGATCAGCGCTTCGAGAACTGGAACCGCTTGCGGGCGCCGGGACGACCCGGCTTCTTCCGCTCCACCTCACGCGGGTCGCGCGTCAGCATGCGCTTCTCACGGAGTGCCGACCGCAGCTCGGCGTCGTACATGATCAGGGCCCGGGCGAGGCCGAGACGGACGGCGCCCGCCTGGCCGGTCTGTCCGCCGCCATCCACGTTGACCTGAACGTCGAAGCGACCCTTCATGTCCGTCGCCACCAGCGGCTCCTCCGCATGGGTCTGATGCGCAGGACGCGGGAAGTAGTCGTCGAAGGCCCGGCCATTCACCGTCCACTGGCCCGAACCCGGCTTCAGCCAGACCCGCGCCACGCTCGTCTTCCGTCGGCCGAGGCCGTGGTACTGTTCGCTCGCCATATCAGATCTCGATGGTTTCCGGCTGCTGAGCCACGTGCGGATGATCCGGCCCCGTGTAGACCTTAAGCTTGCGCCGCATGAGGCGGCCCAGGTTGTTCTTCGGCAGCATCCCCTTGACGGCCAGATCGATGATCCGCTCCGGGTGCTTCTCCTGCATGTCCCTGAACGGGATCAGCCGGTCGCCGCCCATGTAGCCCGAGTGCCGGAAGTACGTCTTGTTCTCGGCCTTCGTGCCCGTCAGGCGCACCTTCTCCGCATTCACGACGATGACGAAGTCGCCGACGTCCAGGTGTGGAGAGAACATCGGCTTGTGCTTGCCGCGAAGGAGCTGCGCGACCTCGCTGGCGAGACGGCCGAGGACCTTGCCCTCGGCGTCGACGACGAGCCAGCGTCGCTCAATGTCAGTGGACTTCGGCGTATACGTTTTCATCGGACCCCAGGAAGTTCCGTCCCGCAAAGCTTTGAAGCATATGCAGGGTCCGGACTTCTGTCAAGTTGGAGGCGGGCCCGGGCGGGTGGTGGCCTGGCGGCCCGGCGCAGCGGCCTCCGAGGGCGGCGCGTGGCGGGCGGGTGCATGCGCCGGTGCGGGCGAGGGCTCCGGCGTGTGGTGCCGATGGATGAGGCGGGCGCGACGTCGAGCCGGGCGCGAAAGGACGCGGAGTCGAGCCGGGACGGCCCGGCGTCGAGGCCCAATCCGCGGGTCCGGCTACCGCAGCATGAAGGTCTCGAGGTACCGGGCCCGGGATGCGTGCCGGAGCCGCACCAGGGCTTTCTCCTTGATCTGCCGGACGCGCTCGCGCGTGATGCCGAGGAGGGCGCCGATCTCCTCGAGCGTCATGGGGTCGTGGCCGTCCTCGAGGCCGAAGTAGAGACGGAGGACCTTCGCCTCGCGCTCCTTCAGGGTGCCGAGGGCCTCCTCGACGGTGGATGCGAGGGCGCGCTCGTAGGTCTCGTCGTCGGGGCCGGCGGAGAACTGGTCCGGGAGGTAGTCGAGGAGGCGGTTGTCCTCGCCTGGCGTCAGCGGTGCGTCGAGGGACAGGTGGGTCTGGGATATGGCCAGGGTGCGCTGGACCTCATCCTCGCTCAGGTCCAGCTCGTCGGCCAGTTCCTCGACCGTGGGCTCGCGGCCGAGCTCCTGCAGCATGGTGGACGAGCGGCGCCCGATGCGGTGGAGAGCGCCGGCGCGATTCAACGGCACGCGCACGATGCGGCTCTGCTCGGCGAGGGCCTGGAGGATCGCCTGGCGGATCCACCACACGGCGTACGAAATGAACTTGATGCCCTTCGTCTCGTCGAACTTGTGGGCGGCCCGGATGAGGCCGAGGTTGCCCTCGTTGATGAGGTCACCCAGCGCGACGCCCTGGTTCTGGTACTTCTTCGCTACGGAGACCACGAAGCGCAGGTTGGATCGGACGAGCTTGTCGAGGGCTTCCTCGTCGCCTTCCCTGATCTTCCCCGCGAGTTCGACCTCGTCCTCCCTCTTCAGGAGCGGATACGCACTGATCTCCTTGAGGTACTGGTCGAGGGAGCTCTCGTCATAGGTCCCCTTGCGGGTCGTATTGAAACTCATACGACTCTCCGGCGCTGCGGCGCGAACGTGGGCGGTGCACCAACTGGGCTCTTATCGGTCATGCCGGACGGCGTCGTTGCCGTGCGGCGATCCGTGCGCGGCGCTGCGGGAGCGTTCAATGGACCCGCGACCCGAGACGGTGCCAGCGGATGGCGGTCAGCCACGACGCGGAGCCGGCCCCGGGTTCGAAGGAGTAATAGATGAACAGGGGCCGGCCCTTGATGGCCTCCCTGGGAACGAATCCCCAGTAGCGGGAATCCTCGGAGTCATCGCGGTTGTCGCCGAGCATGAAGTACCGGCCGGCCGGCACGACGAGCGGACCCCAGTTGTCCCGCGTGGGACGGCAGGCGTCGCCGATCGTGGCGGAGTAGTCGCACTGCCAGAACATGCCCGCCGAGTAGACGTCGCTCGAGCCGGAATGCCGGACGTGGGGCTCATCGACAGGCAGTCCATTGACGAACAGGGCACCGTTCTCCATCCCGAGCGTGTCGCCCGGCATACCAATGAGGCGCTTCACGTAGTTCTTGCCATCTTCATGTGGCGGAACGAACACGATGATGTCACCACGCCTCGGCTGCGCCAGGGCGGGCAGTCGCATATCGGTGAACGGAACGCCGGCACCGAAGGCCGCCTTGTTGACCAGGAGAAAGTCGCCCACGAGCAGCGTGTTCTCCATGCTCCCCGTCGGGATGCGGAATGCTTCGACGAGGAACGTCCGAATGACGAGGAAGAGGCCGAACGCGATGAGGAAAGACTTGATCCATTCCCAGGCCCAGTGGCGCTTGGTACCCGGAGCGCGGGCTCCCGATGTGCTCCGCTGACTGTGTCCGGTAGCCCGGCCCGCGACAGACCGGTGCATCTCACGCATGACGGCCACTACGCATCCTACAGTCGAGGTCGGGCTGTTGTCAAACGGCGCGGCGCAGGTACAGCCGGCCTCGGGCATATCGGCTTGACCGGGTACGAAGCACGGATGGCTGGAGCAACGCTAACGCCGGGCGGGGCCGCGCGCTAGTGGTCGCCGGAGGGGACAGGCCCCCGATTCGCGATGCGGCCGATCCGCGAAGGGAACTGCGCCTGCGAAGTATCAGTGCGCCCCGTCGCGCAGGGCGACGGCGACGCGGCTCACCGTGGAAGACGACACACGCAGGTAGCGCCCGATCTGGCAGCCGGCGTACCCCGCCGCCAGGGCGTGAGCGATGATCCGCCGTCTGACCCTCAGGATCGGGATGCACTTGCTGCCGCTGCGCAGGTCTGTGAGCCGGAGTCCCGGCGCCAGCTCCCTGATGGCCGCCAGAGCGATCCGTCGGAGGTCGGCGCGGGGGCGCCGGACCGTCGCCATGGCTTCGGTCCCACGACCGAGCCGGTCGGCATACGAGGCACTCCAGTTCAGGTCCCCCGCCCGCGTCAATGGAGGTGCGGGGGCCTGGGCGGATCGCGCCGCGCCGCCCGCACTCACGAAGGCGTCCAGCTCGACTCGCCAGGCGACGTACGCCCTGTAATCAGCCCGGCACTCGTCCACGCCCCGCCGGTACGCCGACGCGAAGACACCGAGCGCCTGCTCGACAGCGATCCCGAACCGGTCTGCATCCCCGCGAGCCGGGCTGCCGCAGAAATCCGCGTGAGACGTCCACCGGTACTCGCCGGGGTGCCCGCAGAGGCCGGCACGTACTGGGTTGAGGTGGACATACGCGAGCGCGGTGCGCATCTGCTCGGCGTCGAGGCACGGGACTGCGTGATAGCGTCGCTGGAAGACATGGCCCTCCCGTCCCCATCGATCCTGGACCATCAGGGCCACGGCGTGAAGCAGGCGGTGCATGTAGCGGCCCGGAGGCTCCGCACCCTGGACGACGAGAAGGTGCAGGTGGTTGGACATCACGGCGTACGCGAAGGGGCGCGCACCGTCCTGCGTAGCCGACCCCCGGACGAGTCGGGTTATTCGCCGCTCCAGTCCGGCGAACAGCGGCTCGCCATTCTGCAGTCGTGCCGTGAAGTGGAACGGAACCCCGGGGAGGTTCGGCCGGTGACGTCTGCTCATGCGCCGAGTGTACGCCTACGGGCGGGGCGCATCCATGGCCGGATGCGCCCCGCCGCGAATCGGGCGCCTGGCCCCCTACGTTGTCCCCTACGTCGAGTACGTGTCGATCTGCGCCCGCTGCAGCCGGCCCGAGTAATCCACGTAGCAGACCTTCGTCTCCGAGAAGAACTCGTAGACTTCCCAGCCGCCCTCGCGGTGGCCGTTGCCCGTCTGCTTCACACCGCCGAACGGCAGGTGTGCCTCGGCGCCAATGGTCGGGGCGTTCACGTACGTGATGCCGTTGTCGAGCTCGACCATTGCCCGGAACGAGGCACGTACGTCGTTCGTGTAGATGGCGCTGGAGAGGCCGAACGGCGTCTCGTTGTTGATGCGGATGGCCTCGTCCAGGTCCTTGAACTTCATCACACTGAGTACGGGGGCGAAGACCTCCTCGCAGGCGAGGCGCGAGCCGGGGCGTACGCCGCGGAGGATGGTCGGCTGGAAGAAGAACCCGTCATCAAGGCCGTCGCCGGTCGCGCGGTCGCCGCCGGTCACCACCTCATCGCCCTCGCCGCGGGCGATCTCGACGTACCGGAGTGTGTTGTCGACGGCGGCCTGGTTGACGAGGGGGCCGACGTCGACGTTCTCGTCGAGGCCGCTGCCGAGACGCAGCTTCTCCGTCCGGGCCACGAGGCGGTCGAGGAACTCATCGTGGATGTCCTCGTGGAGGAGAAGCCGGCTGGTGGCCGTGCAGCGCTGGCCGGTAGTGCCGAAGGCACCCCATAGGACGCCCTCGAGGGCCAGTTCCGTGTCGGCGTCCGGCATGACGATCTGGGCGTTCTTGCCGCCCATCTCGAGGGAGAGGCGCTTGTGCATCCGGCCGCAGATTTCGCCGATCTGGGAACCGACCTCGGTGGAGCCCGTGAAGGACATGATGGGGATGTCCGGGTTCTCCACCATGGCATTGCCGACCTTCGACCCGGATCCGTGGACCAGCTGGATGACGTCCGGCGGCAGGCCCGCATCGAGGAGCACCTCGACGAGGAGGGTAACGGTATGGGGCACGTCAGCGGCAGGCTTGATGATGACGCTGTTGCCGCAGAGGAGTGCCGGGAACGTCTTCCACGTCGGGATGGCGAGCGGGAAGTTGAACGGCGTGATGAGGCCGGCGACGCCGATGGGACGCCGGTACGACATGGCCCACTTCTCCCGCAGTTCGCTGGGGACGGTGTGGCCGAAGAGCCGGCGTCCTTCCGTCGCCGCGTAGTAGGCGGTGTCGATGCCCTCCTGGACGTCGCCCCGGGTCTCGGCGAGGACCTTGCCCATCTCCCGGGTCATGGCACGGGAGATCTCCTCCTTGCGCTCCGTCAGGATATCGCCGACACGGCGGAGGACGTCGCCCCGGAGGGGAGCGGGTGTCCGGCGCCAGCGCTCGAAGCCCTTCTTCGCGGATTCGACGGCGCGCTTCACGTCCTCCGCGTCGGAGGACGGCCACACCCCGATGAGGTCGTTCCGGTCAGCGGGGTTGCGGTTCTCGTTCGTGCGGCCGCCGGCCGCGTCGACCCATTCACCGCCAATGAAGTTCTGGTATTTATTCGGCATGCCGATCCTCTCTCGTGACGTTGTCCGCCGGGGTAGTTCGTACTCCGCAGCGGGGGTCGGAACCCGGGACCGTCCCGGGTCGGTTCGCCGTCAGTCCGCATCCTCCCGGACCAGGCCGTAGCGTTCGATCTTCTTGTACAGGTTGGACCGCGGCATCTCCACCGAGCGCGCGGTCTCGCTCACATTCCAGTCGTGCTCCCTCAGCTTCGCGAGGATGTAGGCGCGCTCCGCCCTCTCCTTGAAATCGGCGAACGTGGGCGCGCCGAGGAGCTCGGCGGAGAGGGAGTCGCTGGCCTGGGCGCCGCCGACCAGGCGCTCCACCTCCGCCTCCGTGACGCTGCCCCCGCGCCCCAGGATGAGGAGGCGCTCGACGGTATTCCGCAGTTCCCTGACGTTACCGGACCAGTCGAGACGGGCGAGCAGGCCCAGGGCGCCGGGGGTGAACTCCCGCGGGGGCAGGCGCTGCTCCTCGATGGCCTTGCGTGCGAAGTGCCTGACGAGCATGGCGATGTCGTCGCGCCGGTCGCGCAGGGGCGGCACGTGGATGGGCACCACGTTGAGGCGGTGGTAGAGGTCCTCGCGGAAGCGCCCGGCCGCGATCTCCTCCTCCACGTTCTTGTTCGTCGCGGCGATGACGCGCACGTCCACGCGGATGGGCCGCTCGCCCCCGACCCGGGTGACGATGCCCTCCTGGAGGGCGCGAAGCACCTTGGCCTGGGCCGCGAGGCTCATGTCGCCGACCTCGTCGAGGAAGAGCGTACCGCCGTTAGCCTGCTCGAACTTGCCGGCGCGGTCGGCGTGGGCCCCGGTGAAGGACCCCTTCATATGGCCGAACAGTTCGCTCTCGATGAGTTCGGAGGGGATGGCGGCGCAGTTCACCTCCACGAACGGGGCATCCGCCCGGGAGGACAGCCGGTGCAGCGCATGCGCGACGAGTTCCTTGCCCGTGCCGTTCTCACCGGTGATGAGCACGCGGGCGTCGGTAGGGGCCACCTTCTCGATGCGGTCGAGCAGCCCCCGAATGGCGAAGCTCCGGCCCACCATCTCGTGCCGACTCTCCACCTCGCCCCGGAGGCGGATGTTCTCCTCGACGAGACCGCGCTGCTGGAGGGCGTTGCGGATGGTGACGAGGAGGCGGTCGGTGTCGAGGGGCTTCTCGAGGAAATCCCATGCGCCGCGGCGTGTGGCTTCGACGGCTGTCTCGATGGTGCCGTGACCGCTGACCATCACGACACATGCGGTGGGGTCGTGCTCCCGGATGCGGTCGAGGGCCTCGAGCCCATCCATGCGCGCCATCTTCACGTCCATGAAGACGAGATCGGGCCGGGTCTCGGCGTAGAGATGGATCGCTTCACCGCCGCCCGCGGCGACGCGGACGTCGTGGCCCTCGTACTCGAGGACCTGCCGCAGAATCTTGCGGATTCCCTCCTCGTCGTCGACGACCAGTATGCTGGCCATAGCGTCCGTTCGGTCCTCAGTTCGTGTTGTCGTCGTCTCGCGGGCGCGCCAGGAACACCAGCGAATCGCGGACGACGTGTGCGGCCGCCACGCCGGGCGGGAGCGGCAGCGCCATGGCCTCGGGCGGCAGGCCCGGCTCATCGCGCCGGCCCAGCCGTTCGAGCGCGCCTGGTACGAGTCTGCGGGGCAGCGGGAAGCGCTGCGCCCGGACGTCGTCGATGCTGAATGCGACGCGCCCGGTGTCCAGCGGGAGCAGGCGCCCGGCCACCGTGAGCTCCGTAGTGTCAGGCAGGAACGCCGCCGCTTCCCCCAGCCCTTCGACGTTGGGAAGCTTGTCGATCGGGACCCTCACGCGCAACCGCAGCTCATCGCCCTCGATTTCGATACCTGGCGCCCCCAGAAAGGCGGGCAGCGCGCCCCGATACCGATAGGTCAGGAGGCTCTGGAGTTCCAGGGCGGACAGGGCGATGCGGGCGGCGCTGCCATCGTTCAGGGCATCGATCTTGGTCTGCGCCGACTCGGCGAGCTCGGGCGTGGCGACGAGCTCCGCCTGCCGGATGCCCCGGATGTCGTACCAGGCCGAGGCGATTCGATCGCGGGCCAGCCACGCCGCCACGACGGCGGCGAGGACGAACGCGAGCGCCACGATACCGCGGACACAGCCTGTGCCCCTCATGGCGCCTCCCCGTCGGCCGGCGCGGCTGGCGTCCCGGTACCGGCGCCGAGAGTCGCTCGCATGAGTACGTCGTAGCGCGCGCCGGCCGGACTCAGCTGGCTGCGCATCAGGTCGATGGACGTCACCGTCACCCTGCTCGAGTAGTCGTTCATTCCGGCCAGTCGCTGAACGTCGGCCGGCCGCCCACCGCCGTGCAGCCGGGCGATGGTGATGTGGGGCCGGAACGGCCGCTGCTCCCGCGGATAGCCCAGCCGCGACAGGGCCAGCTCGGTGTCGCGCTGCAGTGCCATGAGGCGCGGCTCGGCTGCAATGCCGACCCACAGGACGGTGGCCCGGCGCAGGGACGGGAACGCACCGAAACCGCCGATGTCCATGTCCAGCTGCGCATGCCGGGCGGCAACGTCGCGGAGTGCCGCGTCCAGGGCCGCGATCTCGGAGCCGTCGATCTCACCCAGGAACTTGAGGGTGAGATGGAGAGCATCCGGATCCGTCCACCGGACCGGAATCTGTCGTTCGCGGATGGGCGCCAGCGACGCGTGGAGTGCGGCCCGCTCCGCCGCCGGGATGTTGATGGCGACGAACGTCCTCATGCAGGACCCCCGCCCCACCGGACCGATGCGGCCGCGGGCCGGACGACGGCATCGACGGCCTGGATCGCGCGTGCGACGTCATCCGCGGTCGACGACCAGCCCAGGGAGAAGCGGACGGCGCCCGTCCGGTCGGTGCCGAGCATCCTGTGGACCTCAGGCGCACAGTGGAGCCCGGCCCGGGTGAGCACGGCGTGCTCGCGGTCGAGGCGCCCCGCCAGGGTTGCCGGGTCGATCCCGTCCGCCACGATGGTCACGATGGGTACGCCCCGGGGCGCCGGCGGCGACAGGACGCGGACGCCGGGCACGGCCGCGAGGCCCTCGCGCAGGCGGGCCTTCAGGTCGGCGAGGCGGGCGTGAGCCGCGGCGACGCCCGTCTCCAGCACCGCGTCGATCCCGGCGGCAAGGCCGGCGATGCCGGGCCCGTTCTGCGTGCCCGCCTCCAGGCGGTCGGGCAGCGTACGCGGCATGTCGCGATTCATGGAGTCGCCGCCGGTCCCGCCCCTGAGAAGGGGTTCGACATCGATACCTTCGCGAACCCAGAGGCCGCCCACACCCTGGGGACCCAGCATGCCCTTGTGCCCGGTGTACGCGAGCATGTCGATACCGGCCGCTGCCGCGTCGAACGGCAGATGTCCGGCGGTCTGCGCCGCGTCCAGCAGGCTGAGTGCGCCGGCGGCGCGGGCGCGGGCGGCGAGGCCCGCGATGTCGAGGGCGGTGCCGAGGACATTGGACGCCCCGTTGATGACGAGCAGGCGTGCGCCATCGAGCTCACGGTCGAGGATGGCCTCGTCGATATGACCGTCCGGCGTGCCGGGGATGATGGCGACGCGCACGTCCCGCTCCACCGCGAGGCGGGCGGCGGGCCTCAGCACGGCGTTGTGGTCGAAGACCGTGAGGACGACCTTGTCGCCGCGCCCGACCGTGCCCCGCAGGGCGGTGTTCAGCGCGTGCGTCGCATTCGCCATGAAGGCAATCCGCCCGGGGTCGCCGGGAATGCCCAGGAGCGCCGCCACGCGCTGCCTGCAGCGTAGAGCTATCCGTCCCGCCTCGTTCGCGAGGCGGTGTCCGCCGCGGCCCGGCGTGGCACCCACGTCTGTCATGAAGCCCAGCATCGCCTCCGCGACGGCGGCGGGACGGCGGGCCGAGGTGGCCGCGAAGTCCATGTAGACGAAGTCGCTCACGCCGTCCGTCCGCGTGGCGGTCCGTCGCGCCGGGCAAGTTCCGCCAGGTCCACGGCG
>DATHVO010000080.1:0-18104 GCA_035461265.1 Longimicrobiales bacterium
GGGCGAGGCCCTGTTCACGCAAGGTCCGAGTTCCGCAGGAGCGAAGGCTCCGAGGACCCTGTGAACAGGGCCTCGCCCGCCCGCGCGGTACCGCTGTCGGTCCGAGGACTGTTCGAGGACCCGTGAACAGGGGCGCTCGCCCGCCCGCGCGATGAGGCCGTTGCGACAGTGGCACGCGGGCGTTCTATTCCCGACCGTCGCACCTCACTTCGCGCAGCAGGACGCTTGACTCCGCATCATCGCCAGGCACTCAACCCCGAGCAGCGCCGTGCCGTGGAACGGACGGACGGCCCGGTCCTCATCCTTGCCGGGGCAGGCTCCGGCAAGACGCGGACGCTGGTCTACCGCGTCGCTCACCTCATCCGGAAGGCGAAGGTCGATCCGGCGCGCATCGTCGCCGTCACCTTCACGAACAGGGCGGCGCAGGAGATGCGCGAGCGGGTCCGCGACTTCGCGCCGGACGAGGCTCGCCGGGTCACTATCAGCACGTTCCACTCCCTGGGTGTCCGCATTCTGCGGGAGCACGGCGAACGTCTCGGCCTCCCGCGGCGGTTCGCCATCTACAGTGCGGCGGACCAGCTCGGTGCGCTGCGGTCGGCGTGTGCGGAGATTTCCATCGACGACGACAGCTTCGACCTGAAGCGCGTGTTGCGCCGCATCTCCGACTGGAAGACCCGCGGCGTCGATCCCGTGGATGCCGTGAAGGCGGTGGCCGGGGAACGTGCCACCGGCACCCGCGCCGACGATTACGCGGTGCTGGCCGCCGATGCGTACGGCCGGTACGAGGAGACGCTGCGCGCGTGCGGCGCCGTGGACTTCGACGATCTGCTCCTCATGCCGGTCCGGCTGCTGCGCGCCGATGAGGACGTACGGCAGGCCCTGTGGAAGCGCTGGCACTACTACATGATCGACGAGTACCAGGACACGAACGCCGTCCAGCTCGAGATGGCACGGCTCCTGGCCGGGCCGCGCCGCAACCTGTGCGTGGTCGGCGATGACGACCAGTCGATCTACGCGTTCCGCGGTGCGGACGTTGGCAACATCCTCGAGTTCGAGCGCCACTTCCCGGGCGCCGCCGTGATCCGGCTGGAGCAGAACTACCGCTCGACGCAGCGGATCCTGGCTGCGGCCAATGCCGTCATCGCGGGCAACCCGCACCGACACCCCAAGCGGCTCCGGACGACGAACGCCGTCGGCGCACCCATCGACCTCCATGTCCACGCCGCGGAGGCGGATGAGGCGGCGGCGGTCGCCCGGGAAATCCAGGTCAGACGCATGGCCAGGAAGATGCGCTGGGAGGATTTCGCAGTCCTGTACCGCACGAACCCGCAGGCGCGGGTGCTGGAGGAGGCGCTGCGGGCGCAGAACATCCCGTACCACGTCGTGGGCGGCACATCGTTCTTCGACCGGAAGGAAGTGCTGGACTGCCTGGCGTGGCTCCGGGCCGTCGTCGCGCCCGGCGACGAGATCGCCCTCCGTCGCATCATCAACTTCCCGGCGCGGGGCATCGGCCGCACGACGGTGCTGAAGCTGGTCGCGCAGGCGCGGGACCGCCGCACCGGGTTCGGGGCGGTACTCGCGACGGTGACGGTGGCGGAAATGGGTGCAGCGCCGGCGGCTGCCGTCCACGCCTTCAACGACCTGCTCCGCGACCTCCGGCGAACCCTGCACGCAGCGGAAGCCGCTGCGGCCATGCCGCCGCCTCCCGGCGAGTTGCCGCCGCTGGCCGCGTGGGCGAAGGAGCTGTTCCGGCGCATCGACATCGAGGGCGCGGTCCGGGCGGAGCGGCGCAACGACCGGACGGCGGACGCGCGAGTGGAGAACATACGGGACCTGGTGGGCACCATCGCGCGCTACGAGCGCGGCGTCTGGGCGGAGGGTCCGGGCGGCGAGGACTGGTCGGCGCCCACGCTGTCCGATGCGCTGGCGCGGCTGACCCTGTCGGAGCTGGACGACGACGCGGAGGAGGGTGACGGGGAGCCCACCGGCGTCACCCTCATGACGCTCCACTCGGCGAAGGGTCTGGAGTTCAGCGACGTCTTCATCGTCGGGCTGGAGGAGGGGATTCTGCCCCACGCCCGTTCGCTGGCGGAGTCGGGCGAGGCGGGCGGGTACGCGGACCCGCTGGCGGAGGAGCGCCGCCTGCTCTACGTGGGCCTCACCCGGGCGCAGCAGCGGCTGGCCCTGTCCTACTGCCTAAGCCGGAAGCGCGGCGGCAGCGTCGAGACCGTGCTGCCCTCGCGGTACCTGGAGGAGATCCCGCCAGACCTGCTGGAGGTCCGGGACGGCGGGACCAGCACGCTGACGGAGGAAGAGTCCACCGGCCTGCGGGAGGGCTTCTTCAGCCGGATGAAGGAGATGCTGGCGGATTGACCCCCGCGGGCGGACTCGCCACAATTAGCTGATGGCCATTGACCGCAGCACGCCGCCCCTCGCCTCGCTCTTCCAGGAGCTGATTCTGGAGCACTACAAGCGTCCGCGGAACCGGGGGACGATTCCGGATCCCGATGCGGCCGTTCACATGAACAACCCCGCCTGCGGCGACGAGGTGCACCTCCAGATCCGGCTGCGCGATGGCGTCATCGAGGACGCGAAGTTCGTCGGCGACGGCTGCTCCATCTCCCAGGCGTCCATTTCCATGATGACGCAACTCGTGAAGGGTAAGACCGCGGCGGAGGCCCGTCGTCTGGGCGAGCGCTTCACGGCCATGATGCACGGCGATGCCGACGCGGCGCGCGACCGGGAGATGGGCGACCTGCGGGCACTGGCCGGCGTGGCGAAGTTCCCGGCCCGCGTGAAGTGCGCGCTGCTCGGCTGGAACGCGCTGGACGAGGCCTTGCCGGACTGACCCAGCGCACCGGCCCAAGCCTGCCGGGCAACCCTCGAATACTCCTGCGGCATCGCATCCTCGATGACACGTGGCCCCAGGCCGCGCTTCGACGACACCCGGAGCCGAACCACCATGCGCACGATCACCGCCCTGCTCATCACGACGCTGGCGCCGACACTTGCCGCGCCGGCCGTCGCCCAGGATACCGTTACGCTGCCGGGGCGGTCCGTCGCGCTCACCGGCCCAGTGAACACCGTGTTCGCCGTGGGCAGGGAGGAGGGCGCGAGCCACGAGATCCTGTCGAACGTCCAGGCGGTGGCCTTCGATCGGGACAACAACCTTTACGTCCTGGACGCGGGCAACTTCCGCGTCCTGGTCTTCGACCGGCAGGGCCGGTTCGTCCGCCAGATCGGCAAGCAGGGCCAGGGCCCCGGCGAGATCACGTTCCCCACGGGACTGGCCATCACGGCGGACGGCCACGTGGTCGTGTCCGACGCCGGCCGCACGGGCTTCAGCGTGTTCACCCGGGGCGGCGAGTACGTGCGGCACGTCTCGTTCGGGGAGGGCGGCCTGCTGGGCGCCGGCGGCATCCAGGCGAGCCCGCGGGGCGGCGTCATCGCCCGTGTGATGCCGGCCCTGGTGCCGGCGCAGGGCGGCGCGCCGCCGGAGATCCCCCGCCAGGCGTTCGTGCGCCACCATCCCCTGACGGACGGCGGCCGGTTCACGACGCTGCACACGTTCGACCTGCCGCAGGCACGCGTGGAGAGCCAGGGCAGCGGCGGGAATGTCCGGATGCAGGTCATGATCGCGCCGCCCGCCCTGGCCCCGCAGGTTTCCTTCGCGGTGCTGCCCGACGGCGGCATCGCCCTGACGAACAGCGCGGAGTATGCGGTCCAGGTCATCGACGCGAACGGCCGCACCACCCGCGTCATCCGGCGGGACGAACGGCCGCGCCGCGTCACCCGTGCCGACCAGGAAGGCGCGCGCCAGCTGCGCCGGCGCCAGCTCGAGGGCGGCGGCGGCGGTGCCATCTCCGTCACCAACGTAAACGGCCAGCGCTCCTTCTCATTCGGCGGCCGCGGCATGACGAGCGAGCAGGTCGAACAGCAGCTCCGGGCCATGCAGTTCGCCGACGTCGTGCCCCTCGTCCAGAGCGTGCAGACCGACCCGACAGGCCGGATCTGGATTGAGCGAACGCCGGCCCGCATCGGCCCGGAACCCGGCGCCATCGACCTCGTCACCGCCGCCGGCCGCTACATCGGCACCATCCCCCGCATGCGCCGGCCCGCGGCCATCAACCACGACGGCACCCTCGCCGCGTTCATCGAGCGGGATGACCTCGACGTCGAGCGCGTGGTCGTGCGGTCGATCCCCGCGACGTGGAAGTGAGACGCCGGCGTAAACGGGGCCGCGAGTTGGGTTAGAACGCCCGACAGGTGGTTCGCCGGGGACAGATTGCGCCAGGACGACACGCAAACGGCGAGAAGAAGCTCGCGTCCGGCCGTTCCGCTCCGAGGCGCCATACATGCAGACGAGGCGCCTCGAATTCGGCACGACGATCCGCGATGCCGCGATCATCGGCGGTTTCGTTCAGTTCGCGGTCCGTAACGATACCGTGGCCGCGATCTGGTCACTCTCGGATTCGGTCTATCTCTTCAGCGGCGACGGCCGGCGGCTGGGTACCGTGCCTTTCCGCTCTCGCTTCTTTCGTACTCCCGCCGCGGAGCCGCCCGGACGCAGCGCAGCCCCTGAGGAACACGTCGAGTGGCTTGCGTCGTTCAACTACGCGAGCGGCGTGTGGTGGGTCGCTCCACGGTTCCTCGCCGTCAAATACTTCGATCTGCTGCCCCGCGACGGCCCTCGCGGTCGATCCTGTGAAGGGAGTCTTCATCTTCACAGACACGACGTCACTTGAGCCGAACCGTTGGATCCTCGCGCGCCTGACGGATGGACGTGGGGCTGGGCCGCCCTGAGTGGTCGGCCCGGATCACGGTCATGTGCAGAATGGCCGCCGGCCTGCTCAGCGGGGACAGTCGGGGATCCGGTGGCGGAGAGGTGCTTGTTGGACGGACGATGCGGGTACTATGTGTTCGGGGACGGCCTCCCGGCGCCCTGCGTAGTCGGGCCGCTCAGCCGGGGCCTGCCGGGCAACCCTCCTCCTGCGAACCGGGTCATATCTGCGTGACCCGGATGGACTGAGGCCGCCAGGACGGCGTGTCTGCCGGTGGCGGTGCGGTCCCTCTCGAGCCTGGACATTTCGGCATGAAGCGACTCCTCGGAATCGGTTTCTCCGTCCTTCTCCTCTCCTCGCTGGGTGCCGGCGTCTACTGGCGGATCAGCGGCCACGAGTCGGCGGACGAGTACGGAGCCGGCGGCGATGACGATGCCTCGTTCGACTCGGACGAGTTCTCCACCACGCTGCCCATCGCCGTCGCGGGCATACCCGTCGTGCGGGACACGATGGTGCTGACGGTGACGGCGTCGGGTCAGGCGGCGGCGCTGCGGCGGGCCACCGTCACCGCCCAGGTGTCCGGCCGGGTGACGTCGGTGCCGGTACGGGAGAGCGGCGCGGTGAGTCGTGGCGCGGTGCTCGTGCACGTCGACCCTGTCGAGTACGACATGGCGGTCCGGGAGGCGGAGGCGTCGCTGGCGCAGGCGCGACGCCAGTACGAGGAGCTTACGCTGGGCGACGACCGCATCGCCGATCCCGAGATCCGGGCTTCGCGGGCCCGCGCGGCCCGGGAGAAGGCGGGGCTGGACCGCCTCGAGGTGGGTGTGGAGCGCGCGCGCTACAACCTGGGCCACACCCGCGCCGTGGCGCCGTTCGCGGGTCGTGTCGCCGACGTCCGCGTCGTGCCCGGTCAGTGGGTCCGCGCCGGCGACGAGCTCGCCACCGTCGTCGAGTTGAACCCGATCCGCGTCGAGGTGGACGTCCTTGAGAGCGACATCGGGTTCGTCGCGCCCGGTCGCGGTGCGGACATCGTCTTCGCTGCGTTCCCCGGTGAAGTATTCCGGGGCCGGATCGAGACCATCAATCCCATCGTCGATGAGCGGAAGCGCACCGCCCGGGCGACCATCACGGTGCCGAATCCCGACGGCCGCATCCTGCCGGGCTTCTACGCCCGCGTCTCCCTGGACGCCCGCCGCCTGCCGGACCGGGTGATGGTGCCCCGGGAGGCCATCGTCGAGCGGGACCGGCGCACCCTCGTCTTCCTGTACGAGCCGGACGGTGAGTCCGGCACGGCCATGTGGCAGTACGTGACCACGGGGCTCGAAAACGCGACGCACGTGGAGATCATCGACGACCCCGGCGATACCGCCACACGGCAGCTCCTTCCGGGCGAGGTCGTGCTCGTGGACGGCCACGTCACCCTGACCCACGGCGCGCGTGTCCGCCTGGTGGACGACGTCGCCGCCGAGGGCGGGAGGCCGCGTTGAGCTGTGGCGGCCGACGGACCGGCAGGCGAGCCTTCCACTCCAGGGAGCGGCGCACCGACCGTGGCCACCTCGTCGCGCGGATTGCCGCGCCTGCTTTCGCGACCTTGCTGGCGTACGCTCTCCCCGTGGCCGCTGCCGCGCAGACGGTGCCGGCGCAGCTCACCGTCGAGGACGCCATCGAGATTGCCCACGCCGGCAGCCCGTCCTTCCTCCAGTCTGTGAACGACGATGACGTCGCGGCGGCCCAGCTCCGTGCGCGCTACGGCGCGTTCCTGCCCAGCCTGACGACGTCGGTGGGCTACAGTGGCACCACGTCCCGCACGCTGCGGGCGTTCGGCAACTTCGGCGAGCCGCTGGACCGGCCGGAGCCCCTCACCACGCAGACGAGCAGCGCGAGCCAGGGCCTGTCCATGAGCATGACGCTCTTCGACGGCGGGCAGAACCTGCTGAACGTCGGGGCGGCCCGCGCCGGCGTGGATGCGACGGATGCCCGCATTGCGGGCCAGCGCGTTCTGCTGCGGGCGGAGGTGTCCCGACTGTACTACGCCGCCGTCCGGGCGGAGCAGCGTGTCGCCCTCGAGCGCCAGCTCCTGCGCCTCGTGGAGGACCGCGTCGAGCTCATGGACCGGCAGTTCCGCATTGCAGTGGCTCGGCAGACCGACGTCCTCGGCGCGCAGGCCGACCTCGCATCCAGCCGGCAGTCCCTGGCCGATGCCGAGGCCGCCGCCAGGACGGCGCGCCTCGACCTGCTCCAGGCCATGGGCGTCGCCGGCGATGCGGAATTCGAGCTCATCTCCGGCCTGCCGACCACCGTCGATCCCGCGGCCCTGGACGCGGATGCCCTCGTTGCCCGGGCGCTGGCCGCGAGTCCCCTCGTGCGGGGAGCGGCGGCGTCGGCGGAGCAGGCCGCCCGGCAGGCCGCCGCGGCCCGCGGCGGGCGGCTCCCCACGATCACCGCGAACTTCATCGCCGGGCGCGGCACGAGCGAGCAGGGCTTCTGGTCCGCCTGGGGCGAGCTGGGCCCGCAGAATCGCAGCGCCCAGTTCGGCCTCAGTGCGAGCCTGCCCATCTTCCAGCGGTTCCAGACGTCGGCGGCCATCACGCAGGCGCGCGCCGCCGCCGAGGATGCGGGCCACGAGGCGCGTCGCGTCCGGCTCCAGGTGGAGCGGGACGTCCGCGCCGCCGTCGTCGAGCTGGGCCGCGCGCATGAAGCGCTGCGTCAGGCCGAGACGCGCGCGGAGCTGAGCGCGCTCCGGCTCGAGCTGGCGGAGGAGGAGTACCAGGCCGGCGCCACGAGCTTCACCGTGCTGCAGCAGATCGTCGGCGCGAACGAGCAGGCGCAGCGTGCCGTCGTGGACGCCCGGTTCGGCTACGCCGGCGCGCGCATCGCGCTGGAGCGCCACCTGGGCGGGCCGCTGGCGGGGAGCTGACCCATGTCCCTGCCACGTCTCGCCATCGGCCGGCCCGTGGCCGTGGCGATGTTCTTCATCGCCGCGACCTTCGTCGGCATTGTCTCGCTCACGCGCCTCCCCGTAGACCTGCTGCCGGACATCGCGTACCCCCGGCTCGTCGTCCACACGGGCTACCCGCAGGTGGCGCCGGCCGAAGTCGAGCGCTTCATCACGGAGCCCCTCGAGGCGGCCTTCGCCCGCGTGCCCGGCCGGGTGCGCACCGAGAGCCAGACGCGGGAGGGTGTGTCCGTCATCACCCTGCGCTTCGCGTGGGGCACGGACATGGACTTCGCCGCCCTCAACGTGCGGGAGCGGATCGACGGCCTGCGGGGACAGCTCCCGGAGGATGCCGACCGTCCCGTAGTGCTCCGGACCGATCCCCGCAGCGAACCCATCATGGCCCTCAGCGCATCGGGTGCGGGCGACCTGTGGACGCTGAAGGAGCTGGCGGAGTCCGTGTTCCGACGACGCCTCGAGCAGATCGACGGCGTCGCGCAGGCGGCCATCACGGGCGGCCTCGAGCGCGAGATCCAGGTGGACGTGGACCAGCAGCGCCTGGACAGCTACGGCCTGGGCATCGACGACGTGGCCCGTGCCCTCTCCAGTGCGAACGCGGCGTCCCGCAGCGGGACGATCCTGCGCGGCCGCTATCGCTACGCGCTGCGCACGCTGGGCGAGCTCCAGTCCGTCCAGGAGATCGGCGACATCGTCATCGCACAGGCCGGGTCCGGGGGGGCGGCAGGCCGCGACGGCGGCGTCCTCGTTCGCGACGTCGCGACGGTCACGGACGGGTTCCGGGAGCGCGAGTCCATCGCCCGGTACAACGGCGAGGAGGCCATCGGCCTGCTCATCTTCAAGGAGGGCGGCGCCAACACGGTCCGCGTAGCCGAACGCGTCGAGGCCGTTCTCGACCAGCTCCGCGCCGACTACCCCGCGGTCACGATCCAGGTCGCCACCAGCCAGGCGACGTTCGTGGCCGGCGCCATCGACAACCTCATCGTGCAGATGCTGCTGGGTGGCGCCCTCGCGTTCCTCGTCCTGATCCTGTTCCTGAGGGACCCGCGCTATCCCGTCGCCATCGCCCTGGCCATACCCATCTCCATCATCACGTCCTTCGCACTGCTCCACGCCGCCGGCGTGTCCATCAACATCATGACCCTCGGCGGCCTCGCCCTGGGCTGCGGCATGCTGGTGGACAACTCCATTGTCGTGATCGAGAACATCGTCCGGCACCGGGAGAAGGGGCTCCGGGCAGCGGCAGCGGCCGTCGTCGGGACGACGGAGGTGCAGCGCGCCATCACGGCGGCGACGCTCACGACCATCGCCGTGTTCGGTCCCGTCATCTACGTCGAAGGCGTGGCGGGTGAGCTGTTTGGCGCCCTCGCCTTCGCCGTGGCCTTTTCGCTGCTGGCGTCGCTGGCCGTGGCCGTCATGCTGCTGCCCATGCTCGCGGCCCGGTGGGACGGCCCGCCGCGTGCGCGGTCCGCATTCCTCGCCGGTTTCGACCGTGCCTGGGACCGCGTCGCCGCGACGTACGAGAACTCGCTGGACCTGGCGCTGGCGAACCGCGGGCGCGTGGTCGCCGTGGCGCTGCTCCTGCTCGTGGTGACGCTGCCCCTCGCCCTCGGCCTCGAGCGGAGCGTGCTGCCCGACGTGGACCAGAACGAGTTCCGGGCCCGCGTCGAGCTGCCGCCGGGTACGCCCATCGAGGCGACGGCCGCCCTGGCGGCAGGCCTCGAGCGCCGGTTCATGGACGATCCCGCCGTCGACGCGGTCTTCTCCCGCATCGGCCGGCAGGTAGCCGTCGGCGGGCTGAGCGACGATGCCAGCGGCATTCACACCGCCGTGCTGGACGTCAAGCTCCGCGCTGGCGCGACGGCGCGCCCCGTCCTCGCCCGGCTACGTCCGGCGCTCGCGGACCTGCCCGCCGGTGTGCTCTCCCTGGAGACCGGCCAGTCTACTGCGCTGGGCCAGCTCATGGGTGCGACCGAGGCCGACCTCGCGGTGCGGATCCGGGGCGACGACCTGGACCGCGCGCTGGTCTATGCCGCGGAGCTGGAGCGCAGCCTGGCCGGCAGGCCCCGGCTGACGAACGTGCGGGTGGGCACGGAGCTCGGACAGCCCGAGTACCTCCTCGAGATCGACCGCGACCGCGCCGCGGCGTACGGCCTGGACGCGAACCGCGTCGCGCAGTTCGTCGAGAGCGCCATGCGCGGGCGCGCCGCCACGCAGTACGTCGCATTCGACCGGAAGATCGATGTCGTCGTCCGGCTGCCCGAGCGCGAACGGCGGAACCTGGCCACCCTGGAGACCCTGTCCATCGACGGTGCGCCGCTGCGGGAGCTGGTGCGCATTCACGAGACGGTAGGGCCCGTCGAGATCCGGCGCATCGACCAGAGCCGGGTCGTGCCCGTCTACGCCGACATCACCGGTGGAGGCATCGACCGCGCCGTGGCGTCGGTGCAGGGCGTCGTGGACGCCACACCCCCGCCGGACGGCCTCCGGGTGGAGGTGGGTGGCGAGAACGAGGAGATGCGCCGCAGCTTCCGCGACCTCGCCTTCGCCTTCGCCCTGGCGCTGCTCCTCGTCTACATGATCCTGGCCGCCCAGTTCGAGTCCTTCGTGCACCCGTTCACGGTCCTGCTGAGCGTGCCGCTCGGCCTCGTCGGCGCGGTCATCGCCCTCTGGCTGCTCGGCGGCGGGCTCAACACGGTGAGCCTCATCGGCATGGTCATCCTCATCGGGATCGTGGACAACGACGCCGTCGTGAAGATCGACTTCATCAACCAGATGCGACGGGAGGGGATGACCACCCGCGACGCGATCCGCGCCGCCGGCCACGCCCGGCTGCGGCCCATCGTGATGAACTCCATCACCACAATGCTGGCCGTGACGCCCATGATGCTGGGCATCGGGCCCGGCGCCGGCCTTCAGGCGCCCCTGGCCATCGCCGTGTTCGGCGGGTTGTTCACCTCCACCGTGCTCACCCTCATTGTCGTGCCCGTGGCGTACGAGCTCATCGACGATGCCCGCACCCGCGTCGCGGCGCGTGCACACCGACGGGCCGCCGCACCCGCACCGGCCGCCGGCGACTGAGCCATGATCCGGCTGGCCATCCGCCGCCCCGTCGCCGTCACCATGGCGTACCTGGCCGTGGCGGCCCTCGGCGTCCTCGCATGGCGCGGGCTCCCCATCGAGCTGCTGCCCGACACGACCCTGCCGCGCCTCACCGTGCAGGCGCAGTGGACCGGCAACGCGCCCGAAGTCGTCGAGGCGTTCGTCACGTCGCCCCTCGAATCCGAGATCCGGCAGGTTCGCGGCGTCCAGACCATCACGTCCGTCTCGTCCGAGGGTCTGTCGGAGATCGATGTCGAGTTCGCCTTCGGCACGGACATGGACTTCGCCCGCCTCGAGCTGTCGGAGCGCCTCGCCGCCCTCGAGGGGCGCCTGCCCGTCGGCGCCCGGCCGCCCACCGTGTCGCCGTTCGTGCCGCGGGAGTTCGAGGAGCAGAGCAGCCCGCTCCTGCGCTACACGGTGACGGGGCCCTACACGCTGGAGTGGCTGCGGGAGTGGGTGGAGGACAACATCGCCTTCGAGCTGGCCCAGGTCGAGGGTGTCGGGACCGTCGATGTCCTCGGCGGCCGCGCGCGTGTGCTGGAGGTGGAACTCGACGAGGACCGTCTCCGCTCCCACGGCCTGCGCCCGCAGGACGTCTACCAGCGCGTCCTCGCCCTCGAGATCGTCCGCGACGCAGGGGCCGTGATGACCGCCCGCGGTACCCTGCGGACGCTCGCGATCCGCGAGCGTGCCGCCGGCGCCGCCGACGTCCGCGACCTGCCGCTCGCTGCCGGCGATGGCGGCGTCATCCGCGTCCGGGACGTTGGCCGCGTGCGTGAGACCTGGGAGGACGCCACCAGCCACTACCGCATCGACGGCTTCCCCGCCCTGCAGTTCCGCGTGTTCCGGGCGCCGCGCAGCAACGCCGTGGCCACGGCCGACCAGGTGAAGGCCAGGCTGGCTTCCATCGAGACCTCCCTGCCGCCAGGCACGAGAGTGATCCTCGACTCGGACCAGAGCCGCGACATCCGGGCTCAGCTGTCCGACCTGCGCAACCGCGCCGCCGCGTCGGCCGTCATCGTGCTCCTGGTCCTCGTCGTCTTCCTCCGGTCGCTGCGGGCGGCAGGCATCGTCTTCGCCACCGTCGCGTTTGCCGTCCTCATCACACTGAACCTGATGTACTTCGGCGGGCTGACGCTGAACGTCCTCACGCTGATGGGCCTGGCCATGGGCCTGGGCCTCGTCGTGGACAACGCCATCGTCGTCCTCGAGAACATCTTCCGCTACCGCCGGCAGGGGATGGCCGCCCGGGAAGCCGCCGAGCTGGGCGCGAGGCACGTCGTGCTCCCCGTCCTTGCCGCCACCGGCACGACCGTCGTCGTCGTCGTCCCGTTCGTCTACCTGCAGGGCGCCCTCCGCGTCTTCTACGTACCGCTGGCCGTGGTGGTCGGGATCAGCCTCGTGGCGAGCCTGTTCGTGGCATTCAGCTTCATCCCGAGCCTGGGCGCACGCCTGCTGGGCGCGGTGCCGCCGCGTGACGCGATGACCACGAGCCCGGGCGTGACGACGGAGATCGCCGCCGCCATCCAGCGGGGCATCACCCGCGGTTACGGCCTGCTCGTGGGCGCATCGCTGCGCATGCCGTACGTGACCGTGGCACTCTCGCTGCTCATGCTCGGCGGGTCTTACATCCTGTTCGACCGCTACGTCACCCGCAACGTGCTCTGGCGCGGGCTCTGGGGCGGGGACCAGACGTATCTCGACATACAGATCATGCAGCCGCGAGGCGAGGAGCTGGAGCGGACGGACGACCTCGCCCGGTGGTTCGAGGACCGCCTGCGCCGGATGCCGGAGGTGGAGCGCTTCACGACGCGAGTCGTGCCGCAGCGCGGCAGCATCCGGGTCGAGTTCGCGGACTCCATTGCGGAGACAATGATACCCGTGGCCATCAAGGAGCAGCTCGTCCAGCACAGCCTGCTCTTCGGCGGGACCGACGTGCGCGTGTACGGCTACGGGCCGTCCTTCTACGGCGGCGGCGGGACGCCGCCGAACTACGCCATCAAGATCCTCGGCTACAACTACGACCGGGTCCGGGACATCGCCGAGGACGTGGGAGGCCGGCTGGAACGGTTCGGCCGCATCCGCGAGGTGGACACCAACTCCGCAGGGCAGTGGTTCCAGCGCGACCGCGTCACCGAGATCGTCATTGACCTCGACAGGACACGACTCGCCCTGCACCAGCTCACGGCGCAGGAAGTTGTGGACTTCGTGGCCGCCACCGTCCGCGGCAGGAACATGCCGGGCACGATCCGCATCGGCGGCGATGAGATGCGGGTGGAGGTGAAGCTGCGCGAGCACGACCGCATCGACGTGCAGCGCCTCGAGGAATCGCTGGTGCCGGGGACATCGGGCGAGGCCGTGCGACTCGGCGACATCGCCCGCATCCAGGAGCGCCAGACGCTGAGCCGCGTCATCCGCGAGAACCAGCAGTATCAGCGCATGGTGAGCTACGAGTTCCGCGGCCCCGCCCGCCTCGGCGACCGCGTGAAGGAGTCCGTGGTCCAGGCGACCCTGCTGCCACCCGGCTACGCCATCGAGGACGCCCAGGCCTGGACCTGGTCCACCGACGAGCAGCAGCAGATCCGCGGCGTGCTCGCCCTCGCCATCGTCCTCGTGTTCATGGTCACCGCCGCGCTCTTCGAGTCCGTGCGCCAGCCCTTCTGCGTGCTGCTCACCGTGCCCATGGCACTCATCGGCGTCTTCCTGATCTTCTTCTACACCGGCGCCAGCTTCACCCGCGAGGCCTGGATCGGTGTCATCATGATGGGCGGCATTGTCGTCAACAACGCCATCCTCCTCATCGACCACGTGAACCGCCTCCGGCGCGTGGACGGCCTCGCCCTCGAGGAGGCGCTCGTGCGTGGCACACTCGAGCGCGTGCGGCCCATCCTCATGACCAGTCTCACCACCATCTGCGGGCTGCTGCCGCTCGTTCTGTTCAGCGCATCCGCCAATGCCAACATATGGCAGGCCCTCGCCTACGCCCTCATCGGCGGCCTCGCCAGCTCCACCATCCTCGTCCTCACCGTGACGCCGGCGCTCTACCTGCTCCTCGAGTCACCGCGCCCGCCATGGCAACGACGACCGACGCGCGGTTCGCTCCCCCCGGTCGTCCCAATTGGCTATGGCAAATGACGGGCACGCGGTGTGAGATTGGTGGACGCAAGAAAAAGGAGGGCTGATGAGCGTACCGGGATCCATTCCGGGCAACCGGACGACGACAGTGGAGGAATTCGAGCGGCTGCCGGATGAAGACGGCTACCGGGTCGAGCTGGATCGAGGCCGGCCGGTGCGGGAGCCGGTGCCGGCGCCGCTGCACGGCCGCCTCGCCCTCAAGCTGGGAGTTCGGCTGAATGCGTTCGCGGAGCAGCATGATCTCGGCCTCACGTTCGATGCGGCGGGTTTCGTGCTCTCCCGCGATCCTGACACCGTGAGGGCGCCGGACCTGTCCTTCGTATCGAATGCGCGGCTGCCGGCGAGAGAGTATGCCGGCACGTACTGGCGGATGGCGCCGGACCTCGCGGTGGAGATCCTGTCGCCTTCCAACCGGCCGGCTGAGGTGCTTCGCAAGGCGTCGGAGTACATCGACGCCGGTTCCCGCCTTGTCTGGCTGGTCGATGCCCGGCGCCGGACCGTCACCGTTGTGCGCCCGGGCGTGGATCCCGTGACTCTGGGCGCGGACGACGCGCTGGACGGCGCGGACGTGCTCCCCGGTTTCCGCCTTCCTCTCGCAGAGCTGTTCGACACGCCTTAGTCAGAACTCGTCCAGCAGTCGGAAGCACCGGTCCACGCGGAAGACCGCGTCCATGGCGCTGACGTCCCCGTCCGCCTCTGCGAGGCCGAGGGCGACGGCCTCCTTCACGCGCAGCTCACTGGAGAAGATCTGAGCGAACACGTCGGCGCTGGTGCGGATTCCGGGGCTCCGGCTTGCGCGGCGGACGACGGCCAGGGTGCCGTCGCAGTCCACCTCGAACGGGCCGTCGTTTTCCGGGACGATGGGATCGGTGAGGGCGAGTCCGAAGCGGGCGGGTGGGCAGGGCCCCCACCTCACGCGCTGTTCGAGGGCTCGGGGCACGTCGACGATGCGGAGCATGGGCCCGCGGATGACGCGGGCGACGGGCGCCCAGAGGTTCCGCGTGCCGTGGTAGCGCGGAGGTCGCGGCTCCGCGAGCAGGTGGGCGAAGTGCTCATCGGGGGCGGCCTCGTAGATGGCCACGCGCCACGCGTCGCGCTGCGCGGACACCCAGCCCAGCAGTGAGCGGTACGCATCGTGGTCGGACGCCACGAGCTCGCGGATGTACATGGGCCGGTCGTCGGGTGAGCCGCCGCGGCCGAAGCGGACGAGAACGTAACCGCGGATGTCGTCGTTGCCGGCGAGGTATGCCTGCAGACCGTTGGCGTCGAGGTGGTGGCGCCATACCCGCTGCGTGCGCCGGATGAGGCCGTTGGTCTCCCGGGCGAATACCTCGTAGCAGGCCGCGATCCCGGCCGCGTCGCCGCTGCCGCCCCGGCGCACATCCAGCGGGCCGCGGGGCAGCAGCGACTCCGGCCGGAAACGGTACGCGTGCAGCTCACCCGCCATGCCCCAGCCCAGCGCCCGGTAAAATGCGGGGCGGAACGGATAGAGCGCGCTGAGCACGTCGCCGCGGTCCCGCGCCATCCGGACGGCGTGCTCGCACAACTCCCTGCCGACACCGCGACGGCGGGCCGTCTCGTCCACGGCGACCGCCGCCAGTCCCATCATGCGGTAGGCCGTGCCGTGCATGTGCTGGGTCAGAGCGTAGGCACGGTATGCCCCCACGACGCGGCCCGCGTCCTCCGCGATCCACGCGGTCTCGAGGCCGCCGTACACGCCGCCCATCTCCAGGTGTGCGATGCGCTGCGCCACCGTGCGCTCGCCGGGGAATGCCCGTGCCCACAGCTCGGCCAGGGCCTGGATATCGCCACGCTCCGCATTGCGAATCATCCCGCCTCCACCTCCAGTGCCGTCTGCCGCGGATCATGCCTCATCCGGCAGCGGGGGGCAAGCGTCGCGACTTGCGGCAGATCGCCCGATCCGTCAACATCGTTGCGGCCGAACCGGCAGCGGGAGGCAGCTCCATGGCGACACGCGTCGCGATCATCGCAGGATGCCGGACACCGTTCGCACGTGCGGGGTCCGAGCTCAGGGACATGAGTGCGGTCCAGCTCGGCACCATCGCCGTGCGCGAACTGGTCCATCGTGCGGAGCTTGATGCGGACATTGTCGATCAGCTCATCTTCGGCACGGTCGTACCATCCATCGCGGCGCCGAATGTGGCGCGCGAGGTGTCCCTCGAGGCCGGCCTGCCGCCGTCCGTCCCGGCGTACACCGTGAGCCGCGCCTGCGCTTCGTCCAACCAGGCCATCACGTCGGGTGCGGAGGCGATCCTGAACGGCCATGCCGACGTGGTCATCGCCGGCGGCGTGGAGGTCCTGTCCGATGTCCCCATGCTCCTGTCACGATCGCTGCGGGATACGCTTCTGGCCGCATCCCGGGCGCGGAGCGTGGCGGCGCGGGTGCGGGCACTCGCCCGGGTCCGGCCGAAGCACCTCGCGCCGGTTACGCCCGCCATCGCTGAACCATCGACCGGCGAGACCATGGGCGAGAGCGCCGAGCGCATGGCGAAGGAGAACGGCATCAGCCGGGCCGACCAGGACCGGTGGGCACTCCGCTCCCATCGTCTCGCTGCCGCCGGCACCGCCGACGGCCGTCTGACGGCCGAGATCGTACCCACGTTCGTGCCGCCGGCCTACGATCGCGTCGTGTCCACCGACAACGGCATCCGTGACGACACTTCGGAGGAGAAGCTCGCTGCGCTGCGCCCGGTCTTCGACCGGAAGTACGGGTCCGTGACTGCAGGCAACTCGTCGCCGCTGACGGACGGCGCGGGCGCCGTGCTGCTCATGAGCGAGAAAAAGGCCCGTTCCCTGGGGTACGAGCCGCTGGCCTACATCCGGAGCTGGGCATACGCCGCACTGTCGCCCCGGGACCAGCTCCTGCAGGGACCCGCATATGCGGCGCCCATCGCACTGGACCGGGCGGGGATGGACATGAAGGACGTCGGCCTTTGGGAGATGCACGAGGCCTTCGCCGCACAGGTCCTCTCCAACCTGCAGGCCATGGACTCGGACACGTTCGCACGGGCGCGACTCGGCCGCGACACCCGTGTCGGGGTCATCGACGAGGACCGCATCAATGTGATGGGCGGCAGCATCGCCCTGGGCCACCCGTTCGGTGCCACGGGCGCTCGTCTCACGACGACACTGCTGAACGAGATGGTGCGCCGGGACATCGGTACCGGCCTGGTGACGGTCTGCGCGGCGGGCGCCATGGGTTTCGCCATGGTACTGGAACGCTGAAGCGGCCGCGCGCGCATTCTGGCGCACGGCTTGCCGGACAATGCCGTCGGCCTCCGGGCGGACGGCGGAGACAACAGAGACAGGGAGGCGCTCATGGGGGCGGAAATGCTTGAGAGGGATGACATCAGCGTCTACCTCGTGGCCGGCGTGCCGAAGTCCTTCAAGCGCAAGCTGCAGGCGTTCGTCCAGCAGGAGGCGAAGGGTGGCGACGGTCAGGTCATGCTGGTGGACGACAACCTCGCCGACTGGATCGTGGCGAAGCTCGCCGACGAGAAGCGGCCCGCATCCAGCCGGACGCCGGCGTCCCGCGCCCTGTGGCGGGCATTCAGCGCTCTCAGCGCGGCGCGCTACCACCTCCAGCACTCCGAGCAGGAGGAGGAGCGGGTGCGGGAGCTCCGCCAGCGGGTCGAGGAACTGTGGCGGGAGACCAGCCCCATGTTCCCGAACGAGCCTGAAGCCGCCCCGGCGGGCGACGACCCGGCCGACGAGTAGGACACTGCCGCATTCTGCACGGCCCGTCGCATTATCCGCTGTCAGTTTCGGGCGGGCTCGCGCGTTCTTTGGTTGGGCATCTTCGCTCCACGGCGTCGGTTGGCAATATCGGCGCAACTCGGGCATACCGCATGCACAAAGTCGCCACTGGACGGCCCCGCCGGGCCGCCGCTCCTGCCGGTGAAAGGGAGGCGCTTATCCGCACCTTGAGTGTGAGTCTCGTGGCAGTCGCCGCCATCGCGGCCAGCCTCCTGCTGACCCGCAGTCGCGAAGAGAGCGACGTCACGAATCCGCCCGCCGAGAATCAGGCGGTTCGGATCAAGCTCGACGCGATCAGGGCAGCCGGTCTGTAGCCGTACGGGTGGTCTGCACGCAGGTGAAGCGCGTTCGTCCTT
>DATHVO010000081.1:0-9985 GCA_035461265.1 Longimicrobiales bacterium
GGCGCGGCGGGGCACGGGGAACCGATGCCGCCGTCCGACGGACCGGCTGGACGTTCTCCCTCTCTCGCCCTTGACGGCGGCGCTCGGGACCGGCGATCGTTGTGCGGCCGGCGGCTGGGGCCGCGGGCCGTACATGCCTGATACCACTCCGGTTATGCCACTCTACGAGTATGCGTGCCGCGGCTGCGGCCATCGCTACGAGGACATCCGCAAGGCGGACGACCGCCTGCGGGCGTCCGCCTGTCCCGCGTGCGGGGGCGGGGAAACGAGCCTGCGCCTGTCGGCGCCGGGCTTCGTCGGTGCTGCCACCGGTGCACCGGTGCCATCCTGCGGGCCCCAGGCGGGCAGCTGCTGCGGCGGCTACTGCGCGAACTGAGGGCCTTGCCGGGGCACGCCGTCCCGGTACCGGCGGCGGTGCCTACCTGCCCCTCCCGGCCTGACGGCGGGCGGAAGACGGCATGGATTCGCTGATCCGGCTCACGGACGTCCACAAGGCGTACCAGGACGGCGACACGCGGCACGAGGTACTCTGTGGCGTGAATCTGGCCGTGGGCGCCGGCGAGCTCCTGGCACTGCTCGGTCCGAGCGGGTCGGGCAAGTCCACCCTCCTCAACGTCGTCGCCGGCCTGGACGCGCCTGACGCGGGCACCGTGCAGGTCGCGGGGCGGGACATCGCCGCCCTGGGCGAACGGGAGCGCACACTGCTGCGCCGCCGGGAGATCGGCTTCGTCTTCCAGTTCTTCAACCTCGTTCCCACCCTCACCGTGCTGGAGAACGTGCAGCTCCCGCTGGAGCTCACGGGACGGCGGCGCGACGGCCGCGGGCTGGAGCTGCTCGGTCGAGTGGGGCTGGGGGATCGCGGCAGGTCGTTCCCCGACGAGCTTTCGGGTGGCGAGCAGCAGCGTGTGGCCATCGCCCGTGCCCTGGCGCATGAGCCACGTATCGTCCTCGCCGATGAGCCGACGGGCAACCTGGACGGCGCCACCGGTTCCATGGTGCTGGACCTCCTCGCCGGCCTGATCCGTGAGCAGCGCACCACGCTGCTGGTAGCGACTCACAGTGAGGCGGTGGTCGAGCGTGCAGATCGCGCCGTCGTCCTCCGGGACGGGCGGATCGAGCCGGCGACGTGAGCCCGCTCCTCCTGCGGGCCGGGCTCCGCCACCACCTGCGCCATCCGTGGCAGCTCGCCCTCGCCCTGATAGGCGTCGCGCTGGGCGTGACCGTGGTGGTCGCGGTGGACATGGCGATTGCGAGTGCCGGTCGAGCGTTCCGCCTCTCCACCGAGGCCGTGACGGGACGGGCCACGCACGAGGTGCTGGGCGGGCCTGCAGGTCTGCCCGAGTCCATGTATGTGTCCCTCCGCGTGGACGCCGGACTGAACCGCGTCGCGCCGGTGCTCGATCGCATCGTCAAGGCGCCGGACCACGGAGACGCCGTGCTCCGGCTACTGGGGGTCGATCCCTTCGCCGAGGCGCCGTTCCGGTCCTGGATCTCCGGCTCGACGTCCGGGCTCGACGCCGGGATGCTGATCGCCCGGCGGGCGCTTCTGCTGGAGGCCGGCACGGCCGCCCGCCTCGGCGTCACGGCGGGCGACAGCATCGCCATCGCCGCGGGCACGCGTCTCACGACTGCAGTAGTGGGCGGCATTCTGGACATGGACGACCCGCTGGCCCGACGGGCGCTGGCCGACGTGGCCCTGGCGGACATCGCCACCGCCCAGGAGATCGCGGGCGCCGTCGGCGTGCTTGACCGCATCGAGATCATGGTGGCCGAGGGCCCGGACGGTGACGACCTGCTCGCGACCCTCCGTGCGCAACTGCCTGCCGGGGCCAGAGTCGTGGAGACCGCTGCCCGCACCGGCGCCACCGCCCGCATGACCCGCGCATTCGACACGAATCTCACGGCGCTGGCGCTGGTGGCCCTCGTCTTCGGCATGTTCCTGATCTACAACAGCGTCACGTTCTCCCTCGTCCAGCGCCGGCCACTCATCGCACTGCTCCGCGCCCAGGGCGTCACGGCCCGGGAAGTCGCAACGATGGTCCTTGCCGAGGCGGCCGTGGCGGGCGTGGTCGCGACGGCACTCGGCGTCGTGGCGGGGGCGCTGCTGGGGAGCGGACTGGTGGCCCTCGTGGCGCGGACCATCAATGATCTGTACTTCACCGTGACCGTGACGCCGCGGCTCGGCGCCGCGACGGTGATGAAGGGCGCAGCGCTGGGCATTGGCGCCACCGTCCTCGCTGCGCTGCCGCCCGTGCGTGAAGCCGTGGCGACACGGCCGCGGTACGCCCTCGCGCGCTCCTCTCTGGAGCGCGGACTGCGCCGGCGGGCGGCGCGCCTTGCCACGGCGGGTGCAGTGGCGGCTGCTGCGGGAGCGGTCGTCCTGCTCATCCCCGCCCGCAGCATCACCCTCGGATTCGCGGCGTTGTTCGTCCTGATCCTCGCCGCGGCCCTGCTCACGCCCGCGGCCACCATCCTGTTCATGGCGGCAGTCCGCCCGGTGGCCGGCATGCTGGGCCCCGTCCCGCGGATGGCGGCGCGGGGGGTCTCGAGTTCGCTGAGCCGGACGGCGCCCGCCATCGCGGCGCTGAGCGTCGCCATCGCCGTGGGCATCGCCGTCACTATCATGATCGCCAGCTTCCGCGCCGGCGTGATCACCTGGCTCGATCGGTCGCTGCCGGCCGACATCTACGTGGCCGCACCGGACCTCGGTGCCGACCGCACCGAGAACGCCCTCGACCCCGCCCTGCCCCCTGCAGTCCGCCGAATGAGCGGGATTGCCGGCGTGTCCACCTACCGGCATGCGAGCATCCTGCTGGACGACGATGTCGTGCGCCTCATCGCCGCCGACCTCCACCCAACCCACCTCGACGCCTTCGAGGTACTCGACGGCGGCGCGGGCGCGACTGCGCGGTTCGGCGAGGGCGGGCTGCTCGTGTCGGAGCCGCTGGCGTGGCGACGCGGCCTCGCTGCGGGCGACACGCTCCGGCTGCCCACCGACCGGGGACCAGTGCGGTTCACGATCGCCGGGATCTTCCGTGACTACGCCAGCGAGCACGGCGTCATCTTCATCGATCGGCGTCACTATGACCACCTGTGGGACGACGACGCCGTCACGTCCATCGGCGTTTTCGTTGCCGGAGGAGTCAGCGCCGAAAGTATCGAAGCGGCGATCCGCGCCCTCCCGGCCGCCGCAGGGACGGTCGTCCGATCCAATCGCGGACTCAGGGAGTCCACCCTTGTCGTGTTCGACCGCACTTTCGCCATCACCCGCGTGCTGCGCCTGCTCGCCCTCCTCGTCGCGTTCGTCGGAGTGGGCAGCGCGCTCATGGCGCTCCAGCTCGAGCGCGCCCGTGAAATCGGCGTCCTCCGGACCACCGGATTGACGCCCGCACAGGTCTGGTCCCTCGTAACGACGCAGACCGGCCTCATGGGCCTGACTGCCGCGCTCCTCGCCGCACCCCTCGGGCTGGCCATGGCATGGGCCATGGTCCACGTCGTCAACCGGCGCTCATTCGGCTGGAGCTTCGACATGCTCGTGGACGGCACGCCGTTCGTGCAGGCGCTGGTCGTTGGGGTCGGGGCGGCACTCCTCGCCGGCGTCTACCCGGCCTGGCGCATGGCCCGGATCCGGCCGGCCATCGCCGTGAGGGAGGAATGAGCATGGCCGCGCATGTTCGGCGGTGCGTCGTCACGACAGTGGTGGCGGCGTGCGCGGCGTGCTCACCGTCGGGGCCAGCCGTCCCGGAGCGGGCGACGCTGGAGCTGGGCGACGTGCTCGGCGGCGCGGACACGCTTCACGCGCGGGCCTGGGCACCGCGCCCGTTCGAGTTCCCAGCGGACCACGGGCCGCACCCGGAGTTCCGGACGGAGTGGTGGTACTTCACGGGAAACGTCACGTCGGCGGATGGCAGGGCTTTCGGCTATCAGCTCACGTTCTTCCGCAGCGCCCTTGCCGACAGCGCGAGCTTCGCCGGCCGGTCCGGTGACGAGTCGAGCGAGTGGCGTGCGCGGCACGCCTACATGGCTCACTTCGCGGTGAGCGATCTCGGCGGCGAGCGGATCCACGCGGCCGAACGCTTCGCACGGGACGCCCTCGGCCTGGCCGGCGCCCGGGCGGAGCCGTTCAGGGTCTGGCTAGAGGACTGGCACGCGACGGGCGCAGGGCCCGCCGCACCCGGCAACGACATCTTCCCGCTCCGCCTGCGCGCCCACGCCGGCGACGTCGCCATCGACCTGCTGCTGGAACAGGGCCGGCCCATCGCGCTGCAGGGCGAGGCGGGGCTCAGCCGGAAGGGCCCGGAGCCCGGTAACGCGTCGTACTACTACTCCATCACGCGGATGCCCACCACCGGCACCATCCGCGTGGGTCGGGACGTCATGGACGTCCGCGGCCGGAGCTGGCTCGACCGGGAGTGGAGCACCAGCGTTCTCGGCGATGGACTCGTCGGCTGGGACTGGATGGCTCTCCAACTCGGAGACTCGTCCGATCTCATGCTCTACCGGCTGCGGCGGCACGATGGTCTGGCCGATCCCCACAGCGCCGGCCTCCACGTCGCCGATGACGGCACGACCACGCCCCTGCACGCTGCCGACTTCTCCATGACAGCGACGCGCACGTGGCGCAGCCCCGCGAGCGGCGCCGTGTATCCCGTGGCGTGGCGCGTCCAGGTGCCGCAGCACGGTCTCGACATCGACGTCACGGCGGCCTTCGCCGACCAGGAGCTGGACCTCGCGGTGCTGTACTGGGAAGGCGCCGTGCGGGTCGCCGGCCACCGCCACGGCGAACGCGTGGACGGGCGCGGCTACCTGGAGATGACGGGATACCGCGCGGACACGCCGCAGCGACGCCCGCGTCCCGCCTGGCCGCTGCGCTGACCCGCCGAACGGCGGAACGCGACTTGCCTTAAGTCAAAGTCAGCTCAATGACTTCGGCGGGAGGCTGGAAGATGAGGAACGGCTGGATGGCGCGAACGGGGGCGGTACTGTGCATTCTGGGCATCGCCGCATGCCAGGGAGACCGGACCGATCCCGTGGACGCCGAGCCGGCATTCGAGCAGCCGGCCGTGGAGGGGACGGGCGAATTCATGACGCCGGTCCCGCCCTCGCCCCATGTCCCGGCAACGCCGCCCTCGTCTCCCACGGAGCCGGACCTGCGGGACCTCGAGCGGCCCGACACCACGGACCGCCTCCGCGACATGTCGGAGTTCGATGTTCAGCGCATGTACCGTTCGCCGCGACAGCCCATGCGTGTGGCGGTGCTGGTCAGCCCGCGCCACCCCGCTGAAGCGCCACCGCATGGACAGGTTGCTTCGCTTCCAGGGGCTCCGACGGATACATGATGATGAAGCTCTCCGGCGCCAGGTCCACGAGGAGCCCCGGGAGCCGGTCCAGCTCCGGCACCCACGCCACGGTGCCGGTGCGCGCACCGATGACGACGACCAGATCGTCCGCCCGCAGTTCCATGGGCATACGGTCCGCCACGTAGCCCCAGCTCTCCACTCGCCCGAACGTCGCCGATGCCTCGGGCTTAACGGCAGCGAAGTGCTCCGCATACGTGTCGGGAGACTCGTCCACGACATAGCCCACGATCCGCGCCGCGAGCCGGCTGGCCATCAGCTTGATGGCACGTACGCTCCGGAAGAACCCGTCGAGGTGGTCGGCACCCTGGGGTATGAGGACGATGATCCGCTCGGTGGTGTTGAGCGGGTGCGCGAGCCGGGCGACGAGCACCTGCTCGACGCTGCGCTCCAGGAGCTGGTCGAGGACGGAGCCGAAGATGCGGCGTGCCTTCGCGCGCTTGCCGTCCCAACCGATCACCAGCGTGGACGCCCGCGACTCCGCCGCGCCCCGGGCGATGCCCTCGGCGAAGTTGCTGTCCACCCGCGTCAACGGGATCGCCGGGACATCGGCAGCGACGGCGTACTCCACCGCGTGCTTCAGCATTTTCTCGGCAGCGGCGACGTGCTCCGCCGGCATCTCCGTCTCCGCTGGTACGACCATCAGCGGAAATACGGGCTCGGCGGAGTCCGGCTCCCGTATGCTGAGGGCCAGCTCCATCAGCGCCGGCGCGGTACGCGGGTTCGCCATGGGGACGAGGATGCGCTGCGGCGCCGCCTCAGGATCATACGGCTTCTGCGCCTCGGCCAGCGCGATGCGCCGTCCGTACTTCTCCACCAGGGACGGGCCGAGGATGCACGTCACGATGATCATCATGACGGCGCCGTTCAGCACGGCGTCGTCGAACAGACCGATCTGGACACCGATGAGGGTGGCGGCCAGCGTGCCGGCCGCCTGGGGCACCGACAGGCCGAACATGGTGGTGCCTTCGTCGGGGGTGTAGCCGGCCAGCCGCTGCGCCGTCTTGGCCGCCAGCCACTTCGCCACCGTTACGGTGGCGATCATGGCGATCATGACCTTCCACGCCTGCGGGCCGGCCGCAAAGATCCGGACATCCACCAGCATGCCCACGGACAGCAGGAAGAAGGGGATGAAGATGGCGTCGCCCACGAAGTGGATCCGGTTTGTGAGCAGCGCGGTTTCGGGGATGAGCCGGTTCAGCGCGAGCCCCACCATGAACGCACCGACGATGGCCTGCAGCCCGGCGAATTTGGCGAGGAAGGCGCCGGCGAACACGGCCGTGAGGACGAACAGGTAGTCGTTCACGCCGGTTGTGCGTTCCCGGCGGAAGAACCAGCGGGCGAGGCGCGGGAGGGCGATCCAGACCAGGGCCAGGAACATCGCGAGCATCACCGCGAGCCGGACCCAGAACGCGGCATCGAGGTTGCCGGTAGTGGAGGCGGCGACAATGGCGAGGATGAGCAGCGCTGACGTGTCCGTGACGATGGTCCCGCCCACCGCCGTGGTGACGGCGACGTTCTTCCCGATCCCGTACCGCAGCGCGATGGGGTATGATACCAGCGTGTGCGACGCGAACATGCTGCCCAGCAGGATGGCCGTGGGCAGGTTGTAGCCCAGGCCGACGCCCACCACCGTCCCGATGGACTGGGGCAGGATGAAGGACAGCGTGCCGAAGAGCAGGCTGCGGGCGCGGTACCGGCGAAACCCCTGGAGATCGATCTCCGCGCCGGCCATGAACATGAGGTAGAGCAGCCCGACGGTGCCCAGCAGGGCGATGGTCGGGCTGCGGTCCAGGAGGTTCAGGCCATTGGGACCCACGACGGCACCCGCGATGATGACGCCGATGATGCCGGGTAGCCGGAACTTCTGCACGAGGAGCGGCGCGAGGAGGAAGATCGCCAGCGCCAGCGCAACGATGAGGACGGGATCGGTAACGGGCAGCGCGCTGCCCTGCAGTGCGAGCAATGACACCAGCGTGTGTCCGGGTTCTCCGCAGCGACGGTGCGGCAATGTAGGGCCGGCCGGCGCGGCTGGCTACGGAGCCGGTACCGCCGCGTGACGGAGGGGACATCGTGACGGAGCTGCCCATCGAAGGCGTGCTGCCCGAGCTGCTGGACCGCCTCGCCACTGGACGGTGCGCCGTGCTCCAGGCGCCGCCGGGTGCGGGCAAGACGACTCGCGTACCGCTTGCGCTGCTTGGCGCACCCTGGCTGGCGGGACGCATCATCATGCTGGAGCCGCGACGCCTCGCTGCCAGGGCGGCGGCTGCGTACATGGCACGGCTCCTCGGCGAGTCCGTCGGCCGCACGGTCGGCTACCGCATCCGCCTCGACACCCGCGTCGGCCCGGAGACGCGTATCGAGGTCGTCACGGAGGGCGTCCTCACGCGGATTCTCCAGCACGACCCCGCCCTGGAAGCGTACGGTGCGGTCCTGTTCGACGAGTTCCACGAGCGGAGCCTCCACGCGGACCTCGGCCTTGCCCTGACCCTGGACGTCCAGTCCGCCCTCCGGCCGGACCTGCGCATCCTCGTGATGTCGGCGACACTCGACAGTGACGCCGTGGCCGAGGTGCTGGGATCGGCTCCCGTCGTCAGGAGCGAGGGCCGCTCTTACCCCGTGGAGACGACGTACCTGCCCACTCGCCTCCAGGCGCCGATGGAAGCCACGGTCGCCCGCACGATCCGCCGCGCCCTGGACGATGGCGACGGCGACATACTCGCGTTCCTTCCGGGAGCGGCCGAGATCCGGCGGACGGCTCGCCACCTCGAGGAGATCGGCATCCCGCCCGGCACCGGAGTCGTGCCTCTGTACGGCGATCTGCCACAGGCGGAACAGGACCGTGCCATTGCGCCGAGCCCGCCGGGCCGCCGAAAGATCGTCCTCGCGACTTCCATCGCGGAGACCAGCCTCACCATCGAGGGCATACGGATCGTGGTGGACAGCGGGCTCATGAGAGTGCCCCGCTTCTCCCCGCGCACGGGCATGACGCGCCTCGCCACGGTTGCCGTATCGCGGGCGGCCGCGGACCAGCGCCGGGGCCGGGCCGGCCGCACGGGCCCCGGCGTCTGCCAACGTCTCTGGACCGAGGCTGAGCACGCCGGTCTGCTGGCGCAGCGCCCGCCCGAGATCGCCGATGCGGACCTCGCCCCCCTCGCCCTCGAGCTCGCGGCTTGGGGTGTGGTGGATCCCGGCATGCTCCGGTGGACGGACGCGCCTCCCGCCGCGGCGTACGGCCAGGCCCGGGAGCTGCTGCGGGACCTCGATGCCCTCGACGGCGGCGGCCGGATCACGGACCACGGCCGGCGCATGGCGGGCCTGCCCGCCCACCCCCGCCTCGCCCACATGCTCCTCTCCGCGGAAAGCCTTGCGGCCAGTGACGTCCCCCCGGAAGAGGACAGCGGCCGCACTTCGTTCACGCGCCTGGCCTGCGACCTCGCGGCGCTTCTCGGAGAACGCGACGTCCTGAGGTCGGCGGGCGGACCGGCGGACCCCGACCTGCGATTGCGCCTCCCGCTCCTGCGCGGCAGCAGCGAGGTGCCGCCACCCGGGCTCTACCCGGACCGCGGCGCCCTGCACCGCGCACGTAGCGAAGCCCGCCGCTGGCGCCGCCGCCTGGGCGTCGCCGGCGCGGCCGACACGGCCGGGGACGCAGACGAAGTCGCCGGCGCACTCCTGGCCCTCGCGTACCCCGACCGCATCGGGCAGCGCCGGGGCGGACGAGGTCGATTCCGGCTCCGGAACGGCCGGGGCGCCGCCCTGGATGGCCAGCACAACCTGGCCCGGGAGGAGTTCATCGTCGCGGCGGAGGTCGGGGGTCACGGCCGGGACAGCCGTGTCTTCCTGGCTGCACCCATCGACAGGACGTCCGTCGAGGGAATCTTCGCGCCCCATACGGAAACCCGGACGGACGTCCGCTGGGACTCCGCCAGCGGGAGCATTCGCGCCGTGGCGACGCGCCGCCTGGGCGCCCTCACCCTGGCGGAATCGCCTGTCGCGAACGCCGCCCCGGATGTCATCGCCACCGCCTGCCTGGACGCAGTGCGTCGTGAGGGGCTGGGAATCCTGGCCTGGACACCCAACGCGGAGTTGCTCCGCCAGCGCCTCGCCTTCCTCCACGCGACTGCGCCCGGGGACTGGCCCGACGTATCCGACGAGGGGCTGATGGCCACCCTCGAGACGTGGCTGTTGCCGTTCATGGGGACGGACAGCAAGGCCCTGCGCCGGATCGACCCCGCCGAGGCCCTGCTGGCCCTCGCAGGGTGGGACCGCCGCGCCGACATCGACCGCCTCGCGCCCACTCATCTGGAGGTGCCCAGCGGGTCGCGGCGCGCCATCGACTATTCCGACACCGCCGCCCCGGTCCTCGCCGTCCGCCTCCAGGAGATGTTCGGCCTCGACGACACGCCCCGCATCGCCGGCGGACTCGTCCCCCTCACGCTGCACCTGCTCTCCCCGGCGCAGCGCCCCGTCCAGGTGACGCGGGACCTGGCGAGCTTCTGGCGGAATGCCTACTTCGACGTCCGCCGGGACCTCCGCGGGCGCTACCCCAGGCACTACTGGCCGGAGAACCCCCTCGAGGCCCGGCCCACGCACCGTACACGTCCCGGCGACTGATCACCATCCCT
>DATHVO010000082.1:0-9971 GCA_035461265.1 Longimicrobiales bacterium
GCACGCCCTGTTTCGGCGCAGGAGGACATTCCCCTCAACGACCGGCTCGCTGCCTTCGAGCGCGAGCTCATCGAGCGCGCCCTCGATGCCGCCGGCGGCAGTATCAGCGACGCCGCCCGTCGTCTCAGGACGGACCGTGCCAACCTCTACCGCCGCATGCGGCGCCTCGAGATAGACCGATGACCACGGCATATACTGTCCGTCGGCCGCGGAGCACTGCCATGCTGCGGCGCGCATGCGCCGTCGCCATGGCCCTCGCGGCAGTGCCATCCGCCGCTTCGGCGCAGCAGGTGACCGCCGCCCTCCTCCCCGACAGCGTGGCCGAGCGCGTGGTGGCGTTCTACAACAGGGAGACCACAACGCGGATGATCGGCGACGCGCGTATCGGGCCGGCCACCACGGTCAGCGGTGATGTGGCCGTCCTCACCGGGACCCTCGTCGTGGAGGGGGTTGTCGAGGGCGACGTCGTCGTCATCAACGGCAGCCTCGATGTGCGGGCCGGCGGCAGCATCCGGGGCCGGGCCACAGTGGTGGGCGGCGACGTGCGCGGGGACCCCGGCCCGGCCATCGCGGGCGGCGTGGAGACGTTCCGCGAGCCACTGCGCTACCGTTTCACGGACGGCCGCCTCGCCTACGTCCCGGCGGAACTCGAGCGGGGTCTCTCGGCGGGCCTCGATCTGCCATTCGGCCGGACGGATGTCCTCGCAGCCGTGCACACGTCGTACAACCGGGTGGAGGGCCTGCCGCTGGCCATCGGCCCGCGCATCCGCTTCGGCGGGCGCTACCCCACAACGGCCCGGGCGCTCGTGATCTGGCGCTCCGCCGCGGCATCGGAGCTCGACCCGCGCCGCCTCGGCTACAGCATCGGCGCCGACCAGCTCGTGGCACCGAACATCGGACTGAGCCTCGGCGTCCGCGTCTTCTCCGAGGTCGTCCCCATCGAGGAGGCGGGCCTCTCCAGCCGGGAGACGGGGCTCTCGACGCTGCTGCTGCACCGCGACTACCGTGACCATTACGAACGCGAGGGATGGGCCGTCCGCGCCCGCCTCCAACGGCCCGGGACGCCCTACACCTTCGAGATAGAGTACCGGGACGAGGAGCACGAGTCCCGCGACACCGCCGACCCGTTCACGATCTTCTACGACAGCGAGGCGTGGCGACCCCAGCCCGCCGTGGGGGAGGGGCCGGTGCGCTACGCGATCGCCGCCCTGGGCTACGACAGCCGCAACGAGGACCGCGACCCATCTGCCGGCTGGCTGGCGCGGGTGGAGCTGGAACGCGGCCTGGGCGGACGCCTGGCCACGCCCGCACTCGGCCCCGCGCCGCCGCCCGGCGAAAGTGCTGCGTTCTACCGGCCGGAGCGGACCGACTTTGCCGCGGCCCGCGTCGACGTCCGCGGTTACGCCCGGCTGAGCCCGTACACCCGTCTCGCCCTCCGGCTGGCGGCTGCGGGCTCAATCGACGGCGGATCCCTGCCCCCCCAGCGCCAGCACGCGCTCGGCGGCGAGGGCAGCCTGCCCGGGTACCGCCTGTTCGAGTTCGATTGCGGTGCCCGCGCCATGACCATCGATGTCAGGGGCAGCGCCCTCCATCCCGGTTACGGGTGCGATCGGATGGCACTCGTGCAGCTGGAGTACCAGGCGAACTTCCCGCTCGCGCGTGGACTCGCCGAGGCCGTGGGTCTCGGGAGCGCCGTGGGCAGCCTCGTCCGCTGGGTCGCCTTCTTCGACGCCGGCCGCGCCTGGAACGAGGCCGACGCCCGGGACGGTCGCCCCGGCGGCAACGACGACTTCTCCGCCGATGCAGGCCTCGGCATCCGGCTGGGACCCCTCGGCGCGTACTGGGCCGTCCCCCTCTCCGGCAGTGGGCAGGGCTTCAACTTCTTCGTTCGGCTCGAGCCCCGCATCTGATGCGCCTGCCCGTCCTCCTCGCACTCCTGATCGCCCGCGCGGCGCCCACCGGAGCGCCGGAGGCGACGACGTGGTCCCCGGACCGCGCCGGCCAGGACGTCCCGCTGCTCGCCATCGACGCCGATCCGCAGAACGGGTTCCGGCCGATCGTCCGCGTCGGCCCCGTTCTCGGCGGCGAACAGCTCGAACAGGCGGCCCTCTCGGGCCTGCCCGTCAGGGTGCGCGTGCGGGTGGAACTGTGGCGGGCACGTTTCATCGACCAGCTCGTGGACGGCACCAGCTGGTCGACCGTAATCGTCTACGAGCCCATCGGCGAGCAGTTCTTCGTGCGATCACTCCCCACCCGGGACGGGGCGCGACGGTTTCCGGACTTTGCCTCCGCCCGGGCCGCCGTCGAACAGGACTACGCCCTCGCCCTCCGGCCGCCGACCAGCGGGCGCTTCTACTACACGGCCACGCTCCAGGTCGAGACGCTCTCCCTGTCCGACCTTGAGGAGCTCGAGCGCTGGCTCCAGGGCGAACTCCAGCCGGCCGTCAGCGGACAGCGTTCCGTGCCCGCCGCCGTGGGCCAGGGCGCCCGCCGCCTGATGCTCCGCCTCCTCGACCTGCCCCAGCGCCGCGTGGACGCCCGCACCAACCGCTTCCGCATCCCCTGACCCCGCTCCCCGGGGACCGAACCGACCGGTCCGATCCGCGTAAGACGTTTCTGGCATGCAGGATGCATAGTCTGCACCCCTCACGGGTGTGTCGGCGGAACACCACGCGGCCCGCAGGTGACGGGCGGGACGATGGATACATGGATTACCAGCGGGTCGACGGGTCGGAAGCCGTGAAGTCGGGAACCATGCCGGACGGGACCGAGTCCGCCCGACTTTTCGCCGCCATACACAATTATGCCATCTTCGCGCTGGACGAGAATGGCTGCATCGCGACCTGGAGTGCGGCCGCCGAACGCCTCACCGGATACAGCGCCGGCGATGTCCGCGGGCAGCCGTTCAGCATCTTCGGCCCCGACCGCTCCGGCGCCGGCCAGGCCCTGCTGAAGTCGGTCCGCGAGACGGGCTCCACGGCGCAGGATCGGTGGTGGCGCCGCCAGGACGGCGGTGTCGTCTGGGTTCGCGAAGAAGTGTACCCCATGGCGGATGGCGGGTACGCGGTCATGGCGCACGACCTGACGGAGCGTGTGGAGTTGGAGGAACGCCATGTCGCGGCGCTGGCCCGGGAGGAGGCCGGGCTGGGCCGGGAGAGTATGCTGCGGTCGGAACTGCAGTCGGCGGAGCGGCGGGCGGCGTTTCTGGCGGAGGCGAGCAGCATCCTCGTGGCGACGTCGCTGGATTTCGACACTACTGTCAAGGCGCTGGCGAGGCTGGCGGTGTCGCGGCTGTCGGAGTGGTGCGTGGTCCATTCGCTGACGGAGGATGGCAGTCTGGCGTGGGCGCACATTGCGCATCGTGACCCGGCAGTGGAGCGGCGCCTGGAGAAGGCGCTGGGCTCGGCGCCGCTGGACGGCTGGACGCATACAGTCCAGAGCGTGATCAGCACGGGCCAGCCGGAGATCCTGGACGGCGTGCCGACGGAGGGGTGGCTGGAGGCGGCGGGCGAGGCAGGCGGCGGTGCGGGGGAAGCGGCGTCGGTGATGATCACGCCACTCATGGGCCGGGGCCGTGTCCTGGGCGCCATCACGTTCGTCGCGCCGCGGGGCGGCCGGGGCTACGACGACGACGACCTCGCCCTGGCGGACGAACTCGGTCGGCGCGCTGCCATCGCCCTGGACAACGCCCGGCTGTACCGGGAGGCGCAGGAGGCGAGCCGGGCGAAGGGCGACTTCCTGGCGGTGATCTCCCACGAGCTGAGGACGCCGCTGAATGCCATCATGGGGTACTCGGACCTGCTGGACGCCGAGATCTCGGGAGGTCTGTCGGACCGACAGCGCCGTCAGGTGGGCCGGATTCGCGCCAGCGCACGCCACCTGCTCCAGCTCATCGAGGAGATCCTGAGCTTCGCACGTATCGAGGCGGGCGGAGAGGAGATCCACCCCGAGCTTGCGGATGCATTTCAGGTGGCCGAGGATGCGGCGGCGGTGATCGAACCGATGGCGCTCGCGAAGGATCTCGAGTTCAGGGTGGAGGCTCCGCCCGAGTCCGTCCGTCTCGAGACGGACCCGGGCAAGGTCCGGCAGGTGCTGGTCAATCTCCTGTCGAATGCGGTGAAGTTCACGGAGCGCGGGTCCATCGTGCTGCGGATCCGGAACGATGGACGCCGCGTGATCTACGACATCGTGGACACGGGAATCGGCATTCCGGAGGCCCAGCAGCAACGTATCTTCGATCCGTTCTGGCAGGCGGAGCGGCCGAACACGCGGACGGTGGGCGGCACCGGCCTGGGTCTGAGCGTGTCCCGCCGGTACATCCGCCTGCTGCGCGGCGACCTCGAAATCGAGAGTGAACCGGGCAGGGGCACGCGCGTCTCTGTGCTGCTCCCCATGCGCCTCACGGGCACCGAGTCGACCGCCTCCGGCTGACTTCCGGGCTGGCCTGCCATCCCTCCATAGACTATGCTTGCCCCGGGGTCGCCGCCTGGTGGCCGGGGTGCACGGAACAGGGAGGCCGCCGTCCCGATGCCGGACGTTTTTCGATTTTCGCCGAACCCGAACCGCGCCCACGAGATCGCGTGGCATGAGTGGGGCGAGGCGGCCCTTGCGGCTGCGGTCGGGAACGACCGGCCCATCCTGCTGAACCTCACGGCCGTGTGGTGCCACTGGTGCCACCTCATGGACGAGACGACCTACTCCGATCCCGACATCATCCAGCTCATCAACGACGAGTTTGTGGCCATCCGCGTGGATGCGGACCGCCACCCCCACGTCCAGGACCGCTACATCGCCGGGGGCTGGCCCACGACGGCGTTCCTGGTACCGTCGGGCGAGGTGCTGTGGGCGGGGACGTACACGGAGGCAGACCAGCTCCGCGAAGTTGCGCGGGGCGTGCTGGCGGCATGGCGAGAGCGGCGGTCCGAGCTTGAAGTGGAGATCGACCGTCGCCGGCGGGCCCTGGATGCGAGCCGTGGCCGGAGCGACGCCACCGGGATGGTCCGGCGTGAACGGGCCGACGACGTGCTGACCGCCGTCCGCGCCGCCTTCGACTCACGCAATGGAGGCTTCGGCGGCGAGCCGAAGTTTCCCCAGCCGGAGGCCGTTGAGCTGCTGTACGCGAACATGTCGGCGGACGCGGCGTGCGGGGCGATGGCAGACCACACGCTGGACGGGATGCTGGCCGGCGACCTGTGGGACCCCGTCGACGGCGGGTTCTTCCGCTACGCCACGCGTGGCGACTGGACCGAGCCGCGCTACGAGAAGCTGCTGGACGTGAATGCGTCGCTCCTCGACGCATACGCTCTCGGTGCGGTCATCCGGGGGCGGGACGACTGGCGGTCCATAGCGGAGGGTACCGTGGCGTGGACGGACCGCACGCTTTCCCTGGCGGACGGTCTCTGGGGCGGAAGCCAGTGCGCCGGTCCGGCCTATTTCAGTGCGCCGCCCGATGTGCGCGCGTCCATGGAGGCGCCGCCCGTGGACGCCACGGTCTACACGTCAGCGAACGCGCGCTGGATCGGGGCCCTGGCGCTGGCCGGCGCGCGCCTTGGCCACGGCGCCTGGGTGGAACGTGCCGACGCGGCCCTCACAGCCCTCCTCGCGACCATGTCCGCCCCGGATGGGCGGCTGTTCCACTACAGGGCACCGGGGGAGGCCCCCGGCCTGGACTTCCTGCTGGCCGACCTCCTCGAAGCCCTGCGCGCGGCCCTCTCCGTGGGACAGGCCACGGGGGACACCGCGTGGATCGCCGTCGCCCGGCGCCTCGCCTCCACGGCCGAGGCCGCATTCTGGGCGCATGACGGCGGGTTCTGGGATCGGGCCGCGTCGGACCATGACGTGGGCGTGCTGCGCTACCGTGACCGGCCGTTCGAGCAGAACGCGGCCGCAGCCCGTGCACTCCTCGACCTGGCGCAGGTCACGGGGGAGCGGCACTGGCGTGCACTGGCGGAACGTACGCTGGCCGGCACCGGGCCGGCGGCGGGCCGGTACGGCGTGGCCGGGGCGACATTCGCCCTGGCGACGGAAGCGTATTTCAGCCAGCCCCCGGCCGTCTTCGTTGCGCTGCCGGAGGGTGCAGACGCTGACGATCCTGCGGCGTCGGCACTTCGACGGGCCGCCTTCGCCCTGCCGGTTCCGGGCCTGCGGGTATGGCCGGTCGCGGCGGGCCACGCCACGGGCCCCCAGCGGTTCGACGTGACGGGCGCAGCGGCGGCCTGGATCTGGACGCGGCACGGCTGCTCCGGCCCAGCGAAGACTCCCGACGCCCTGGCCGGCCTCGCCCCGGCACCGGCCTAGGATGCGCGACGCGACCGGCCGGGGCATCAAGGCAGGCGTCGTGGACCTCCTCGGCCAGCCGCTGGACGAGCCGCTGGATGACGACGCATTCAACCGCATCGCCGTCCGCATCTTCCAGTTCCAGTACGCCCGCAACCGGCCCTACGCGGCGTTCTGCGACCGGCGGGGTGTCACGCCCGAGAGCGTGGCCTTGTGGACCGACATCCCAGCCGTGCCCACCGCCGCCTTCAAGGAGGTCGCCCTCGTAGCCGGCGACCCCGCCGAGGCGGAGGCGGTATTCCGAACGAGCGGCACGACACAGGGCCTCGAGAAGCGCGGCGCCCACCACATCCTGGACCTGGCCCTCTACCACTTCGCGCTCATACCCAATTTCGCCGCCTGCGTCCTGCCCGACGGCGCCGAGATGCCCATGCTGTCCCTCGTCCCGAGCTCCACCGAGATGCCTGACTCGTCGCTGGCACACATGGTCGGCGTCGTGCTGGAACGCCTCGGCTCGCGGGAGAGCGGGTACTTCGCGACGGCCTCCCATGGCATCGATGACGGCCGACTCGCGACGGCTCTGCGGGCGGCCGCGGAGAGCGGCACCCCGGTCTGCCTGGTGGGCACGTCCTTCGCCTTCGTGCACTGCCTGGACCGCATGCGCGAGCGCGGCGAGCGACACGACCTGCCACCCGCCTCCCGCATCATGGACACCGGCGGCTACAAGGGCAGGAGCCGCGAAGTCGACGAAGCGGAGATGCGGCAGCTGTACGGTGAATTCCTCGGCATCCCGGCCAGCCACTGCGTGAACGAGTACGGAATGACCGAGATGTGCTCCCAGTTCTACGACTCCTCCCTCCGCGACTCGGTACGAGGGCGTGAACGTGACCGCCGCAAGCTCGTACCGCCCTGGGTCCGGACGCGCGTGGTGGACCCCGAAACCCTCGAGCCCGTCAGTCCCGGCACCACCGGCCTGCTCCAGCACTTCGACCTCGCCAACGTCGGGTCCGTCATGGCGATCCAGACTGAGGACCTGGGCGTCGCACTCGACGAGGGATTCCAGCTCCTGGGCAGGGCGCCCGGAGCCATGCCCCGCGGCTGCTCCATCGCCATGGACATGCTCCTCGAGGCCGTCGGGCAGCAGCAGCGGCGGTGAGCATGGACGTCATGGCTTCGCACCTGCCGACGCTCCCGGGCGAGGCCGCAGCGCGGAGTGCCGCCGGGGGGGCCGTCGTCGCGGAGCGGGACGGCGTCAGGGCGGTGGCCGCGCTCCTCGAACCCGGCGACGTGCCGGCCGTCTGCGATGCGCTGGAGGCGGCGTGCCGGCGACTGAGGGACCTGCCGGTCGGCCGCGTCATCGACGCCGTGGACGCCGCCGCGCGCCGGCTCCGCGACCCGGCCGACCCGACGCGACGCGAGGTCGCAGGCAGCCTCACCGCCCTCAGCGGACTCAGCCCCGCCATGGCGGACCACGTCCTTGCGCGCGTCAGCCAGGACTGGCTCGCTCCGGCGCTGCACGGACTCCTGGACGCGGAGCTCGGCGGCGCCGAAGCGGTGGACGGATTCATCCGGCGCGGCGATGGCAGGCGCGCCCGCGCCATCGCGCCCGCCCTCGGCCTGCACGTCTTCTCAGGCAACGTCCCGGGCATAAGCGTCACGTCCATCGTACGGGCGCTCCTCGTCAAGTCCGCCGTCATCGGCAAGCCCGCCGCCGGGGAGCCGGCCATGGCGGCCGCCTTCGCCCGCCTCCTCGCCGAGGCGGACCCCGACGTCGGCGACTGCGTCGCCGTGCACTACTGGACCGGCGGCAACACCGGTCTCGAGGACGCGTTCCTGGCACGCGCCGGCCTCGTCGTGCACTACGGCGGCGAAGACGCCATCGCGGCCCTGCGCGCACGCGCCCGGCCGGACACGCGCTTCGTCGAACACGGGCCCCGCCTCTCGTTCGCCATCATCGACCCGGCGGGCCTCGATGACCCCGCCGCTGCCGCCCGGGATCTCGCCGTCGCCACCGCCCTCTTCGACCAGCAGGGCTGCGTCTCGCCCCAGCTGGCCTGGATACTCGGACCGCCCGCCGACGCTGCCGCCTTCGCCGAACGAACGGCCGACGCGCTCCGGGACATCCAGGACACGCTACCCCGCGGCCGGCTCGATGCCGCCGAGGCCGCCGCCATCCACCAGCTCCGGACACACGCCGAGTTCCGCGCCATCAGGGGCGACGACATCCGCCTCTGGACCGGGGAGGGCCTCTCCTTCACCGTCATCGCCGACCCCGCGCCCGGGATCGATCCGAGCTGCCTCAACCGGACCCTCATCGTGAAGGCCATCGACTCCATCGATTCCCTCGTGCGGCAGCTCCACCCCGCCCGGCGCTACCTGCAGACCGCCGGCGTGGCCGGGTTCCACGGAAACCGCCTCCTGGAGCTCGCCACCCGCCTCGGCGACGCCGGCGTCACCCGCATCACGCCCGTCCACGAAATGCCCTGGCCACCCCCGGACTGGCGCCACGACGGCCGCGGACCCCTCACCGAGCTCATCCACTGGCTCGACCTCGAAGGCTGACCCGCCGATCCGGGTCCGACCGGGTCTGACCGGGGCCGCTGTCCCGAATTGCTACTCCACCGCCCCGGATCGGCACACCCCCAGGGACCGCCATTCCTGCCATTTTGTCAATTTCGCGTTTCCGGCGAAATCTGTAACTACTTGGCAATACGTGAATTGGCGAGATAACAGAACGGGAAAATTCGGATGGGGTATATCGTTTGCACCTTGAATGGCCGCGGTCGGGAGGAGGGGTGGAAGCCTGGTCCCCGCGCCGGACATGCGCAGCAGACTGAAGGTGGTGACTATGCTGGACGGCTTGAAATATATCGTTCGATTAACGCTGTCCCTGGGCTGGCGGCCCGCGCGACCCCGGCGCCGCACCGTGCTGACAGCCATCCTGGCCGGCGTCCTCGTGGGCACGGCCGGGGTGTACGGCAGCAGCTCGCTGGACGAGACCCGTCCCCTGCGGCTGGACGCCCTGGCGCAGCGCGCCGACCACGTGAGCGATCTGCTCAGCCGGGTGGACCGCTACTACGCGGACGAGATCGCCCCCATCGAGCGCGTGCTCCTGGGATACCGGTCCGACGACCCCCAACTCGTGCGCCGCGTGGCCGTCTCCCTGCTGCGGGAGGCCCGCCGTACCGAGCTCGAGCCGCGCCTCCTGCTGGCCGTGCTCCTCGTGGAGAACCCGTGGATCGACCCCCACGCCCGGAGCCCCGTGGGCGCCCAGGGCCTCATGCAGGTCATGCCGTTCCACCGGGGCAACTGGAAGCCGTGCCCGCCCCGCCTCGACGACGTGGAAGCGAACATCTGCCACGGCGCCAGCATCTTCGCGGCCTACCTGAAGCAGGAGCGAGGCAACGTTGACCGCGCACTGCTCCGATACAACGGCTGCGTCCGGGGCACGAACACGCCGAACTGCCATCAGTACCCGAATCACGTGTACGCACGGGCGGGACGCGCGAGCATCCTGGCCTGGCGGAACCTGGGGACGATGTCGGCCGCGCCGTAACGGGACAGAAGGGGGACAGGCCCCCGATTCCCGTTGCGGCCGCTCCGGCCATTGCTTTTTCACAGAGAATCGGGAGACGGGACGCTCGGGCCGACGCCCGGTGGCTGCGGGTGGGCGTTCCGGCGGGAATATGCGTGTC
>DATHVO010000083.1:0-1611 GCA_035461265.1 Longimicrobiales bacterium
CGGGCGCCCTGCAGGTGGCCGATCTCGTGGCCGAACGAGTAGTAGCCGGTGATGCAGGTGTAGTGCGCCGCCGCGAACGCCGTGGTGGCGGTCGCCTTGATGGCCGCGGCCATCCCGCACGCCTCGCTGTCGTTGACCACCAGCACCACCACGTCGGCGGCGTAGGTGTTCCGCAGGGTGTGGACGTTGTCCATGATCCCATCGGTGGTGCTCCTCAGCGCGGTCACGTGCTGCGAGAAGCTGCGGTTGGACTCGTTGTAGGTGACCTGCGCGGTGTGCACCCGCACCATGTTGATGTTGACGCCGCTGTTCACGTAGGACTGGTTCGTCTCGTCCACGGCGAGCTGGATGAGGCTTCCGATATTGCTGGTCGCGTTGGCGGCGGCCGCGGTGTAGACCACCATCACGTTGATCTGCGTCGTGGCCTCGGCGCCGATGGTGCCGAGGTCGGCGGTGCGGGCGGAGAGGAGCTCGTCCGCGGCGGCGTCCATGGCGTCGCCGAGGGCGCCGCTCGGATGCTCCGCCGGATGGTCTCCGGGGAAGCCGGCCTGGTCGATGCGGGACACGGCGTGCAGCCCGTTGCCGAGCGGCTCGATGCTGTACAGCGTGTATCCCACGTGGACGGACGCGGTGACGCCGCCGTCCGCCAGCACCATCTGCACCCACCCCTCGCCGCCGCGCAGCGGGCCCGCCCACGAGATGTCGGTCGCCGCGCGCTCCTGCACGCGCTCTCCGACCGCCACCACCTGCACCCCCGGCGCGATCCCGAGCCGCAGCGCCGCGCCCGGCCGCAGCATGCGCCCCGGCGCCGCGGCGATGCGCGCCAGGTGCACCTCGGCGGTGCTGGGGCGGCCGCGGATGGTGGCGAGCAGGCCCCGCTGCGCGCCGGTGAGCGCCGGCTCCGGGACCAGCGTGAGGAGGTTCTCCTGGGCCGATGCGGCGCTCATGGGAGTGGGGGCCGAGGGGGTGACGTCGTCGGCCTGGCATGCGGCGAGGCCGAGCGTTCCTGCGATGACCAGCGCGAGCCGTGCTCTCATGGTGCGTTCTCCGGAAGAGGATGGTGCTTCCAGGCTGGATTTGCTGCGGAGGTGGCACGTGCAGGTGCTCGGGCTGCCAAGGCTCTGGGCGTGGCTGGGTCGTACCGCGGCAGGGGTGGCGGATAACGTCGTGCCGGCGGAAAGCCTGGACGGGGGCTGCACAACGCCGTCCGGGTTCCTGCGACGGGGTTCCGGCGTGGGGCGCCAGAGTTTTCACGGGTAGGCTCCGGCAACGATAATGTGCGGTTTCGGAATGTCAAGCATCATCTTCAGCTCGGCGACAGCTGCCGCGTGGCCGGGTACGGACGCGCGGCGCTCCTGGCGGCTTCTTCATTCCACACGCCTCTCCCTTCGCACGCCTTCACCCCGCGCCGCCGGGAAGTTACCTTGAAGGGCTGTACCGAGACGGAGCGATCCCCCGAGCCGGAACCGAACGTTGCGCCTGGACCACATCCGCAACTTCTGCATCGTCGCGCACATCGACCACGGCAAGAGCACGCTGGCCGATCGGCTGCTGGAGACCACCGGGACCCTGCAGCTGCGGGAGATGAAGGAGCAGGTGCTCGACTCGATG
>DATHVO010000084.1:0-3292 GCA_035461265.1 Longimicrobiales bacterium
GACGTGTTCCGCCTGCTCGCATCGATCGACGGGATCGGCGCGGAGATGAACGAACTGATCGGATTGTGACTGGAGTCCCACGCCATGGCCAGAGCCATTCTGAGTGTTTCGGACAAGAGCGGGATCGTCGATTTCGCGCGGGCCCTCGAGGGGCTGGGCTGGGAGCTGCTTTCCACGGGCGGTACTGCCCGCCTTCTCCGTGAAGCCGGCCTGACCGTCCGCGATGTGAGCGACGTCACCGGTCACCCGGAAATGATGGAAGGGAGGGTCAAGACGCTTCACCCGGCCGTGCATGCGGGTATCCTCGCCCGCCGTGACCGTCCCGACGACATGGTTGCGATGGAGCAGCATGGCTATTCCGGCGTGGATATGGTCGTCGTGAACCTGTACCCGTTTCACGAGGCCGTCGCCGCACACAGCCCCATCGCGGAGGCGATGGAGAAGGTGGACGTCGGCGGACCGACCATGCTCAGGGCGGCCGCAAAGAACCACGCATCCGTGGTCGCCGTTGTGGATCCGGCGGATTACGAGCGGGTGCTGGAAGCGCTTCGGTCGGACGGCGTAGACACCGCCCTGCGCAGGCAGCTCGCGCAGAAGGTTTTCGCTCACACGGCGGCGTACGACGGAACGATCGCCGCCTACTTCACGACGGCCGGTGACGCCGGCGGCGAAGCGGACACTGCCGGATTCCGGGATTCCATCACGCTGCACCTGACCCGCGTGCAGCCCCTCCGCTACGGCGAAAATCCCGACCAGCACGCCGCCTTTTACCGGGAGGCGGAGCCACCTGCCGGGTCACTGCCGCAGCTGAGTCAGCTCCACGGGAAGGAACTCTCCTTCAACAACCTGCTCGACGTCGACGCCGCCCTTCTCGCCATCTCGGCGTGGGCAGGCGACCCCGTCGTTGCGTGCGTGATCATCAAGCACACGACACCGTGTGGCGTTGCCGTCGCGACATCGCCGGTCGACGCATACCGGCGGGCGCTGCGCGGGGACCCCGTCTCCGCGTTCGGTGGCATCGTGGCATTCAATGCCAGGGTGGACCACGCCACCGCGGAGGAGCTGGCAAACACCTTCCTCGAGATCGTCATTGCACCGGAGTTCGACGATGCCGCAATCGATGTCCTGCGGGCAAAGAAGAACCTCCGCCTCATCCGGCTGCCCGTGGAGCGACCGTCGTCGCGGGAGCTCGACTTCAAGCGGGTCCGGGGCGGGTTCCTCGTCCAGGACAGGATCAGCATGGAGTTCGGCGAGGCCGACTGGAAGGTGGTGACGGACCGCCAGCCGGAAGCACGCGAGATGAACGACCTCAGGTTCGCGTGGCGTGTCGCGGTGGCGGTGAAGTCGAACGCCATTGTGCTTGCCCGTGACGGCCGGACACTCGGCATCGGGGCAGGGCAGATGAGCAGGGTGGACTCGTCGCGCATCGCGGTCATGAAGGCGCACGACCAGCGCGCGGACATCCGGGGGGCCGCTCTGGCGTCTGACGCCTTTTTCCCGTTCCGTGATGGAGTGGATGCTGCTGCTGCCGCCGGCGTTCGCTGCCTGATCCAGCCCGGCGGCAGCGTGCGGGACGACGAGGTCACTGCCGCTGCCAATGAGCACGGCATGACCATGATCTTCACGGGACGCCGCGTGTTCAGGCACTAGCCGATGCGGCGAGGCCGGCCGGAATCATCCGGCCGGCCTCGCTGTCCCGTCATGGGCCGGCTCCCGCGTCCGCCGCTCGCCTACTGGTACTGGATGTAGACGGGGACGGGGTGCAGCTTGAGCATGTCCTCCGGCAACATCAGCGGGTCGCCCTTCTTCGTGTCGTTGTGGTAGAAGATCTTGAATCCGGTGAACTGGACGGGCTCCCGGACGATGTAATCCCGGTACGTATCCCGCTTGAGCCACGGCGCACCCCAGCCATCCATGTGCATGACGACCTGAACGCGCGGATCGAGCCGGATGCGGTCAGCATTCGTCACCATCCGCCGGGTGAAACGGTGGATCACCAGGACCTTCGGGGGCAGGTCGTGCTCGTCCACCACGCGCGCCAGCAGTTCGATGGCATAGTTGATGTCCGCCGCGTCCAGGGTTCCGATCCGGCGACCCGGAACCGACCCGTCCTTCATGGAGAACTCCGGGTCGATCCCCAGGTGGAAGTTCGGCCGCGCCATGAACTCCATGAGCCGCGGCAGCTCCTCCTGCACCGTGCCGGTACCCACCTGGACATCCAGGAACACGAGCGCTTCGCGCGTCGCGGCCCACTCTGCCACCTGCTCCACGAGGACGTCGCGCAGTCGGGTCCTGTACTTGCCTGACGGACCCGGCTCCCCCTGGGCGACGACAGCCACGAGGTGGAGCGCCGGCACCGCGGGTGTGGCCGGGTCGGCACGGTTCCATTCGGCAACCTGCCGGTCCAGGCGTGCGAGCATGTCGTCGGGCTCATACTCGCCGAGGACGCCCATGCGCTTCGACAGCGGGTTGCCGTAGTAGGCAACAATGCGGCGTCCGGGGAGAAGGGCACCGGCGCGGGGTTCCGGCCCCTTGACAGGCCAGCCCATCTCGGCGGCGAAATCCGGGTCCTCTCCGGCGCGGTAACGTCTCGATGAGGGTGGGGTGTCGCCCGCGGGCGCGGGCGTCGGCGGCGCCGGCACAACGACCATGCTGTCCATGACCACCGGATCGGGCGTCTCCTGGAGCTGCGGGCTGGTCACGTCCGGTGGGCGGTTCGCCGCAAGGCCGTCCTCGATTCGTTCGCCCGCGGTCATCTCTGCGTCGCCGGGCTCGGCACGGAAGAAGGCGAGGGTGATGAGGATGCCGCCGACTGCGGCGACGCCGATGAGGAGCCGTCCCGCGTGGGGGAGATTCATGTGCTGCGACCTCGGGAGCAGTTACGTGGAGCAGCCGGCCCACGCGGGGCGCGAGAATTCCGCACCGCGTGAAGTATAGCGCGGCAACCGCGGGGCTGGCGAGAGTGCTGTGCGGACGGCTGCGCCGCGCCCGTCGCCCGACGCTACGCCTCCCGGAGCATGGTGGAGACATCTTCAGCCGACATGGGGCGGGCCACGTGGTAGCCCTGGGCGGCGTCACACCCCCTGGCACGGAGGTATGCGAGCTGGTGTTCGGTCTCGACGCCCTTGGCCACGACATGAACGCCAAGCGACAGGGCGAGGGCGAGGAATGCGTCGACCGCCCTGGCGGCCGGCGCGCCTTCCGGTCCGCCGATCTGCGCGATGAGACGGGAGTCGAGCTTGATCCTCGCCACCGGGAGACGGCCCAGGTCGGTCACCGGCGTGGGCCCGTT
>DATHVO010000085.1:0-3106 GCA_035461265.1 Longimicrobiales bacterium
GACCCGGCCGAGAGGATGAACGTGAACGCGGCGTCCACCGTGATGTCCAGCTCCACCACGAGGTTCCGGGGCACGATCACGAGGAAGCCGGACGTCGGGTTCGGCGTCGTGGGCACGAACACGCTGACGGCGCCGGGCACGTGGCCCTGCATCGCCGCCGGCGCCTCCGCCGACAGGAAGCCGATGGACCAGCGACCCGCCGACGGGTACTCCACGAGCACTACCTTCTTGAACGGCCGGGACTCCTCGCCGAACACCGTTCGGACGATGCGGTTCGCGGCGCCGTAGATCCGGCGCGTGAGGGGCAGCCGCTCCATGATGGCATGCCACCAGGCCACCACCCGGGAACCGATGGCCCGCTGCGCCGCCCAGCCCACGCCCACCAGGAGGAGGAAGAGGACGAGGAGGCCGAGGCCGGGAATGACGACGGCGTCGCGGCCGATGAGACCGCCAAGCGCCGGATACAGGAACCGCCCCAGCAGACCGTCCAGCAGCTGGAAGATCCACCACAGGACGAAGACCGTGGCAGTCACGGGCGCAATGACGATGAGCCCCGCCATTAGGTGTCGGCGGACGGACGCGCCTCTCATTCGCCCATGATCTCCCGCACGAGTGTCTCCTGGACCTGCCACATGCCGCCCTCCACTCGATCCTCACCGGCCGGATGGTCGTGGCCCAGCACGTGGAGCACGCCGTGTACCGTCAGACGCACGAGTTCCTCGTCTCCCGTCACGCCCGCAGAGTCGGCCTGCCGCGAGGCCTGATCGTACCCGATGTAGACATCGCCCACCGGCGACTCCGGTGGCTCGTACAGGGCGAAGGCGATCACATCCGTGATCGCGGGGTGGGACAGGAACCGGCTGTTGAGATCTGCGATGCCCGCATCGTCCAGGAGCGTGATGGAGAACTCGGCGTCCCGCACGCCCTCCCTCCGGAGGACGGTCCGCACGGCGCTGGCCAGCAGCCGCCGGAGACCCGGCAGCATGCCCGCGAAGTCCGGGCGCTCCTCAGTGCCCGGACCGGCGCCCACCTGCACGGTGATGGCCATCAGGCGGTGCCGGCGCCGCCTGTGGCAGGCGACGGGCGGTCCTGTATGGTGCGCGGCGTAGGATAGTCGATGCGGTGGTGGTACATGCCGGACAGGACCGACGTGAACTGCTCCTTGATGCGGGCGATGTCAGACATGGTCAGCGGCGCATCGTCGAGCTGGCCCTGGCCGATCTTGGCGTCCACGATGCGGTCCACCAGCGCCCGGATCCGGTCGGGCGTCGGCTCCTGGAGCACCTTGGACGCGGACTCGACGGAGTCGGCGAGCATGAGGATGGCCGTTTCCCTGCTCTGCGGCCGCGGCCCGCGGTAGGCGAAGTCCGCAGGGTCGAGCTCGGCCTCCGGGTTTGCCTCCCGGGCCTGGTCGTAGAAGAACCCGATGGACTGGGTGCCGTGATGCTCCGGAATGAACACGCGCACGGCTGCCGGCAACTTGGCCTGCTCGGCCAGCTTCATCCCCTCCTGCACGTGGGCCCGCACGATCTGGGCAGACTTGCGCGGGTCGATGTGCTCGTGCGGGTTGCGACCCCGCACCTGGTTCTCGATGAAGTACTGCGGCATGACGATCTTGCCGACATCGTGGTAGTACGCGCCGACGCGGACGAGGAGGGCGTTGGCGTCGATGGCCCGGGCCGCGGCCTCCGCCAGGTTCGCGACGTTGATGGAATGCGCGTACGTCCCGCTCGCCTCGAGGGAGAGCCGCTTCAGCAGCGGTCGGTTCAGGTCGGCCAGTTCGAGGAGCGTCTGGTCGGTGGTAATCCGCGTCCACGTCTCGAAGAGCGGCAGGAACCCCATGGCGATGAGGGCGCTCGCCACACCATTCGCGGCACCCCACATGATGCCCGTGAATACGTCGCCGGTGTCGTGGGTGCGCAGCAGGCCCAGGGCAATGATGCCGAGGGCGTAGACGCCGGCGATGACCATACCCAGCACCAGTCCCTGGGCCCGGCGCCGCACCACCCGGACGCTCAGGGCGGCGGCACTGCCGCCCAGCAGCAGCAGGACACGGGACGACATGGTGAGGAAGGGCGCCTGGATGGCCAGCAGTGCGGCCAGGACGAGAGCCAGGTTCAGGGCGATCCGGCCATCCCACAGGATGGCGATGACAAGGGCCGGGAAGGCGACGGGAACGAGCTCGACCGGCGCGCCGGTCCGGCCCACCGCGGCGGCGGCACCGGCCACGGAGCCGAGGAGTGTGGCGATGAGGAAGACGTGGCGGGCATCGGCATACAGCGTCGGCCGGTAGTAGAGGAGCAGGAACCCGCCAATGGAGAGGATCATCAGGTTCAGGACGAACATCCCCACGACCGGCGCCCGGCGGCCGCCCTCGCCCAGAGTACCGGCCTCGATGAGGTGCTGCCGGTACGCATTCAGGCGCTCGATCTCGCGATCGCGGACGGGCTCGTGGGCCGCGACAACGCGCTCGCCCCGGAGCACTTCGCCCTTGATCACCGGGACCGCGCGCCGCGCCTGCTCACGGGCGGCCTCGGTGTAGGTCCGGTCGAGCCGAATGCTGCCCTCGAAGAACAGGATGATGACGAGACGCTGGAAATCGGCCAGTCCGGGCGGCGCCGTTTCGGGGAGGTAGCGGGCAGCACGGCTGTAGAGCTGGGCCTGCGTGCGCACGGAATCCCGCACCACGAGGCGTTCACTGCCCTCCCGCACGAGCCGCCACTGCGGCGCCTGGCTGTCCTCGTAGTCGCTCGCGGACACGACTCCGACCGGCAGCTCCTCCCGGACCGTCCGCTCCAGTGACCGCAGCAGCGTGGCCCTGTGCTCCGGCGACTCGAGCAGATCGAGGGCCGTGCTGCCCACGGGGAACCCGTATGCAGTCAGGAGATCGCGGATGCGCGCCCGCTGCTCCGCCTCGCTGCTGCCGCTGCGGGCGGCGCTGTCCAGGTGGGTAACGAAGCGGCCGACCCGGACGAGCATCGTGTCTGCGGCGGCGGGGTCGTAGCGGAACACGGGCGCGACGGACCCGGCTGCCTCCTCCCGCTCCAGGGCGAGCTCCGCGTCGGACTTCGGGATGGTGAACCCGACCTCCGCGATGACGTCCTCC
>DATHVO010000086.1:0-7157 GCA_035461265.1 Longimicrobiales bacterium
TGTCCTTTCCGCGCCGATCCGCTATCAATAATCATTGTTGATCAAGTCCGCCGGGGGTCCGAATGAGCTTCGTCCATCTCTTCCGTCGATACCTGAGGGAGCAGGGTCTGCCCGTGACGCAGCAGCGGGAGGCGATTGCCGAGGTGGTGTTCTCGTCATCGGAGCACCTGTCGGTGGAGGATATCGAGCGGCGGCTGCGGGATCGATCGGAGCGGATCGGCAAGGCGACGATCTACCGTACGCTGGAGATGCTCGTGAAGAGCGGGCTCGTGCAGGAGCACGATTTCGGCGAGGGCTTCAAGCGGTACGAGCATCTGTTCGGACAGAAGCCCGTGCGGGAGCACCTGATCTGCACGGAGTGCGGCAAGGTTGCGGACATGCACAGTCCGGAGCTGGTGCGGGTGCAGGAGGATGCGGCGCGTAAGCAGGGTTTCCAGCCGGCCCGTTACCGCCTGCAGATCTACGGCCTCTGCGCCGACTGCCAGTTGGCGGGGGTGGAGCTGCGGTGGGAGGGACTAAGCTGCCCCATCGAGACCATCTGACCGCCGTCCCACCGCAAGGGCGGGTCTCCGGCCGGAGCCGCACGCCCTGATCTCACAGGACATGTCTGGCGATCCCGGGCTGCGGTTGCGTCGAGGTCCGCGCGGCCATCACTTTGGCGCGTGCCGATCGACGGGTTGCGGCGGCACCGGGAGGGGGCGGGCCGGGATTGCGAGCAGCCAACGGAGGGGACGATGGGAGTGCCGGACTCGATGAAGACGCTGAACTGGGAGTTGCCGCTCAACTTCCTTGGCCTGGACGAGTCGGCGAGCGATTTCGGGCGGGCGGCCGCAGTGATCCTGCCGGTGCCGTACGAGGCGACGACGAGTTTCGGGGGGGGCACGGGAGGCGGTCCGGCTGCGATCCTCGAGGCGTCTCGCTACCTCGAGCTGTACGATCAGGAGCTGGATGGGGAGCCGTACGAGGCCGGGATCGCTACGCTGCCGGCGCTGGCGCTGACGGGTGCAGGTCCGGCAGAGGCGCTGGGGGAGCTGCGGGCGGCGTACGATGCCCTCCTCGATGCGGCTCCTGGCAAGTTCGTGGTGACCCTCGGCGGGGAGCATTCGATCTCGAGCGCCCCGATACTGGCGTGGGCGGACCGGCTGGGTGCCGAGGGGAGGCGCCTCACGGTGCTGCAGGTGGATGCCCACACGGACCTGCGGCCCGAATACGAGGGGTCGGAGTTTTCGCATGCAGCGGTGATGCACCGGGTCCATGACCGGGTGGAAGTGGTGGCGGTGGGAATCCGTGCAATCACGGCGGACGAGATGCAGCTGGTTCGCCGGTCGGACGGCATTCACGTCTTCCTCGCGGATGACATCCACACGGGCACCGGTTGGGTAGACGACGTCATGGCCCGCCTGGGCGACGATGTCTACATCACGTTCGACGTGGACGGCTTCGATCCCTCCCTGGTACCGGCGACGGGCACGCCGGAACCGGGGGGGCTGCAGTGGTATCCCGTCCTCCACCTCCTGCGCAGGGTATTCGCGGAGCGGACGGTCCATGGTGCGGATGTGGTGGAACTGGCGCCGATCCCGGGTCTCGCGGCACCCGACTTCCTGGTCGCCAAGCTGGTCTACAAGATGATCGGCTACCGCGTCGCCGGCGGCCGAGGCGCCTGACCGTTTCAGGCGCCGAAGGAGACCCGGCGTTCCCCGGTACGGGTTGTCGGGCCCGCGTCCGCGTGCCAGCCGTAACGGCGGAAGAGGGGGTGCAGGTCCAGCGGATCCTCGATGGCGTGGTCGGCAGGCACGAGTCCGCGGGGCGTGAGGAGGAAGGGCCAGGACTGGCGTCCCCCCATGGCGCCGTGGGCGCCGATCTGGTCGTCGAAGCACACGCACAGATCCTGGACCGGGTCGTACGCTCCGAAGAGGATCATGTCGCCGGCGTTCTTCATGGCGGCGAGCCCCGCAATGGCGCGGCGCTCCGCGGCGGACCCGGCATACGCCTCGAGGGGGTCCACGCCGGCGAGTATCTCCATCTCTCCGTCCGGCGTGATGAGGGCCCGGCCGCGGAGGGACTCCACGTGGGCGCCATCCAGCATCCGCGTGATGACGCAGCCGATGCCACCGTGGGCGACGAGGAAGTAATAGAGCGCCCGCCGGTCGGCGTCCGCGCGGATTTCGTCGAAGTGGAGAGGCCGCGCCGGTTCGGTCCAGTATACGTGAGCGAGGGATGATGAATAGGTGACGACGATCCTGGCGTCGTCCGACTCCTTCACCGTCTCCGCCACGAGGGGGAACACGCTGTACTGTTGTCGCAGCCAGCGTCCGAGGCCGAGTCCGGCCTTGCGCGCGGGCAGGCTGGACTCCTCCGAAACGTGTTCGAGCTCCTGCACCAGGAAGTCCATGACGTCCTGGTGCTCAAGGGCGTAGTCACCGGTTCCCGCCATGACGAACACACCGCGTTCGGCGGCCCCCATGATCGTGTCGCCCAGGGTTTCGTCGTAGCGGATGCGATAGGGCACGGACGGCGTCTGTCCGTGGTCGCTCAGGATGTAGACGTCGTAGGGGCGGCCGGGTGCGCGACGGAGCATCCTGAGGATGTGGCCGATTCGCCGGTCCAGACCCCGGATGCTGCTGTACGCCGTGCGGGAGCCGGGCCCGAAGTGGTGGGCGAACTCGTCGTAGACGTTGTACGTCGTGTAGATGGCCGGAACGCCGGTGTAGATGTCCAGGAGGACGGCGAGGGTCTGGAGCTCGCGGAGCACGACGTTCGACCCGATGTGCAGGAAGGGGATGTACCACCAGTAGTAGGTGTACTGTCCGCGCATCTGCCCCCAGATACGGATGAACTCCTCGCGGACGTATTCGACGACGCTGTCCACGACCATCATCGCCATGCGGACGGGGTGGAGTGCGGCCAGCAGGGCGACGCGGGCGCCGCCCATTTTCTGCAGGAAGCGCTGTGGCTGCTTGGCCGCGAGGGTAAAGATCGCCCGGTCCGCGCCGCCGTCGTAGATATTGACGTAGCCGGAGCCGCCGTCGAGAATCCCGGACTCGGGCAGCCTGTCCCGGATGTGCTGCACGTCGGCGGGCCGGGAGCCGATGATCAGGCGGCGTTCCGCCTTCTCGTAGAAGCGGAAGGCGGGGATGTCCTGCTTGGTACCGAAGAAGATTGCCGCCTGGGCGGCGGGCGTGGCGCTGGGCAGGCCGGCAGGGAACTTCCGCAGCTCCCAGCCGTGTTGCTCCACGAGGCGGCGCAGGTTCGGGGCGTACCCCCGCTCGAGGGCGCGGACCAGGTCCTCGTGGGCGAGGGCGTCCACCTGGATGACCAGGAAGCCTCGCTCGTCCCGCTCCCGCCGGTCCTTCCGCTCCTGCGTGAACGGAAAGTACTTTAGGCGGTAATAGTAGCGGTATAGCGCGCGACGCAGCCGCTTCAGACTGCCTGGAGATGACATGGACGGGTCCATATCCTTTGCCGTAGCCTTCGCCGCCGGGGTGATCTCATTCCTGTCACCGTGCGTGCTGCCCATCGTGCCGGGCTATCTGGGTTTCATCACGGGCATGTCGCTGGACGAGCTGCAGGCTGCACCGTCCCGCCGCGCAGTCCTCGTGCCAGCGCTCTTCTTCGTCGCCGGCTTCAGCCTCATCTTCCTGATCCTCGGCGCGTCCGCGACGCTCATCGGGCAGGTCTTCAAGGTATACCAGGACTGGATCGCCCGGGTAGGCGGGCTGCTCATCATCGTCTTCGGCCTGCACCTGCTCGGCGTGCTGCGCTTCGGCGCCCTCATGCGCGAACGCCGTCTGCATCTCGCGCGCAGCCCGGCCGGCTACGCCGGCGCCGTCGTCACGGGCGCGGCCTTCGGCGCCGGCTGGACGCCATGCCTGGGTCCGGTGCTCGGGGCGCTGCTCACGTACGCGTCGGCCCGGGCGACCCTCGCCGACGGGATGTTACTGCTGGGAAGCTACTCACTCGGGCTGGCGGTACCGTTCCTCATGGCGGCGGCCGCCACGGGCTTCTTCCTCAACGCATCCAAGCGCCTGCGCGGAGCCATGCCCATCATCGAGAAGGCATCCGGCGTGGTTCTGGTTTTCGTCGGGCTGCTTCTGGTGAGCGGTACCTTCACCGTCCTGTCCGGCTGGCTCACACGCTTCACTCCGGCCTTCATCCTGGACAGTCTGTAGCAGCGCAGGTTCAGCGGGGCGCGAGGAGCTCGGGCAGCTGACGGAGGAGCTCCCGCGGCTCGATGGGCTTGGTGAAGAAGTGGGAGCAGCCCGCCTCCATGCAGGCTGCCCGCTCACGCGCGCCGGACCGCCCGGTGAGGGCGACGACGCGAACACCCGCCATCTCCGGCTGCGTCGTGATGAAGCGAGCGACTTCGAGGCCGGGCCGGTCAGGCAGGCCCAGGTCGAGGAGTACGAGTGCAGGCTTCTCGGTCGCCGCGCAGTCGAGCGCCTGGGCTGCGGTGCCAGCCTCGTGGACGCGGTAGCCGGCATCTTCGAGCAGCAACCGGAAAGCGTCGCGGAGGAGGGGGTCGTCTTCGACGAGGAGAATTGATGGGCCCGGGTCGATCATGCTTCACTTATTCTAGAGTTCGCCGGACCGGGCAGCAAGCGGTGCTGACTCGAGATCCTCCTCGAGAAGCTGTCTGCGCAGCAGGGCCGCGTATACACCGCCCTTCCGGAGCAGTTCCGCGTGTGTCCCGCGTTCCACGACGGTGCCTTCATCCAGGACCAGGATCGCGTCCGCCGTCATGACCGCGCTCACGCGGTGGCTCACCACCACCGACGTGCGTCGCCTGAGGACATCGCGGAGGCGGGCGAGGATCTGCTTCTCGGTGTGCGTGTCGACGGCGCTCAGCGCGTCGTCGAGCACGAGTATGGCGGGGTCTCTGGCCACGGCGCGGGCGAGGGTCGCCCGCTGGCGCTGGCCCCCTGACAGGTTCACGCCCCTCTCGCCGAGTCGCGTCGCGTAGCCGTCGGGGAAGGCGAGGATGGCGTCGTGCAGCTGGGCGACGCCGGCCGACCACTCGATGCGTTCCCGGCGATCGCCGTCCTCGTCGATTCCCAGACCGATGTTGTTCTCGATGGTGTCGGAGAACACGAAGGCGTCCTGCGGGACGACGCCAATGCTGCTCCGCAGGCGATGGAGGGGGATATCCCGGATGGGAATGCCGTCGATGAGCACGCTGCCCTTCGTTGCGTCATGGCGCCGGGTGAGCAGCGCAATCACGGTGGACTTGCCGGCCCCCGTCGGTCCCACCAGGGCCGCGGTGTCTCCGGCCGCGATCCTGAACGACACATCCCGCAGCACCCAGCGCTCAGTACCGGGATAGCGGAACCACACGTCGCGGAACTCGATCGTTCCCTCGACACGGTCCAGCCGGCGGGGTACCGGAGCATCGGCGATCCCGGGTTGCGCCCGCATGATACGGTTGATCCTGCCCATGGATGCCGCACCGCGCTGGAACAGGTTGATTACCCAGCCCAGGGCGATCATTGGCCAGGTCAGCATGGCGAGGTAGAAAATGAAGGCAACGAACTCGCCCCGGCTGATCTCTCCCGCGATGACCTGGAGTCCGCCGAACCACAAGACTGCGAGCAGTCCCAGCCCTGTGAGGACGCTGAGGAGCGGGTGGAACAGTGCGGATGTCCTCGCGAGAGACATATTGCGTCCCATGTATTCGCGATTCAGCTCGGCGAACTCGACCTCCTGCGCCGCTTCCTGACCGTACGCCCGGACGATGCGCACGCCGCTCAGGTTCTCCTGCACCATGTTCGACAGCTGGCCGAAGTGGTCCTGGATCCGCTCTGCCTTCTGGTGGATGACCCGGCCGAAGTACTTCATGACGAAAGGCAGCAGGGCCAGCGGTACGAGGGCGATGGCCGTGAGGCGTGGACTGTAGCGGATCATGAAGAACAGCGCGGCCGCTGTGCCGACGATCGTGTTGACGAGGTACATGACGCCGGGTCCGGTGGCCTGCCGCACGGCCTGGAGGTCGTTCGTCGCCCGACTCATGAGGTCGCCGGTCCGTGTCGCGCCATAGAAGGTGGCGTCGAGGCGGACCAGGTGGGCGAAGAACGCATCCCGCAGGTCCGCCTCGATGCGCCTGCTGATGGCGTTGAGCAGCTGGCGCATGCCGAACCGGCACGCACCGGCGAGGAGCGCGGCGCCGACCATGAGGAGTGCGAAGCGCAGGATGAGGCCCCGGGTGACGTCGGGGCGTTCCAGTGCGTCGATGGCCTGCCGGATCAGGTCGGGGACGAGGATGCCGAAGGCATTGGACGCGACTATGAACACCATGCCGGCGGCTATGCCGGCGCGGTACGGGCGTACGTAGGGGAGGACACTGCGCAGTTCGTTCACGACCGGAAAACAGGACACCTCCGGAAGCAGTCGTTCCGGGAAGAGGTGGAAAACCGCGCCAGCCATGGCCATGCCCACGGTACGGCGGATGGCATGTGCGTTGCACCTCCATGGCAGGCGCGGACGGACGTTTCGGCGGGAAGGTACGCCCGCCGTCCGCCCGGTTCAAGCGGGTCGAGTACCCCGGGAGGATGGAGATGGCAGGACAGTCGAGGTGGGTGCGGTGGCTGCTCGTTGTGCCGCTGGCGGTGCTGCCGGCGGCGTGCGGCGATGATGCCGACGAGCGGGCGGCACTGCGCGAAGACGAGATCGAGCGCGAGCTCGACCTTGCCATGCAGGGGGACACGCTGCCCGGAACGTTTCAGGACACCGTCCTGGGAGTGGTCCCGGAGCCGGAGCCCGGGCCGGCGGCCCGTGTCGAGGAGCCGCGGGCCGGGACGCCCCGGCCGCAGGCCCAGCCGCGCCGGGAGGCGCCGGCTCCGCTGCCGGCCCCGGCGCCGGAGCCGCTGCCCCAGCCCGTGGTGGCGACGGCGTCGGTCCCCATGGGCACGAGCATGTCGCTGAGGCTGAACGAGACGCTGTCCACGGAGAGCAACCGTGTGGGTGATTCCTTCACCGCGACGCTCCAGCAGGCCATCACGGATGCCAGCGGCAACATCGTCCTACCCGCCGGCGCAACCGTGCGCGGGCGGTTGACGCAGGTTGAGAAGAGCGGGCACGTGGGCGCCACGGGGATCATCAAGCTGGCGTTCGAGGCCGTTTCGTTCGGCGGGCGCAGCTACCCCATGGACGCGACGGTGGTGCGG
>DATHVO010000087.1:0-6098 GCA_035461265.1 Longimicrobiales bacterium
TTACGACCCAGTCTGCCGCCGCCCAGGATCCGCTCCCGCCGGCCGACCTTGCCGCCGCTGCCGCCCGCGTCGAGGCGGAGCTCATCGCAGACCACGGTGACGCCGCGGCGGACCACCTCCGGCAGGGCCTCCGGCAGGTCCTCGCCTTCTGGCGTGCCGAGGATGGCGACGGCGACGACCTCGCCGACTTCGTCCGCACCCACTTTGCGGCGGACGAGCAGCAGCGCGACGTCATGTTCCGTCGCCTCGAGGCCATCTTCGAGCAGCTCGACGGCCTCCTCCTGGAGTCCGTCCGGCAGCTCCGCATGCACGTGGACGTCGAGCGGGGCGACATCCTGCCCTTCGACCGCCTGCTGGCGGCGTACAACCCGGCTGCTCACCTGACCTCGGACCTCTTCGACAATCGCATCGCCTTCGTGGTCCTCCTGAACTTCCCGCTCACCACGCTGGAGGATCGCCTCGCGGGCGCGGGCACGTGGTCCCGCCGGCAGTGGGCGGAGGCGCGCCTCGCCCAGCGGTTCAGCCGGCGCCTGCCGGCGGACGTGAACCAGGAGCTGTCCCGGACGTCCGCGGAGGCCGACGCGTACATCTCCGGCTACAACATCTGGATGCACCACATCGTGGACGACGCGGGACGCCGCCTCTTCCCGGAGGGCATGCGCCTCATCTCCCACTGGAACCTGCGTGACGAGATCAAGGCGTCGTACCCGCGGCCCGACGCACTGGACCGGCAGCGCACCATCCAGCGCGTAATGGAACGCATCGTCACGCAGACGATCCCCGCAGCCGTCATCGACGACCCGCGGGTGGACTGGAACCCGTTCACCAACGATGTGCGCGCGTCGTCCGTCACGGACTACGACGTCGCACGCTTCCCGGCACTGACGTCGTCACCCACCGGCGCGCGGGAGGAGGACGTCCGCTACGCGACGCTCCTGTCGAACTTCCGCGCGGCCCGCCGCGCCGACCCCTACTCGCCGGCGGCGCCCACGGCCATCGCCCGCGCGTTCGACGAGAACCGGGAGATCCCCGAGGCGCGCGTCCGCGAGCTGTTCGAGGAGGTCCTCACCTCGCCGCTCGTCGCCCGCACGGCGTCAGTCATCGAGGCCCGCCTCGGCCGACCCCTCGAGCCATTCGACATCTGGTACGACGGGTTCAAGGCGCGCGGCGCGTACAACCAGCAGGAGCTCGACCGCATCGTGTCGGAACGCTACCCCACGGCGGACGCGTTCCGGGCGGACATCCCGCGCATCCTCCGGGACCTGGGCTTCGCGCCCGAGTTGGCGCAGTGGCTGGCGGCGAACATCGAGGTGCATCCGTCCCGCGGCGCGGGCCACGCGTGGGGCGCCGGCCGCCGCGGCGACCCTGCCTTCCTGCGGACACGCGTCGAGTCCGGCGGGATGGACTACAAGGGCTACAACATCGCCATCCACGAGCTCGGCCACAACGTCGAGCAGGTCCTCTCCCTCGAGCGCATTGACCACACGCTCCTCGCCGGCGTGCCGAACAACGCGTTCACCGAGGCGTTCGCCTTCGTCTTCCAGGGCCGCGACCTCGAGCTCCTGGGCCTCGCGCAGGACGACGACGAGGCGGCCGCCCTCGACGTGCTCGACACCTTCTGGGGCACGTTCGAGATCGCCGGCGTCTCCCTGGTGGACGTCGCGGTGTGGCACTGGATGTACGCGAACCCCGACGCGACGCCGGCCCAGCTCAGGGACGCCACCGTCCGCATCGCGCAGGAGACCTGGAACCGCTACTACGCGCCCGTCTTCGGACAGCAGGATTCGCCGCTCCTGGGCATCTACTCGCACATGATCAGCTACCCGCTCTACCTTACCGACTACCCGCTCGGCCACCTCATCGCGTTCCAGGTGAACCAGCAGATGGAACGGGCCGGAGCGGTGGGGCCGGAGTTCGTGCGGATGGCGCTTCAGGGGAACGTCGTCCCCGACCTGTGGATGCAGGGGGCGACGGGTGCGCCCGTGGGTGCGGCGGCACTGCTCGCAGCGACGGAGGCGGCGCTCACGAGGCTCGACCGCTGACGAATTTCGTCAGAGGTCGTTCCGGCGGCCGCCCGTGGGGTAGGTGTGGCGGTCGGTGCCGGAGAGGATGTCGGCTTCCCGCTCCCACGGCCTGGCGGCATACGGGATGAGTGCGTTGAGGCCAAGGAGCACGCCGGCGTGGAGGGACAGGTCAACGGACCTCACCAGGAGCGGTGACGCGCCGAGTGCCTTCAGCGCGCGCCGTTCCACGGGCTCGCTCCACAGGATCCACGCCTGGTCGTACTGGATGACGTGGACCTGCTCGTGGGCGAGGGCACGGGCGATGAACCGGTCGTGGCGGATGTCGTCGGGCGAGTCGCCCCGGAGGACGATGGTGCCGGCGACGTGCCGGGCGTGCCAGCCCCAGTTGCTCTCCCACTCCCGCGCCATGAAGACAGGCGCACCGGACGACAGCGTCCGTCGCATGTCCAGCGACGCCCCCATGCCGGCGAGGTAGCTGCCGACGACAGCGCCGGCACCGGTGACGTCGATGGAGGTGTGGAAGTTCCCCGCGGCGGGCTCCCAGTGCATGCGGACGAAGCCCGCCGGGATGACCAGGCGGTGGAAGGACGGCAGGCCATCGGACGCGTTGCGCGACACGGACGCACCCGCCGCCGCCACGGCGCGGCCTGCGAAGCCGGCCCCCGGCGCGTCCGCCGTGACGATGAGCTTGCCGGCGTACGTCCCGGCGCCGCCGAGCCCGCCGCGCCACAGCCCGTCCAGGAACGAACCGCCGCTCCGCCACTGCCGAACGCCCGCCGTGAGACCCGCCAGGGCGACGTTCACCGCCAGCACGGCGGCGTGGTCCGATACGCTGGCCTGCGGCTCGTGGAGTGGCAGCGGCGCCGGCGTCTGCGCAGCGACGCGCGCCGGCACCGCGGCCGGCGAGGATGCGGCGAGGGCGGCGACGAGTGCGATGGCGCGGGCGCGGCGTGCCCGCGGATTCGATGGCATGTCGACTGCTCCGGCGAAGGGTGCTTCAGTAGAACGATCGACGCATTGCCGTTTCTGACACGACGGCGCTCACGGCCAGGGCAGGGGGATGGGCGCCGGCCGGGGCCGGGCCGACGGGTCATCCCTGCCGTCGAGGAAGCGGGCGATGTCGCGCCGGGCCGCTGCCCGGTGGCCACGCTCCTCCGCCGTCATGGCCGTGGATCCCGCCAGCCGCTGGCCGATACGCTCGACGTGGAGACCGGCCACGGCCCTGACTTCCAGGGGCGCATCCGCGCTCCCGGCCAGGTCGAGGAGACCATCCAGCACGGCACGCTGCGCGACGCGCCGCAGCGCCGCCGCCATCTCGACGGACATGCCCGGCGTGCGCGAGGCGGCGGGCGCATCCCACGTGGACGTGACCAGCGACGTGACGACCTCGTCCAGCGACGGTTGGGCAGCGTCCCGTGCGTGGAACGATGCGACCCGCGCGGCACGGCTGGGGTGCAGCACGGCGTCCACCACCTCCTGCGCCAGGCTGTGCGCCGCAGACACGCCGTCGAATGCCGTGCCCGCCGGCGTCGGGATGAGGGTGAGGTCGCCGTCGTAGCCCGGCGGCACCGGCGGGATCAGCGCCGTCACGCGTTCCGGCACTCCGAGCTCCGCCGGCTCGAGTGCCGCGAGAACCAGCCGCAGCGCGCGGCGCTGCTCCGCCGCGTCGATGATCCGCGTAGCCTCCGTCGCCTCCCCGGCCAGCGCATAGCCGAAGTCCATCCCGCCGATGTACTTCACCGCGCCGGCCAGGGCGTAGCGGTGGTGGAGGTAGACGTGTGCGAAGCGACGGTTCAGCACCGCCAGCGGCTCGCCCGGCTGCGCGGCCCGCGCGTCGAACCGGTCCAGCAGCACCCGGCGCACCGCCATCGTGCGCTCGAGCGCCGCGAGCATGTCGTCTCCCTCGATCCACTGCGATGCCGACGGCAGCGAGCCGGCGGCGCCGACGTGGGCATCCCCGACGTAGCGCAGCCCGCGGGACTCCGCCTCCCGTACGATGCGCCGCAGGCCCTCCGCCTCCGCCGCCGGTGTCGGGTACCAGGTGTACGCGTAGCGGATGGCCAGCGTGTCGTGGGCACCGCCCGACGGGCGGTACGCTTCCGAGATGTCGATGGCGCCGTCGGGACCGAGGCGGATCAGCGGGTACGGATAGTCCATCACCGAGGAACGGCCCTGGGTGGCCGCGGCGAAGTTGTGGGCCACGCCCAGGGTGTGCCCGATCTCGTGGGCCGTGTGCTGGCGCCGCCGGGCCATGGCGAACGACTCCGCGTCGAGCTGCAGGCCGCCCGGGCCCGCCGCCGGGACCAGGCCCATGTAGATGTCGTGGTTGACGAGCGACCGGTACGAGTCCATGCGCACGATGGTCGTGATGATCTCGCCCGTCCGCGGGTCGCGGAACGATGGACCCACCGACGGGCCCCGCTCCTCGCGATGCACCCAGTAGATGACGGGGTAGCGCGCATCCAGCGGGTCCACACCCCCGGGGAGCGGCTCGATGCGGAACGCGTTCCGCCAGCCCGCCGCCTCGAAGATCCGGTTCCACCACATGCCGCCCTCCATGAACGCGCTCCGGTACGGCTCCGGGATGGCCGGGTCCATGTAGTAGACGATGGGCTTCGCCGGCTCCACCAGCTCGCCGCGCAGGTACGCGGCGGTGTCCACCGGTTCCAGCCGCCACCTAACGACGCCGCGCTGGCGATAGTCCGAGTCGAAGCCCTGCGCGAAGTCGAAGTATCCGAAACCGAAGAGGCCCGCCCGGGGGTCGAACGCGCGGATGGCATGGGGCGGTGACGGCAGCCGGACGAAGCTGTGGTGCTGCTCGAGGGTCACGACCCGGCCGTCCGGCGCGTGCCGGCGCAGGGCGGGTGACGGCGCATCCGTGACGTAGCTGAGGACTGCACGCAACTCCGTGTTCATCGGGAAGGCACGCGTGCGGTCACCATCGATGTGGCTGCGGTCCGCGTCGATGCGCAGCGTGCCCTGGCCGGCGGAACGCAGGCGGCCGGCGACGTCGTACACGTCGCTCAACACGAACGACGTCGCATCCAACGTGATCCCCTCCGGCCCCTCGCCTTCGATGGCGAACGACGCGAGGATGGAGCGGGGAAACGACTCCGCGACGGACCGCTGCAGCGCGTCGTCGCCGCCCGTCGCCCGGTGCCGCGTGTTCCGGCTCACCAGCAGCACGCGCCTGCCCTGCCGCTCGAAGTGCACAAGCGCCTCGCCGCCCAGCTGGCCACGGTCCATCCCGCCCGCGAGCGTGCCCAGTCCCGCAGCCAGCGTGTTGAGATACAGCATCTCCTCCCCCAGCCGCCGCACCGTCAGCAGAACGCGGCCCGTGGCCGCGTCGTACCGGACAGGCAGCAGCAGGGAATCGGCGGGCTGCACTGCGGCCGCCGGTGGCGTCATCGTGCCCGTCGGCGATCCGGCCGGCGCACTGCCGGCGGACGCGCACGAGGTCAGGATGAAGGTGAGGGCGGCGCCGGCGAAGATGGCGGACGGGCGCCGGGTGCCCGGACGCGGGCGGGTCGTGGCTACGGTCAAGGAATCCTCCGGGTGAACGCGAGGCAGGAAGATACGCCATGCCGGCTCTCCCTGCGACGGAGCAAGGCCGGCGGCCGGGGGTAGAGACCTGCTGACGAACCACCGACGGGAGAGGACGATGCACGGCTCGGCAGGGACACCGCGACGGTCCGGCCTCCGGACGACACTGGGCGCCGGCATCGCCCTGGCCGCGCTCCTCGGCGGCGCCGCCCACTTCGACGTGCTGCCGCTGTCACGGGGAGGGCAGGACGCAGCGGCCCTCGAGCCGCCGCCCATCGTCCCGGCCGACATCCGGTGGCTGCCCGAGGACGTCGTTGAGGGAACGGTCTTCACCGTCGTCATCACCGGCGGCGACCCGGCCGTGACGGCGGCCCACGGCGAGTTCGCCGGCGAGCGCCTCCACTTCACCTCATCCGGCGACACCGCCCTCATCGCCCTGGCGGCGGCGCCGCTGGACTCCGCCGGCGTCCGCGAGCTCCGCATCGACATGACACTGGCCGACGGGCGCAGCGCGCAGCAGACCGCCGCGAT
>DATHVO010000088.1:0-17166 GCA_035461265.1 Longimicrobiales bacterium
CCCAGTCGTCGAGGTCGCCCGCCGCGCGGAATCCGAGGGAGTCGTACCGCACGGTGATGACGGGCTCGTCCGCGTACGGGTTGGGCGAGACGCGGTACAGCTTCATCTGGGTATTGATCACCTGCCCGGTCCATGTCTCCGGACCGTCGCGCCTGAAGAACACGTCGCCGGTGGGTACCGTGGGCTGGCGGTAGAAGGGGGCCATCTTCCGCCAGGCGTGCTCCTGCCCGACGATATCGATGTCGAGGATGCGGACCGCGCCCTCCGCGGCCGCCATGGTGACCATCACGACGATGATGGACAGGCAGATGCCGGCGGCGCGGTCGGCGACCCGGCCGCCGCGGAGAACCAGGCCGGCGGCGGCAACGATGACGCCGGCGGCGAGGGTGGCGGACTCGACGGCTCCCCATTCGCGCGGCCTGCCGAGCAGCGGGTCGGCGAATACCGCCAGCAGGGCGAGCATCCCGCCGGCCGTCATGTGCACGGCGACCCGGAGCCGCCGGGGCAGCGAGGGCTGCATGGCCCGCCTAGTGGCCGGCCGCTTCGGGCGGCGGGGCGATGATGCCTCTGCAGCCGCCGTCAATGCGCGGCGCGAGACGGTGGGGCTCGGGGGAGGGGTTGTGGAAGACGAGGAATCGCTCCCGCGCGCCGTCGAAGATCATTTCGTGCTCGGACACCAGCTCGTATTCCGCTTCGGGCAGCGGGAGCTGCGGGGCGAGGGGGCCGTGCCGGGGCGTGATGAGGTGGATGTAATCCGCGGCCTGTCTCAGGTCCGTGGCCGTCCGCATCCAGACGTTGGGCGCGTCCACGAAGGACTCCGTCCCGTCGCAGTGGCGGTAGGAGACGAGGGTCTCGTAGACGTACGACTCGCGGAATGTGAAGGGCACGACGCCACCGGCGTACGTGAAGACGCGCGGCAGCCGGTCCGGCCTCCCGCCCAGCGAGTCCCAGTGTCGCCGGATGTCCTCGCCCTGCCGCCGCAGCGTGCCGATGAACCTCAGGTACTCCGCGGTGCCCACGTCGCCGTACTCCACGTACCGGTTCAGGCGGGCGAGTCCGTTCACCGAGAGGCGGTACGTGTAGACCGCCTGCAACGCCTGGAACAGCACGAGGAGGACGACGGCGGCGGTGACAATCCGCTCGGTCCGGCGCGTGCGCTGCCGCTCGCGCGCCGGCTCCCGCGTCGACTCGCGCCCCGCATCGAATCGCGACTCACGCAGTTCCAGCGCCATCCGCATCAGGTCGCCGAGGAGGATGGCGGTGGCGGGGATGTAGGGTACGAAGTAGCGGAACGAGAACATCATGTGCGTGGTGGCCATGGTCAGGCCGTACAGGAGCTGGGCGGCGATCCCGGCATACAGCCACCAGTGGCGCGCGGCGTGCTCGCGCAGCGCAGCCACGGACTGCCGCGGCGGTCCCAGCAGCAGCACGACGAGGCCGGCGACGGGGATGGTCCCGACGAAGACGAGGAACGAGAGGACGTACTTCGCGTTGTGGATGAGGCTGCCCAGGTTCCGCTGCGGCGTCTTCGAGTAGAACGACGTCGGGAAGATGTCGCCGTAGTACGCGTAGCTGGTGATGAGCCAGGCCAGCGGCAGGGCGGCCCCCACGGCGACGGCGATGGCGCCCGCCCGGACGGACGGCGCCCGCGAGAGTGCGTAGAGTACGGCCGGCGCGGTGAACAGGACGGAATCGTAGCGGGTCAGGAACGCGAGGCCGGCCAGGAACAGCAAGGCGCACAGCCGGCCGGTCCCGGGCCGGTCGCTGACCGCAGCGAGGAGCGTGATGGCCGTGACGAGGAGCAGGAGGATGGGGGTCTCGAGGCCGCCGAAGGTCCACATCGCCACGCCAGGCGGAAGCAGCACCATGGCGAGGACGAGAGACTGCACGCGGGGCGCGCGCCGGTAGCGGGCGTACACGAGCGCTGCCGCGACGAGGAGCATCGCGAGGCTCATCACCTTGTTCGCGGTCACCGGGTCGCCGGTGAGGCGGAACGCCAGCGTCGCCAGCAGGCCGTGCAGCGGCGACGTCAGTGCGAGCACCGGCTCGCCTGCATTGAACACGAGCTGGCCCAGCGTGGCGAAGTTCGCGGCGTAGCGGTACGTGATGAACGCGTCTTCCGCGGTGAACGGGAAGAAATGCACCGCGGTCACGGCGAAGACGACGAGGATGGCCAGGTTCAGGACGGCGATGTGCCTCGGCATGGAATCGGGTTCTCCGTGATCAGTCCGTGGCGCGGCGGTAGAGCTGTGCCCGGGCACGCAGCGCTTCCACCTGCTCCGCCAGCTCGAACCCGGCGAGTGCGTCCGTCATCTCGTCCGTCGTGGTCCTGAAGGCCCCCCACACGTAGCTCTCGAAGTAGACGAGCCATACCCTCGCACCGGGACGGTCTGCCACCGCCGCGCCGTAATCCTGCGGAACGTAGGTGTAGCCGCGGCCATCCAGGTAGTAGTAGAGCGGCGTGATGGCGTTCTCCCGCGGGACGACGAAGACGAGATCGCCGGGCTGCATCCGCTCGTTCATCTGCACGGCCAGCGCCCGGTAGTCCCGGGACTCGATGGGGTAGTGCCGCCAGTGCTGGATGGTCAGAACGTGGAGGGCGATGAGTGCCACCGCCAGCGGCACCCGCAGAACGCGATTGCGGGCCAGGACCCACGTGCCGGCGGCCGCAACGACGAGCACGAACGTGGCGAACACCTGGAACCCCCGCTCGTTCAGCACGGACGCGCGCAGCGAGAGGATGACGAGGGCCAGCGTGGGCAGGAACGCCAGGAGGACGATGAGCCCGGCGGGCCTGCCCAGGGCTGCCGCCGGACGGCGCAGCAGGCCCGAGGCCGTACTGCCGTCCAGGAGGGAGCGGACGCGGCTCCAGGCGCCGGGCAGGGCGAGGGCCAGCAGCGGCACCGCAATGGTGGTGGCCATCCCGGCCCTGCGCTGCAGCGCCAGCACCACGAAGCCCAGCGTGATGAGGGCGCTGCCGAGGGCGACGGTGCGAAGGACCGCCGCGGGCAGTTCGCCATCCGGCGACGACGTCAGAGGCCCTGCCCGTGCGGGAGCCACCGTGGATGGGCCGGATTCCCTCCCTGCCCATGCACGGCCCCGCGTCGCGGAGCCGATGCCGACGAGGACCAGGGCGAGGACCGCGAACGCCGCGTAGGCGGGGAGCGGGAGCGTGCGCTGGGGTATCGACAGCACGTCGGGCAGGAACGCGAAACCCAGAAGGAGGTAGTCCGCGACGAAGCGCAGCGTCGGCGCCGGGTAGTCCGTGGGTGGATCCATGTAGATCTGGTGCGCCAGCGCGGCGGCGCCGAGCATCACGACGAGGGCCTGGATTCCCAGGACCCTGCGCACGAAGGACGCCTGGCTCTCCGTCTGGATGGCGACCCACGCCACGTGGACCGCCAGCACGAGCCAGAAGAAGGCCTGCGTGTAGAGACCGAGCCAGGCGCTCAGGAAGTACGTCGCCTCCCACCGCCGCCTGTGCGGTCCACCTCTCACGACGTGCAGCAGCGCCAGCGTGGACAGCAGCGCGAGGAAGCTGACCATCATGTAGACGCGGGCGTACTGGCTGTTGAAGATGTGGAAGCCGTTGAACGCGACGAATGCCGCCGCCAGCAGTCCGACCGCGCGGTTGTGAACGACGTGTCCGATGCGGTCGGCGACGAGGATGGAGCCGATCCCGAAGATGGCGGACGGAAGCCGGAGGCTCGCGAGGCTCGTCCCGAACACGTTCGTCCAGCCCCACATCAGGAGGTAGTGCGCATGGGGGTGGAGCTCGCTGTGGTAGTGCCACCAGAAGGTATCCCACAGGGAATGACGGGGCGGCGGCCAGGCGAAGGCCGGCCACGGAAGGTTCGGCAGCATCCCCTCCGTGTGCGTGAACGTCTTCAGGTCGATCTCGTGTATGCGCAGCCAGGCGCCCGCAAGCGTGATGAGGAGCAGGAGCGCGGACGGCGCCAGCGATCGCGTCCAAGGAGCGGTGCCGGTCCCGGCGTCGTCCGTTGGTGGTCCGGCCCGGCGGGCACGTCGCTCGTGCAGGACGAGGCGGACGAGTCCTGCCGCGACCAGCGCGGCTCCCACGAGAAGGGCCGTGCCCGCTACGGCCTGCCTCGTCGTGATCACCGCCCGATACCTGCCGCTTCGAGGAGGCCGTGCCGCACGAAGTGGTCGTGCATGATCTCCGCGATCATGGCGTTGCCGGCCTCCGTCAGGTGGATGCCGTCCTCGTTGAAGTACGCGTCCAGCTCCTCCGCGGGCATGGCGCCGAACTCGCCGTACAGGTCGATGAGGATGACGTCGTGGGTGCGTGCGACGTTGCGGACGACATCCACGTACGCCAGGTGCAGCGGCACGAGGCGGTCCAGGTCGTCTATCCAGCGGGGCACGAGGTAGGCCGGCTCGCTGCCGGTCCGGTGGGATGTGGGTGCCGTCAGGAGCACGGGTTCGATTCCGCTCTCCCGCGCAGTCCGGACCATGGCGGCGAGGTTCGACTCGAAGTCGGGGAGGGAGACGCGTTCGGGGGTGCCGGTGCGCGTCTCCAGGGCACGCCGCCGTCGCGTGAACATGGCACGCTGCGCGAGCTGCACGAGGCGCGAGCGCGACAGCGCGTCCATCCAGCGGGGCTGCTCCCGGACGAACTCGCCGATGTGGCGGTCCTGCACGCCGTAGCTCCGCCAGTGGTCGTTCCACCCGTAGTAGATGGTGGCGATGGCGGGCCGGAGCCGGACCACGTCCCGCCGCATCTGGGCGAGTCCCTGGTAGGAGCTCCAGCCGCCGACACCGAGGTTCACGAAGGCGTAGTCCGCCGCCGGATCGTCCCCCGCGATGAGCGCGGCAAGGTGCTCGTCGTAGCGGCCGAACTCCGTGCAGGAATCCCCCATGTGCGCGACGGTGGGCCGGCGGCCGGACCACGCGTCCAGCGTTGCATCGTATTCCTTCGGGACCCAGAGCAGCTCACGATCCGTCCTGTACCGGTCCTCCAGGGTGACCGGGTCCGGCCACCCGAACTGGACGGTGGTGGGATACAGTGCGAACTCGAAGCCGGCGACGCGCAGGCCGACCTCCGCGATGAGCAGCGCTGCCGCGGTCCCCATCGTGACGGCGATGGCGGCGAGTTGCATGTACCGGGAGTTCGTTTCCATGCCTGCAGGTCAGGACCCGACGAGAGGGAATGCGGAGCCCAAGCTAGGACGGGCCCCGCCGGGGTGCAAGGAAGCCGTTTTCGCCTTGCATCGGCCTGTCGCTTCGGTCATCTTGGGTGACACTCGCGCATCCGCGTGACGGCTCCCGTCGCATCCCGGCACGGCCACCTCATGTCCATCGCACTGCGACAGATCGCGATTCCCCTCGTCGTGGACGTGGACGGCACACTCGTCCGCTCGGACCTGCTCTGGGAGGGCCTCGTACGGGTGGCACTGCGCAGGCCCGGCCGCCTGCTGCCGCTCCTGCCGGCGCTGCTGCGCGGACGCGCCGCCTTCAAGGCGGCCGTCGCCCGGGCGAGCGAGCTGGAGGTCGATCACATGCCCCTCGAGCCGGCCACCCTCGCCCTCATCGAGCAGGCACGCGCGGACGGCCAGCCCGTCGTCCTCGCCTCCGCCGCCCACGAGAGCCAGGTGGAACGCCTCGCGTTGCGCGTCGGCGCGGCCGACACCTTCGGCAGCACGGCGGACCACAACCTGAAGGGCGCGGCGAAGCTGGAACGCATACGCGCCCGCTACGCCGCCTTCGACTACGTGGGCAACGATGATGCCGACCTGCCACTGTGGAAGGAGGCGCGGCGCGCGTTCGCCGTGAATCCGGCGGGCGCGACGGTGCGGCGGGCACGGCGGAGCCGCGACGACCTGGTGGTCGTGCGGCAGCGGGCCGGCACGCTGCGCGCTACGATCCGCCTCGTGCGGCCGCACCAGTGGTCGAAGAACACGCTGCTCTTCCTGCCGGCCCTCGCGGCGCACCTCGCCATGTCCATGGACGTGGTCATCACGCTGCTGGCCGGGTTCGTGGCGTTCTCCTTCGTCGCGTCGGCGGTCTACATCGTCAACGACCTGGCCGACCTGGCGAACGACCGCGTCCACGCGACGAAGCGCAGCCGGCCCCTCGCCGCGGGCGACCTGTCCATACCGCACGCACTGGCAGTGGCGGCGCTGCTCATCGTCGCCGCGGCACTCATCGCCGTGCCGCTGCCGCAAGCGTTCCAGGCGCTCCTCGCCGGCTACCTCGCGCTGACCACGGCCTACTCCATGGTCCTCAAGCGCAGGGCGATCGTGGACGTCATCACGCTGGCGTCGCTCTACACGCTCCGCGTCATGGCGGGCGCGGCACTCGTGGCGGTGCCGCTCTCCCGCTGGTTCCTGGCCTTCTCCGTCTTCTTCTTCTTCTCCCTCGCCCTCGCCAAGCGCGTGGTCGAGCTTGCGCGCCAGCCGGCCGGCACGACGGGACCGCTGCCCGGCCGGGGCTATTCCATTGCCGATGTGCCGGTGCTCATCTCACTCGGCACCACCGCCGTCATGGCCAGCACCCTCGTCTACTGCCTCTACATCACGGGCACGGAGGTCGGCGAGCTGTACCGGCGGCCGGACGTGCTCTGGCTGGGGCTGCCCATCCTGCTGTACTGGCAGTCGCGCCTGTGGATGTTCGCGGGACGGAACGCACTCCACGAGGACCCGGTGGTCTTCGCCATGAAGGACCGCATCAGCCGCGTGCTGCTGGTGGGCTTCCTCGTCGTCGTCTGGATCGCCGCATGAGCAGCGCGGCGCCCGATGCCCGAAGGGCGGGCTGCCGGCCGGTGACTGCCGAGGTCAGCGGCTGGGGCCGCTTCCCCGCCGCCCGCACGGATCTGTATCGCCCCGAGCGGATGCGTTCGCTCGAGACGGCAGTGGGCTGCGCGGACACCGTCCTCGCCCGTGGACTGGGGCGTAGCTACGGCGACGCGTGCTACAACTCCGCCGGCGCAACGGTGCTCATGGAGCGCCTCGACCGGTTCCTCGCATTCGACTCGGAAACGGGCACGCTGGACTGCGAGGCGGGCGTCAGCTTCGCGCAGATCCTGGAGACGTTCGTACCACGAGGCTTCTTCCCCCCCGTGACGCCCGGCACGAAGTTCGTCACGCTGGGTGGTGCACTCGCCTGCGACGTCCACGGCAAGAACCACCACGTGGACGGCTCCTTCTCCCGTCACGTGCTGGACTTCGACCTGCTCGCCGCCGACGGTTCGGTACTGCGGTGCAGCCGGACCGCCAACCCGGACCTGTTCCGCGCCACCGCCGGCGGCATGGGCCTCACCGGCATCGTCACGCGCGTGCGCCTGACGCTCCGGCGCATGGAGACGTCGTACATCAGCGTGGACTACGAGCGGGCGGCGAACCTCGGCGATGCGCTGGAACGCCTCGCGGCGCGGGATGCGGAGTACCGCTACTCCGTCGCCTGGATCGACTGCCTGGCACAGGGCCAGTCCCTGGGACGGTCCGTGCTCATGCGGGGCAACCCCGCGGGTGCGGACGAGACTCGCGACGCGAACGTCCGGGAGCCGCTGCGAGGCATGAGCACGCCGCGCCTGCGCGTGCCGTTCGACGCGCCGGCGTCCCTCCTCAACCGCCACTCCGTGCGGGCGTTCAACGGACTCTACTACCGCCGCTACCCCGCCGATGCGCGCGGCCGCATCGTCCACTTCGAGCCGTTCTTCTATCCCCTCGACGGCATCGGCGACTGGAACCGTCTGTACGGCCGCCGCGGCTTCGTGCAGTACCAGTTCGTGGTGCCGGCGGACGCGGCGGCAGCCGCGCTGGAGGACGCGCTGTCGCTGGTCTCGAATGCGGGGGCGCCGTCGTTCCTGGCCGTGCTCAAGCGGTTCGGCAATGCGGAGGAGGCGGGTCTCCTGTCCTTCCCGCGGCCCGGCTACACCCTCGCACTGGACCTGCCCTGGCGAGGCCGGGACACGGAGACGCTGCTGCGGGCGCTGGACGACGTGGTGGTGGACGCGGGCGGTCGCGTCTACTTCGCGAAGGACGCGCGCATGCGCCGGGAGCTGGTCGGCGGGATGTACCCGGACCTGGACGAGTGGCGGGGCATCCGCGACCGGATCGACCCGGCGGGCCGGTTCAGCTCCGACCTGGGCCGCCGCCTCGGGCTCGCTGAATGAGGGCGGCGGTGGGCGGCTCCTGGGTCGTGGTGCTCGGCGCCACCTCGCCTATCGCCCGGGCGGTGGCCGGTGAGCTGGCCGCCAGGGGCCACAGCCTCCTCCTCGCCGGGCGGGACACCGGCGAGCTGGAGCGGATCGCGGCGGACCTGTCCATCCGCCACGGCGGCGACGTGGCCACCGTCGCGTACGACGCGCGGGACGCCGGCGCGGCCAGGAAGCTCCTCGCGGCCGTCGAAGCCCGTGCGGCCGGCGGGCTCGAAGGCGTGGTCGCCGCCGTGGGCATGCTGGGAGACGCGGAGCGCGCCGCCACGGACCCGGTCTACGCTGCCGAGATGATCCAGGCCAACTTCACCGGCGTGGTGGCCGCCGTCACCGGCCTGGCCAACCTCCTGGCGGCGAGGCGTGCGGGCTTCATCATCGGGGTCGCGTCCGTCGCCGGCGACCGCGGCCGCCAGAGCAACTACGCCTACGGCGCGGCCAAGGGCGGGTTCGCGCTGTGGCTGCAGGGCCTCCGCAACCGGATGTGGCACGTCGGCGTCCGGGTCCTCACCGTCAAGCCGGGATTCGTCGACACGGAGATGACGTACGGCCTCCCCGGCATGTTCCTCGTGGCCCACCCGAAACGCGTGGGTGTGGCCATCGCCAGGGCGCTGGACCAGGGACGCGACGTCATCTACGTGCCGGGATTCTGGCGGCCCATCATGTGGGTGATCCGGGCGATTCCCGAGCGGCTGTTCAGGCGGCTGCGGCTTTAGGCGGCAGGGGATGGCGGCTGCGCATCGGAGGGAGAAAGCGTGTTGCCATGCTTCAACCCCCCCGCTACGATGTCACCCTCCCCCATTCGAGAGAGTCCCGACCATGCGACCTGTCCCCGTGATACTGCTGACGCTTCTCGCCTTCATGGTTCCGACTGGCGGAGCCGCCCAGTCCCCGGTCCGGCCCGGCGTGGAAGTCTTCGTGGAGCGCCCACCGGCGGAGGTCCTCGGCAAGCGGATCGGCCTCATCACGAACCAGTCCGGCATGGACCGCCGGCAGCGCAGCACAATCGACCTCATCCGGGCGATGCCTGGCGTCACACTCGTCGCCCTCTTCTCGCCCGAACACGGCATCCGCGGCGTGGCGGACACGCGTGTGGACTCCAGCATCGACGAGGCCACCGGACTGCCCATCCACTCCCTGTACGGGGATACGAACAAGCCCACGCCGGCAATGCTCCGGGGGGTCGACGTCCTCGTGTACGACATCGAGGACCTGGGCGTCCGGCAGTACACCTACGAGTCCACCCTCGCGCTGGCCATGCAGGCCGCCGCGGAGAACGACATCCCCATCATCGTGCTGGACCGCCCCAACCCCGTCACGGGGCGCATCATGGAAGGCAACATCCTGGAGCCGGAGTTTCGGTCCTTCGTGGGTATCTACCCCGTGCTTTCCCGACACGGGATGACCCTCGGCGAGCTCGCGCGGATGTACAATGCCGAGCAGAACATCGGCGCCCGCCTCAGCGTCGTGGCGGCGGAAGGGTGGACGCGGGACATGTGGCGCGACCAGACGGATCTGCCCTGGATCAAGCCCTCTCCCAACATCCCGCGCCTGGAGGCGGCGATCCACTACCCGGGCACGGTGTTCTTCGAAGCGGTGAACGTGTCCGAGGGACGGGGCACCGACGCGCCCTTCGAGCAGATCGGCGCGCCCTGGCTGGACAACGCGCGCCTGGCCGCGGAGATGAATGCGCTGGACCTGCCGGGCGTACGCTTCGAGGCGGCCGACATCCCCGTGGCCGCGACGGGTCGGAAGTTCCCGGGCCAGGTGCTGAAGGGTGTCCGGCTGGTCCTGACGGATCGGGAAGTCTACCGGCCTCTGGAGACATCGCTCCTCATGATCGAGGCGATCCGGCACATGCACCCCGATCAGTTCGAATGGCGGGGAGCCAACCAGCGCGAGCCGACGATGCTCACCATCGAGCGCCACGGTGGTACGGCGAAGCTCAAGGCCGCCATCGACGCCGGCACGCTGCGGGACCTGTTGAAGGAATGGGAGCGGGACCAGGCCGCCTTCGCCGAGACGCGGGCGGCATACCTGATCTACCCGTAGCGGGCGTGTACACGCCGAAACAGGCGCAGCTCGAAGCCGCCCGCGAGAACATCGAGTGGTTCGAGCGTTGGCTGAAGTGAGCCACGCCCCGCTTCTCGAGGCGATCAGGGAGCAGTACCCACTGGACTTCGACTTCGGCATCCACGGCGTGTCCCACTGGTGGCGCGTCAGGGAGAACGGGCTCCGGCTGGCGGAACTGACAGGCGCGGACGCGCACGTAGTGGAGCTTTTCGCCTTCCTCCACGACAGCCGGCGGTTCAACGACGGGCGCGACCCCCACCATGGCCGACGCGCGGCCGAGTACGCCCGGGGCCTCCGGGGCACCCTCGTCCACCTCGACGATGAAGCCTTCGAACTCCTCGCCCACGCGTGCACGTACCACACGGACGGGCTCAGGGACGGACACCCGACGGTGCTCACCTGCTGGGACGCGGACCGCCTCGATCTCGGACGCGTGGGCATCCACCCCGACCCCCGCTACCTGTGCACGGACGCTGCACGGGACCCTTCCGTGATACGGTGGGCGTATCTACGCAGCGTGGGGGAGTGAAGCGCGGCGATCCGGTGATCAGGCAGGCGGGAGTCCAGCCCGGCTGCCGTCACCTTTCCGCGTACCGCCGTCATTTTTCGCGTACGGCGGGTGTTTCCGGCGTGGCTGCCGGGCCTTTCCGGGATGGCCGCCCAGGTCGCCAGCCAAGGCCCTTGCCGTGGAGTCGTTCGCAAACCATTGTTTCTCCCACAGCATGGCACAGCCCGCGTAGGGGAATTCCCGTCGAAAGGCGCGCGGTTCCCCTATGGCGGCGTTGCCGCTCGAAGCCTTTCTTGAAACGACCCGACAGACGAGGGGATCAGGACGCGCCGTTGCGAAACTCCGGACATGCGAAACGGCGCCCGCACGGGACGACCGATACGTTCGTAATGGCAAGCCGATGTCACCACCTGGCGCGAGGCGCCAGCCGTACTGTGCACCTGCAGGCTGCGGATGCACGGCCAAGCTGTTTCCATACACGGTACTCAGGATCATCCGCAGGAGGAGCATGATGCGCATCCAGAGGTGTGCAGGCCCACTGTTCGGACTGCTCGTCGCGGCGGCGCTGTTCGCCGCGGGACCCAGTCCAGGCGCGGCACAGACCACAGGGACGATACAGGGGAGAGTGGTGGAGGCGGGGACGCAGCGGCCCCTCGTCAACACCCAGGTCTCCATCGTCGGCACCGGCCGGGGGATGCTGACGAACGAGAACGGCGAATTCCTGCTCCCGGGCGTCGCGGTGGGCACGCAGCGCGTCCGCGTCGAGTACATCGGCTTCTCGACCATCGAGCAGACGGTGCGGGTGGAGGCGGATCAAGTGGCGCGAGTGAACTTCGCGCTGGAGCCCAACGCCATCAGCCTGGACGCGGTGGTGGTGACGGCGCTGGGGCAGGAGGCGACGAGGCGGTCGCTGGGCACGGCACAGCAGACCGTGCGCGGATCGGACATCGCGGCCGCACAGCGGGAGAACTTCGTGAACGCGCTGCAGGGCCGCGTGGCGGGGCTCGAGGTATCGAGCAACTCGGGCGTCCCGGGTGCGTCCTCGCAGATCATCGTGCGCGGCATCGGCTCCATCAGCGGCAACAACCAGCCGCTCATCGTCATTGACGGCCTGCCTGTGGACAACAAGATCGTGCACAGCAACCAGGCGTTCGTCTCCCAGTTCGAGAACCGCAGCATCGACTTCACGAACCGGGCGGCGGACTTCAACCCCGAGGACATCGAGACGCTGACGGTGCTGAAGGGCCCGGAGGCGGCGGCGCTCTACGGGATCGACGCGGCCAACGGCGCCATCGTCATCACGACGAAGCGCGGCCGGCCCGGAGTCGGCGGCTTCGAGTACAGCAACAGCATCAAGGTGGACATACCGGGCCGCACGCCGAAGATCCAGAACATCTACGGCCCGAGCTCGCAGGGCAGCGCCACCTTCCTCTTCTGGGGCGACCCGTATCCCGCGAACGCCGTCCACTACAACAACCTGGACGGCTTCTTCCAGAACGCGGTGACGCAGAGGCACAACCTCTCGTTCAGCGGCGCCTCGGAGGACTCACGCGTGACGTACCGGCTGTCGGCCGCCGCGCTGCAGCAGGAGGGCGTGATCCCGACCTCGGAGTACAGCCGCTACAACGTGAGCGCGTCAGGACAGGGAGTGGCCACCTCGTGGCTGCGGTCCGAGGCCAGCATACTGTTCAGCTCGGACGAGAACAACCAGCCGTGGAAGGGCGCGGGCGGGCCGCTGCTCGGTCTCCTCGCCTGGCCGGACACCATCAACGCGAAGGACTGGCTCACGCCGGACGGCCAGCGCAGGCGCATCACGACGCTCAGCGCCGCGGCGGAGGTGGACAACCCGTACTTCTCGGTGAACCGCAACCGCAACACCGGCCGCACCAACCGCATCAACCTCAACGTGGGCGTGACGCTCCTGCCGGTGAGCTGGGGCAACCTCAGGACCAACATCGGCGTGGACAACTACTCGAGCGTGTACGAGATCGTGCGGCACCCCGAGAGCGCGCTGGCCTTCAGCGCCGGCGGCGTGATCGACCAGTCGAACGATGCCACGCGCAACATCAGCACGCAGACGGTGCTGAACATCAACCCGCTCAAGCTGACGGAGGACATCGGCGCCACCTTCCTGCTCGGGCATGCGATCCGCGACAACAAGTCGGACGTCCGGGCCGGGCAGGGCACGCGGTTCCTGGACCCGAACTTCGCCTCGATCAATAACACGGTGAACCGCTCCTCGAGAACCAACATCTCGCAGCGGCGCCTGATGAGCGTGTTCGGGCAGGCCACGTTCGACTACAACGACTACCTGTTCCTGACCGTCACGGGCCGCAACGACTGGACGTCCACGATCCCGCAGGGCGCGAACTCGTTCTTCTACCCCTCGGTCTCGACGAGCTTCATCTTCAGCGATGCGTTCCCCTCGTTGAGCAGGTTCATGACGGGCAAGTTCCGCGCGGCATGGGCGGAAGTCGGCAAGGACGCCAATCCGTACGCGTACGCGCCGTCGCTGGAGTTCAAGTCCACGTCGTACGGCGGGTTCGGCACCGGCTTCACGGGCCCGAACCCGAACCTCCGGCCGGAGTTCGCCACGTCCGTGGAGACCGGCGTGGAGCTCGCGTTCTTCGACGGCCGACTGGGGATCGATGCCACGGTCTACCGCAAGGAGACGCGTGACCAGATCGTGCAGAACGTGCGCGCGAGCTACGGTTCCGGCTACATCCTGATCAACCTGAACGGCGCCGAGACGCGCAGCGAAGGCATCGAGCTGACGCTCCGCGGCACGCCGCTACAGACACCCACGCTCTCGTGGGATGCGCAGCTCAACTTCACGAAGGGCACCAGCAAGGTACTCCGGATGCCCAGCGACCTGCCGGAGTACTACAGCTCCGACACCTGGCTGTACGGGAACGTGCGCAACGGCGTGGGCGCCGGCCTGTCCACCATGGCCCTCACGGGCTACTGGTACCAGCGCAACCAGAACGGTGACCTGCTCATCGAGCCGACCACGGGCCTGCCGATCCGCGATACACGGGCGTTCGTTGACAACGGCTACGACCGCGCACCGGATTTCCTGATCGGCCTGCACAACCGGTTCAACTGGAAGCGCTTCACGCTTTCGGCGCTGATGGACATCCGCAAGGGCGGCGACGTCTTCAACGCCACCGAGCACTGGCTGACGGCCCGCGGATTGAGCGAGCGGACGCTGGATCGCTGGGAGCCGCGTGTGGTCCAGGGCGTGCTCCGCGACGGCAAGGAAAACACGGCCAACCCGACGCCGAACACGATCGTGGTGATCCCGGCGATCAACAACAACTACTACCTCGCGATGAGCGAGGAGCTCTTCATCGAGAAGGACATCAACTGGCTCCGGATGCGTGACGTGACGCTGAGCTACATGCTGCCCGACAACATCCTGGGCACCCGCTCGGCGAGTGTGTTCGTCACGGCGACGGAGCTGTTCCTGCTGACGAACTACTCCGGTGCGGACCCCATCGTCAACGGCAACACGGCGGCCACGGGCGGATCGGGCGGCATCGGCATCGACTACGGCAACTTCCCCATGCCGATCGGCATCAACTTCGGTGTGAGAGTGGGGTTCTGACGATGAGCGCAACCAATCGATTTCAGCGGATCCTGCGATCCACGCAGCGCATGGAAAGGCCGATGAGAAAACTGAGCGCAGCCCTGCTCGTGGGCATGGTCGCCCTGGGCACCGCGGCATGTGACGACTGGCTGGACGTCAACACGAACCCGAACGCGCCGCAGGCGGTGTCGCCGAACCTGTACCTGCCGCCCATGATCCACTGGCTGGTGACCTCGGAGGCGTTCGACGGCCGCTTCGTCGGTCGGTATACGCAGATGTGGATGCTGCCATCGGCGACGGCGGGCGCGCTGCCCAGCACCTGGGACCGGCAGGGCTACGACCCCGGCAGCGACAACGCGGCGCAGATCTACCGCGACGTGTACTGGAACTTCGGACAGAACCTCATCGACATGATGACGAAGGCCCGGGACGAAGAGCGGTGGGACGTGCTCGGCATCGGTTACGTACTGAAGGGATGGGGCTGGTATGCCCTGACGAGCCTGCACGGCGAGATCATCATCAAGGAAGCGTTCACGCCCGACCAGTACTACTTCCCGTTCGACACGCAGGAGTTCGCGTACCAGGAGGCGCTGGCGCTCCTCGACTCGGCGCTGGTCTACCTGCAGCGCTCGGACGGCCGCGTGAGCCCCACGTACACGGCGGTGGGCGACAGGCTGTTCAACGGAGACCGCACCCGCTGGATCAAGTACACCCACGGGCTGCGGGCGAAGGTGCTCAACCACTTCACGAACAAGGCCAGCTACCGCCCGCTGGACGTGATTGCGGCGGTGGATCTGTCCTTCAACTCGGTGGGCGACGAGGCGATCTTCATCTATCCGAACTCGTCGACGGACAACACGGACCGGAACTTCTGGGGCACCACACGTGGCAACGTGGGCTCGTACCGCCAGACGGAGTTCATCGTCGGGCTCATGGACGGGACGGCGTACCCTGACGCAGTGGACCCGCGCATGACCCGAATGCTGTCCATAGCTCCGGACGGACAGTACCGCGGCCTCAGCGTGAACACGGGCTACGGCCCGGTGGTGGCCGAGCGGCCGAACAACCTCTGGGGCTACGTCGGCACCGGTGCCCCGGCCCCGGGCACCCCCGGCAAGTACCTGTTCGACGACCGCGCCAGGTATCCGGTGATGACCTACGCCGAGCTGCAGTTCATCAAGGCGGAGGCGGCACTCCGCATGGGTGATCAGGGGCTTGCGCGCCAGGCGTACCTGAACGGCATCAACGCGCACATCGATTTCGTGAACACGCGCAATGCCGAGATCGGCAACCAGAGCATCACGCCCATCACGGCGGCGGAGCGGGCAGCGTTCCTGGAGCACCCGTCCATTTCACCGCCGACCATCACGCTGTCCCACATCATGGGACAGAAGTTCATCGCACAATGGGCCCACAGCTTCATCGAGGCCTGGATGGACCTGCGCCGCTACCAGTACACGGCCACCGACCCGGTGAGCGGCACGCAGGTCTACCGGGGGTATGCGTTACCCCTCAACCTGTACCCGGACAACAACGGCATGCCCGTACAGCGCATCCGGCCACGGTTCAACTCCGACTATGTGTGGAACCGTGCCGAGCTGGACAAGATCGGCGGCCTCGCGCCGGACTATCATACCAAGCCCATGTGGATCATCGAACCATAAGGAATCATGAGAACTCTCAGAGCCATTCTGATGCTCCTCGTGGCAACGGCAGCGCTGTCGGCCTGCGAGCAGAACGCAGTGCAGCAGATTGCCGGCCCGCAGGAGGGGGGAGCGGCCGTGAAGTTCTTCAACTTCTCGGTGGGTTCCCCCGCGGTGAACTTCTACGCCAACGACGCGAAGGTGACGGCCATCGGGACCACGCTGTGCTGGCAGCTCACACCCGACAACCAGAATCAGTGCACGACGGCGGGGCTGGAGCCCAATTCCGGCGTGGCCTACGGCAGCGCGGGGAACGGCGGCAGCGCGTGGTACTCGGACATGAGGTCGGGGCAGAACACCCTGCAGGCGAAGATCGCGGTGGAGACGGACAAGGACCTCACCATCGCGAACATGCCGGCGAACCTGACGACGGGCAAGTTCTACTCGTTCTACCTGAGCGGCATCTACGACGCCACGACGAAGACGGCGGATTCCTTCATTCTGGAGGACGTGCTGCCGTCGGTAGACGTGACCACGGCGTACGTGCGGTTCGTGAACGCATCGGCGAACGCAACTCCGCTCACGCTGGTTCTGACGAACACGGCGACGAGTGAAGTGATCACGCTCGCCACAGGTATCGCGTACCAGGGCGGGAGCGAGTTCGTCAGGGTGCCGAGCGCCACCTATAACCTGGCGGCACGGGATCCGGCAGCGGCCAACGTGATCACCAGGAACACAGTAGCGTTTGCAAACGGGCGCGTGTACACGATCACGGCGCGCGGCAACCCGGATGCGGCCGCGACGCTCTTCCTCGACAACACGGCCAACCGGTAGGCGCTGGACGCGTCAGTGAATGGGAGGGCCCGCCCGGCGAGACGCCGGGCGGGCCCTTCTGCGTGTGGGTGAGTCAGGGATGTCCACGAATCTCAGGGTTGGCGCACGTAGATCTCCCCGCCCTTCTCCCGGAACTCGTCGGCCTTCTCCGCCATGCCCGAGGCGGCGTAGTCCCGGATGTCCTGCGTGATCTTCATGGAACAGAACTTCGGCCCGCACATGGAGCAGAAATGGGCGACCTTGTGCGCGTCCTTGGGCAGCGTCTCGTCGTGGTAAAGTTGCGCCGTCTCCGGATCGAGCCCGAGGTTGAACTGGTCCTGCCAGCGGAAGTCGAAGCGCGCGCGGG
>DATHVO010000089.1:0-3742 GCA_035461265.1 Longimicrobiales bacterium
AGACTTCCCGCATTCAATTCCAGCGCATCCGGTCGTTCGAGCCGCAGAAGGGTTCGTGCCTCTCCACCTGACGTGGGCAGCAGCAGGAGCACCGATGCCCGTCCTCCATCGACCGCCTTGACGAGGGCCAGCCACTCACCATCGGGTGAGACGGACATCGAGCGGGGAAGTTCGGCGGCGGCGTACGTGTCCAGGACCCGGGGCACCGTCCCGGTTCCCGGTAGGACGCTGACGCGGACCGTCCGTTCCCCTGCAGGGGCGGCCTGCACGTATACCACCTCCTCGCCGGCGCCGGCGGCTACGGCATTGACGGGTGCCGTGACGAGTCTCTCCACGACGCCGGACACCACATCGATCCGACCGACCCAGGCGAGCTGGCGGGTATCCGCTCTCCCGCCCACGACGATGTACCGCCCATCCCGAGACCAGTCCAGTCCCATGACGCGGAGGTCGACCCGGGCGATCTCGCGTACGGGCCCGCGAAGCCCGTCGGCGACCATGATCCGGTGCACCGAGCGGTTCGCTTCGCGAAGCGTGAACGCCAGCCGCGCGCCGTCGCGCGACCAGGCGGGATTGCCCGGCACGAGGCCCTCGGGGAGGGAGATCCTCTCCGGCTCGCGCGTGACTCGCCCGGCCTCCAGGTCCAGGGATACGACGAACAGCTCGGGCCACGCCGCGGGCTCGAGAAACGCCACACCCACGCCGGTCGGTCCGCCGGGAAGTACTCCCGCCGCCGTTTCCCGTACCAGGGCCGGTTCTCCGGCCGCGCGACCTGCCGTGTACGGGATCGCCCAGATGCCGGTGACGTCGCCGCGTGTGCCATGGAAGAGCAGCCTCCGGTCGCCATCCGCGGTCCACGCCAGCAGCGCTTCGGCTTCGATGCCGAGTGCGTGAGAGACGCCGCCGTCGGACGGGACAAGGCGGACTCCTCCGTTCGCCAGGTATACGACGGCTGCGCCATCCGGGGTGAAGAGAGCCTGACGGATGACGCCGCTGCCGCCCGGTCGATGCTCCACGACCCGGGTGTGCCGGCCGTCGGGCTGCATGATGCTGAGTTCACCGCTCCCGTCGGCCGCCACGGTGGCGACCAGGATGCCGGTGCCCGCACGCCAATCGAGGGGCGCGACGACCTCGACGTCTGGCGGGTACACGGCGAGGACCTGCTGGCCCGCGCTGTCCAGCCCGGCCACACGCAGCTCGTATCGGAAGGGCGCACCCGCCTCGGAGTTGCCGAACGGGTACACGATGCGATTCCCGTTCGGCGAGAATACGAGGCTCGGTTCCGGAAACCCCGGGCTGCCGGCGAAGAGGCCCCTGTCCGTGATGCGGACAGCGGTGCCGCTGGACACGTCGCGGACGGCGATATCGCCGGTGGTCCAGTCGATGAAGGCGACCAGCCGGCCGTCGGGCGACAGCGTCGCGCCATCCTCCGCGCCCGCCTGGACCATCCGCACGGCGTCCGTCCCCTGCGAATGGCCTATCGCCGGCCACGACACGACGGCGGCCATGCATGCAGCCATGCCCATCAGCCACGGCATCGCGTGCTTCGCCTTCCGGTGGCGCAGCATGACGTCCCGGGAAATCGGGCCGCCCGTCACAGATCGCAGCCGCCGGGCTCGAGCGGTTCGTTGCGTTCGTGATCATAGTCAGTCCCGGTCCAGCGCCATACGCCCGCGCAGGGACGCATGCCGACGAGCCGCACGTCAGGCATTCCCGCGGGGCGCTCGAGGAGCTCGTAGGCGGCGGCGGGAAGGTTCAGCGCAACGCGGTAGCCGCTGTCCCCGTCCCTGACGAACAGCAACACGGATTGCCCGGTTCCGCCCGAGGTGCACGTGTTGCCCCCGAGGAACAGGATCTCCGGTGTGCCGTCCTGATCCAGATCCCGAACGTGGACGTGCTCCACGTGGACCGGCTCGCCGCAGGTCCCATCCACGAGGACGCCCTCGGCAGAGAGCTCGAAGCCGAGCAGGCTCGCGATCGCCTCCTGATCGGTCGGCGCCAGCTCACCGGCGCCATCACCCAGGAGTGATGCCGTGGCCGGCGGCGACGGTGCAGGGGTCGGTGCGCACGCGGCGACTGCCACCGTAAGCACAAGCATTCGAACGTGCATCACAGCCTCCTGTCGTCCACGTGGTACGCACGTCGCGCAGGCGCATGACTCGGGTCGCCTCCTGCGCCCATTAGAGGCTGCGCTGTGCGCTTCAGCGGTCCCATCACGTGTCGTCCCGGCGATACTTCGGGTGGTACTTGAGCGTCTTGAGCGCCGTCTTGTGTCGGGCGACGGCGGCTGCGTGGGCCTGGTGGTCGGACCGCCGCTCGAGATACGCAGCCTCTGCCCGCAGCTTCCGGTAGCTCGCGAGCCGTTCGCCGTCGATGCCGCCCGTCCCCGCGGCCGCGGTCACCGCACAGCCGGGCTCGGACTCGTGCCGACAGTCCCGGAATCGACATTCCGCTGCGAGCGCCTCGATCTCCGGGAACGCGCTGTCGAGACCCTCGTCCAGTGCCCATACCCTGAACTCCCGCAGTCCGGGCGTGTCCATGAGCAGCGCGCCGCCCGGGAGTTGAAACAATTCGCGCCGCGTCGTTGTGTGACGCCCCTTCCGGTCGAACTCCCGCACGTCGCCCGTGGCCGTGAGCGCGGCGTCGGCGAGCGCGTTGATCAGCGTGGACTTCCCCGCTCCGGACGGCCCCAGCAGGACGACGGTGCGGCCCGGCCGGAGGTGCGCGCGGAGGCGGTGCACGCTGTCGGCCAGCTCGATGCTGACGAGGTGAAGCGTCACCCCCATGGCGATGGATCCGACCTCGGCCGCCGCGTGGTCTGCCTCGGGCGCCAGGTCCGCCTTCGTCAGGACGATCTCCGGGACTGCGCCGCTCTCCCATGCGGCGGCCAGGTAGCGTTCGATGCGGCGGAGGTTCGGCGGCGCATCCAGACCGTGGACGATCCAGACGACATCGACATTCGCGGCGAGGACCTGCTCCGTGGTGCCGTCTCCGGCCCGGCCACGGGACACCGCCGACCGCCGGGGCAGCACCGACACGATGGATTCGGGGTCGCCCGGGGCGGGTCCGGCCCGGACGGCGACCCAGTCGCCGGCGACCGGGATCGGGCCGCGGATCGAGCCGGCGATACGGGCGAGGGATGGACCAGCCGCGAGCTGGACGTTCCACCGATCGCGGTCCTGACCCGTGACCCGGGCAGGTCGCTCCGCCGCGTCGCGGTTCGCGCCTGCGAACGCTGCAGCCCAGTCGTCGTCCCAGCCCCAGTCGGTGAGCATGGAAGTGCTCAGATCCAGTCCGGATTCACAATGGTGCGCTCGTTCCGGACAGCGCCCGTGTTGACCGTCGAGGCCGGCTCGAACAGGAGCACGTGGACCTCCTCCTCGGCGTGGGGCTGATGCTCGACTCCACGGGGGACGATGAAGAACTCGCCTTCATTGAGGACCACGTCGCCGCTGCGCAGCCGCAGCGTGAGCGTGCCGGACAGTACCAGAAAGAGCTCGTCCTCCGCCTCGTGGCGGTGCCAGTCAAAGGTGCCGAGCAGTTTCGCGAGCTTGACCTGCTGGCCGTTGAGCTCGCCCACGATCCTGGGGCTCCAGTGCTCGGCGAAGAGCAGCAGCTTCTCCCGGAGATTCACCTTCTCCATACTCGCCTCCGCCGTACAGCGGTGCAGGAGCCCTTTCCATCTCCGCCGCGATGCGACCTCGCCGGCGCCGGTGGAAGCATGCGTCGTGTATAGCCGGCA
>DATHVO010000090.1:0-16549 GCA_035461265.1 Longimicrobiales bacterium
GGCCCGCACGAACAGCTCGTCGATGTCGAGGCCGGCGACGCCCAGAAGGCGGCGGGCGGCGTCGAAGGTGACCCAACCCTGTACGCCGAGGGGCGCGGTTCCCATGGAGTCGTGGGGGAGGGCCAGGCGCTCGCCTGCGAAGGACGTCGTAACGACGGACCAGGGGTAGCCGGCGCCGTCGATGCTGTGGACGATGAGCACGCCGGCGGCGCCCTGGCGGGCGGCCTCCTCGACCTTGTACGTCCAGCGGCCGTAGTATGTCATGGCGGGGCCATCGAAGATGAGCGGCTGGCCCGGTGGTGCCGGCGGGTCGTTCACGAGCGTGACGAGGATGCGGCCGCGAAGATCCCGCCCCTTGAAGTCGTCCCAGTCGTACTCGGGCGCACGCGCACCGTAGCCTACGAACACGAGCTCGCCGGACACGACGGCGGAGTCGACCCCGCTGTCGAGCCAGACCACGGCGTCCGTGGGGTGGCTTAGGGCCAGGCGCCTGGGGCCGGCGGCGAACTGCAGGCTCGTTCGCGTCGGATCGGTTCGCCAGCCCAGGAGCGGGACGGGCTGGTAGTAGTCGCCGCGCACGGGTTCCACGCCGGCCAGCGCGAGCTGTGTGGCGATGTAGCGCGCGGCCAGTCGGCCGCCACGCGTGCCCGGTGCGCGGCCCTCGAGGAGGTCATCCGCGAGGAACGCCATGTGCGCGGCGATGTGCGGGGCGCGTATCTCCCGCGAGAGGTCCTGGGCGCCGGCATGCGACGCGGCGGTGGCCAGCCAGGAGATTGCCAGCACCGCGGCAGCCCGCACGCCCATGCCGCTACCTCAGCGCGCCGCGAGCCGCGTTCAGGTAATCCGGCAGAATCCTCGCGTGATCCTGATACTCCGGCAGCGGCCTGCCGATCTCCGATTCGTAGGCATCCACGAGCCGCGAGTGGTACTGTCGCGCGGCGGCGGGGTCGCCTTCGCCTTCGGCGGCTTCCGCGGCGATGGCGAGGCCGAGGAGATGGTTGGGGTTGCGGGAGAGGATGCGCTCGGCGGTGGCCCGGGCTGCGGCATGGTCACTCGCTACGATCTGTATGGCCGCGAGGTGGTAGAGGCCGTCATCGTCCAGCGGCTCCGCGGACTGGTACGCCTGGATGCCCATGGGCGCGAAGAAGACGGCATCCGTCGTGTCGCCCTGTTCGCGGGCGGCCATGATGCGGTTGTAGAGGCGGTCCGCCTGCTCGCGCGGACTGCCGTTAAGCGGCGGCGGCCCGCCACCCTGCGTCGCGCCGAAGGGCGCCGCCCCCCTGGCGGGGACATCGTCGCCGCCGCGGAGTGCGGGATAGAGCAGAACGATGACGAGCACGAGGAGCACGCCGCCTGCGATGTACCAGGGCAGGTTGCTGCCGGATGCCGCGGCGGCAGGCGCCCGGCGCGGGCGGGCGCCGCCGATCTCGTGGCCGCAGCGGGTGCAGAAACGGGCGCCGGCGGCGAGGGGCGCATCGCACTCGGGACAATTGGCGGCGCGGAGACTCGCCCCGCAGGAGGAGCAGAATTTGCCCTCCGACTCGGTACCGCAGTTCGGACATTTCATCCGGCAAGAATAGGAACCGCCCGCACAGCCGGCAACCGCGGAGCGGCCGGAGGCGGACACCTGCAGCGGCGGGGCGGGCTGTTTGCGGGGCGGGATGGGAGACGCAAGATTGCCGGCGGGAGGTGCCCATGGAGAACGAGAGCAGGCAGGACCGCACGACGCCGTCGCCGCCGCCCCGGCAGCCGCCGGTGCCGGTGCCGGAGTTCCAGACACCCCCGGGGCAGGAGACCGAGGACGAGCGGCTCCTGTCCAGGGAGCACCTCTGGCTCCGGGAGCCGGAGACCACCACGGACTCGTGGCGGGTCTTCCGGATCATGGGCGAATTCGTCGAGGGCTTCGACACGCTGGCCCGCATCGGTCCGGCCGTGAGCGTGTTCGGCAGTGCGCGGACGCGGCCCGACCACGAGTACTACCAGGCGGCCGTCGAGACGGCGCGGCTCCTGGTGGATTCGGGGTTCGCCGTCATCACGGGCGGCGGCCCCGGCATCATGGAGGCGGCAAACAGGGGCGCCGTCGATGCCGGCGGTGTGTCGGTGGGATGCAACATCGAGCTGCCCTTCGAGCAGGGCATGAACGAGTACGTCCGCATCGCCGTCAACTTCCGCTACTTCTTCGTACGGAAGACGATGTTCGTGAAGTACGCCGAAGGGTTCATCATCTTCCCCGGCGGGTTCGGCACGATGGACGAGCTATTCGAGTCGCTGACGCTCATCCAGACGGGCAAGGTCCGCAATTTCCCGGTGGTCCTGTACGGGCGATCCTACTGGCAGGGCATGCTGGACTGGATCGAGACCGCCATGCTGGCCGAGGGCAAAATCCACGCGGCGGACCTCAAGCTCCTCGTGGTGACGGACTCGCCGCAGGAGGCGGTCTCGGTCATCCGCTCGTGCTACGAGGAGAGCTGCGCCTCGGCGCAGCGGCAGTCGGAGGCGGCGCGCATCGGCGGCTTCCGCAGGGACCGCTCGGAGATCCGCACCCGACCGCACAGCGGAGCGGGCGGCGCACCGTAACCACCCGGAGAGGGACCACTGATGGGCAAGAGCCGATACCTCGGCGGGGCACGCATCGCGCCGCCGCCGGTGACGAAGGACGTGACCGCCGCGGATCTCATCGACAGCGCATTCCTCGCCTATAACGGCGGCCGACTGCGCGATGGCTGCAGGCTGTTCTCCGAGCGCATGCTGGACGACGACGTCACCGTGGGCATCACGCTCACCGGCGCACTGACGCCGGCGGGCCTCGGCATGAGCGCCCTCATCCCGCTCATCGAGGCGGGCTTCGTTGACTGGATCATCTCCACCGGCGCGAACCTCTACCACGACGCCCACTTCGGCCTCGGCCTGGAGATGCGGCAGGGGAATCCCCACGTGTCGGACGTCGCACTGCGGGAGGAGGAGGTCGTCCGCATCTACGACATCTTCTTCGACTACGCCGTGCTGCTGGACACCGACGCGTTCTTCCGGAAGATCATCCGGGGCGACGAGTTCCAGCGGACGATGTCCACGGCGGAGTTCCACTGGCTGTGCGGCCGCTACATAGGCGAGCGCCAGCGTGCCCTCGGTCAGACGGGCAGCTCCCTGCTGGCGACCTGCCACGAGTACGACGTGCCGGTCTACACGTCGTCGCCCGGCGATTCATCCATCGGGATGAACGTCGCGGCCGGCGCGCTCCAGGGCCTGGAACTCAGGTTCGACGTCAACGCCGACGTGAACGAAACCGCGTCCATCGTGCTGGACGGCAAGCGCAGCGGCGGGAAGTCCGCCGTGATCATCTTCGGCGGCGGCAGCCCAAAGAACTTCATGCTGCAGACGGAGCCGCAGATCCAGGAGGTGATGGGCATCGCGGAGAAGGGGCACGACTACTTCCTCCAGTTCACCGACGCCCGTCCGGATACGGGCGGACTGTCGGGTGCCACGCCGGCGGAGGCCGTGAGCTGGGGCAAGGTGGACCCCGATCGCCTGCCCGACGCCGTCGTCTGCTATACGGACTCCACCATCGCTCTTCCTCTCCTCGCCGCGTACGCGCTGTCGCGTCACGAGCCGCGTGAGCCGAAGCGGCTCTACCGGCGGCGCGGCGAGATGATGGAACGCCTCGTATCGGAATACGAGAACTCGACGCGGAACGAGGCGGCGCAGGAGCGCGCCCGCCACCAAACGCACGACGTCACCCTCGACCGCAGCCGGTAGGCTCTCATGCGCGTCGCCATCACCGGATTCACCGGGTTCATAGGGACCGCCATCGGACGGTACCTCATGGAGCTGGGGCACGATGTGACGCCCGTGGTCCGGACACTGGGCGGCGCGGGGCGGGATCGCGCCGTGGTCTGGCACCCCGACCGCGGGGTCATCGATGCCCAGGGCCTGGAGGGCCACGACCTGGTGATCCACCTGGCTGGCGAGAGCATCGCGGGCGTGTGGACGGACGGGAAGAAGCGGCGCATCCGCGAGAGCCGCGTCCAGGGAACCACCCTGCTGGCCCGGACCCTGGCCAGCCTGGATGCCAGGCCGCGAGCCCTCTTCTCCGCGTCGGCGTTCGGCATCTACGGCGACCAACCCGGGCAGAAACGGCTGGACGAGACCGCTTCCACGGGCGAGGGCTTCCTGGCTGATGTCGGCCGGGCATGGGAGGCGGCGACGGAGCCCGCCGCTGCGGCCGGAATCCGGGTCGTCCACATGCGCTTCGGCAATGTGCTCAGCCCGGTGGGCGGAATGCTGGACGCACTCCTGCCGCTGTTCCGGATCGGGCTCGGGGCACGCCTGGGGAGCGGCCGGCAGATGTGGCCGTGGATCGCCCTGGACGACATCCCGCCCGCCCTGGTCCACGTCCTCGGGAGGCCGGAGATCTCGGGGCCCGTGAACTTCGCGGCGCCGGAGCCCGTCACCAACCGCGAGTTCACGGACACGCTGGCTGCAGTGCTGGGCCGACCGTCCTTTCTGTCCGTGCCGCGAATGGCCCTCAACCTGGCCCCCGGAGGTATGGGGGAGGAGATGCTCCTGGCGAGCGCGCCCGTCATCCCCCGGCGGCTGCTGGACAGCGGCTACCCGTTCCGCTGGCCCGAGCTGGAGCCTGCCCTCCGGGCAATGCTGGGACGGGACTGAAGCGTCGTACACACCACGGCGCGGCGGACCCGCCCGCCGCGGATACGCTCTTCGGCATACCCCGCGGTCCTGGTCCACCCCGCAGTACGGCTCCGTATGGCGGCGTTGCCGCGGCACGGATCGTGACGCTACCTTGCCCGGCTTGGCTGTCAGAGCCGGGCGGGAGGAGCCGAGGAGCGAAGATGGGTCCGGAGAACGGGTCGAGGGATGGGTTGAGGGCCGCGTCGGGGGCCGCGTCGGGGGATGGTCTGCCGCGGGGCTTCGCGCCGGCGGGCAAGGACACGGGTGTGGTGAAGTCGAAGGGGACGGCCCGGCTGCCGATCCTGGACGGCGAAGCGCTGCCCCTCGGGACCCGGAAGCCTGGCTGGCTGAAAGTCCGCTCGCCGGGCGGCTCGAACTACCTCCGGCTGAAGAAGCTGATGCGGGGGCAGCGGCTGCACTCGGTGTGCGAGGAGGCGGGCTGTCCGAACATCGGCGAGTGCTGGGAGTCGGGGACGGCGACGTTCCTGATCCTCGGCGACGTGTGTACACGCGCGTGCAAGTACTGCGCGATCGCCCACGGGATGCCGACGGAGCTGGACCTGGACGAGCCGCGGCGGGTGGCCGAGACGGTGGCGGTTCTCGAGCTGGACCACGTGGTCATCACCAGCGTGAACAGGGACGAGCTGGAGGACGGCGGAGCATGGGTCTTCGCGGAGACGATCCGGCGGAGCCGTGCGGCCCGTCCTGGCATGTCCATCGAGGTGCTGATCCCGGACTTCAAGGGAGACGAGGCGGCCCTGCGGCAGGTCGTGGAGGCCCGGCCGGACATCCTCAACCACAACCTGGAGACGGTGGAGCGTCTGCACCCCTGGGCACGTCCGGGCGGGCGCTACTGGCGGAGCATCTCGCTACTCGGCGCCGCCAAGGTCATGGACTCGTCGATGCTCACGAAATCGGGGATCATCCTCGGGATGGGCGAGGCGGCGGACGAGATCCGGCAGGCCCTCGAGGACCTGCGTCGGGCGGCCGTGGACATCGTGACCATCGGACAGTACCTGCGCCCCACGGTGCACCATACGCCCGTGGCGAGGTGGGTGACGCCGGAGGAGTTCGCGGAGTGGAAGCGGGTGGGTGAGGAGGACCTGGGCTTCCGTCACGTGGAGTCCGGTCCGCTGGTGCGCTCGAGCTACCACGCGAAGCGGCAGGCTCGGACGGTGACAGCCGGTGGCGTCGGGGAGATCACGGAGATCCTGGAGGCGGACGTGCCCGCGCCGGCGGAGCTGGTCGGTGTCGGGTCCCCCGGGCTGGTCCAGATCCAGAAGCGGGCGGCGGGCTGAGGGAACGCCCCCCGCCAGGAGAGAGCATGGCGAAGACGAAATCGGCAGCGAAGCACACGGCGGACGAGAAGCCGTCGGGCAACGGGGGCCGCCGGACGTTCGGCACGGCCGACGCCGGATCCGGTGAGACCGCCCTCGAGGGCCTGAGTCGTGAGCGCCTCCAGGAGATGCTGTACCAGATGCTCCTCGGGCGCCGCTTCGAGGAGAAGACGGCGGAAGCCTACGCCATCGGCAAGATCGGCGGGTTCTGCCACCTGTACATCGGACAGGAGGCGGTTGCGGTTGGCGCCCTGGAACCGCTCCGCCGGGAGGACTACGTCATCAGTGCGTACCGCTCCCACGTCCAGGCTCTGGTGAAGGGGATCACGCCCCGGGCCGTCATGGCCGAGCTCTACGGCCGGATCGACGGCTGCTCAGGCGGCAAGGGCGGGTCCATGCACCTCTACAGCGCCGAGGACAACTTCATGGGCGGGTGGGGCATCGTCGGCGGCCAGATCCCCCTCGCCACCGGATTCGGCTGGGCCATCAAGTACCGCGGCGGCGACCAGGTCTGCATCTGCTTCATGGGCGAGGCAGCCGTGAACCAGGGTGCGTTCCACGAGTCCCTCAACATGGCGGCCCTCTGGAAGCTCCCGGTGATCTTCATCGTGGAGAACAACCGCTTCGGCATGGGCACCGCCTGGGAACGCGCCTCCTCCCTCTACGACATCTCCCAGAAGGCGAATGCCTATGACATGCCGTCCGCCGTCGCCGACGGCATGGACGTGCTGGACATGCGCCGCGTGGTGAAGGACGCCGTGGACCGGGCCCGTCAGGACAAGACACCCACCCTCATCGAGGCCCGGTGCTACCGCTTCATGGGCCACTCCATGTCCGACCCCGTCCACGGTGTCTATCGCACGAAGGAAGAGGTCGAGGAGCACAAGGAGAAGGACCCCATCCGCCGCTTCATCGAGCAGCTCCAGGACGCCGAACTCATCACCGAGGACGAGCTCCAGGCCATCGACAAGCGCGTGCACGACGAGGCGGATGACGCAGCCGATTTCGCCGACCAGTCGGCGGAGCCGGGAGTCGAGGAGCTCTACCGCCACGTCTACGCGGAAGAGGACGTGAACGGGCGACTCTTCTTCGATCGCAAGAACCGGCTGTAGGGCCGGCACGCGTCCGGGACGGCCCCACGCCGTAGGCGCCGGCACGCAGGGCATACGTCTCCGTATGGTCGGACGGCGGGAGGGGGATTGCCGGCGCGTGCGGAGGCGGCGGCCGAGGAGACACGAGAACAGGGATGGCCATGGCCACGATGACGTATCGGGACGCGCTGAACCAGGCGCTGGCCGAGGAGATGGAGCGGGACGAGGACGTCTTCCTCATGGGCGAGGAGGTCGGCCTCTACAATGGCGCGTACAAGGTCTCGAAGGGTCTGCTGGACCGGTTCGGCGAGCTCAGGGTGGTGGACACACCCATCACGGAGCTGGGGTTCGCGGGGCTGGGCGTGGGCGCGGCGATGGTGGGGCTGCGTCCGGTCATCGAGTTCATGACGCACAATTTCGCCATGCTGGCCTGGGACCAGGTCTTCAACAGCGCGGCGAAGGTGCACTACATGAGCGCGGGCCAGTTCAAGTGCCCCATGGTGTTCCGGGGGCCGACGGGCGCCGCCCTGCAGCTGTCTGCGCAGCATTCCCAGGCCCTGGAGGCATCGTACGTCCACTTTCCGGGGCTCAAGGTGGTTACGCCGGCGACGCCGGCGGATGCGAAGGGGCTGTTGAAGGCGTCCATCCGGGATGATGACCCGGTGATCTTCATGGAAGGCGAACTGCTCTACGCCATGAAGGGCGAGGTGCCGGATGGCGAGCACGTGGTCCCGCTGGGCGTGGCGGATGTGAAACGGGAAGGGACGGACGTCTCGATCATCACCCACGGCAAGATGGTGCATCCGTGCCTGCAGGCCGCCCAGAAGCTGGAGCAGGCCGAGGTGAGTGCGGAGGTGCTGGACCTGCGGTCTCTCCGGCCGCTGGATGTGGAGGCGATCCTGCGGAGTGTGCACAAGACGAACCGCGTCGTCTACGTGGAGGAAGGCTGGCCCTACGTGGGGATCGGGGCGCAGATCGTGGATCTCATCCAGGACGAGGCGTTCGACTACCTGGACGCCCCGGTGGCCAGGGTGACGCAGGCGGACGTGCCGATGCCCTACGCCAAGCAGATCGAGCGGATGGCGAAGCCATCGGCGGACCGTGTGGTGGCGGCGTGCGAGCAGGTCCTGTACCGGTGAACCAGGCACGAGTCCGTTGCGGCAGCCGGCGCTTCCCGCCGGCGCGGCCGGACTGAGGAGACTGCGGGATGGCGACGAAGGTCCACATGGAAGCGCTTTCTCCCACAATGGAGGAAGGCCAGCTCGTCAGGTGGCTGAAGCAGGAGGGCGACGCCGTGGACGAGGGCGACGTCCTGGCGGAGATCGAGACGGACAAGGCCACCATGGAGCTTGTGGCCCGGGGCAGCGGCGTCCTCCAGGGCGTGCGTATCAAGGAAGGCGACACGGCGCCCGTGGGTGAAGTCATCGCGGTGATCATGGCGGAAGGCGAGTCGCCGGAGGCGGAGACCGGGGAGGCGTCGCCCGAACCTGCTGCGAAGGCCGAATCAGGCGCGAGTGCCGAACCTGCCGAGCCGACTGAACCGGCCGCTAAGGCTGACGGTGCCGCCACACCAAAGCCCCCCGCGACGGCGAAGGCCGCGCAGGAGCCGGCGGAGGCGGAGACGCCGGAGAAGGAGCCGCACGCTGCGGAGCCGGAAGCCCGCAAGCCGTCCCGCGGCGCGGGCGGCGCGGACGGGGAGCGACTCCGCGCGTCGCCGCTGGCGCGGCGGCTGGCGGAGGAGTCGGGCGTGGACCTCGCCACCGTGGAGGGCACAGGCCCCGGCGGCCGGATCACGAAGCGCGACATCGAGGCAGCCGTGGCGGCGGGCCCGGGGCGCGCCGATTCCTCCGGCGAGGCTCCCGCACCCGAGGCGGAGTCCCGCCCCGACCGGCAGGCTGCGCCGCCGGCCGCTCCGGCCCGTGCCGATGCCGGACCGGAGTCCGAGGAAATCCCGGTCTCCCAGATGCGGAAGACCATTGCCAGGCGTCTGGTGCAGTCCAACGGTCCCGTCCCGACCTTCTACCTCACCATCGAGGTGGACATGACCCGCATGATGGAGGTCAGGGGCCGGGTGAACGAGCGCCTGGAGAAGGACGGCGTGAAGGCGTCCATCAACGACTTCGTCATCAAGGCCGTGGCCGCGGCACTCGCGCGCCATCCCGAAGTGAATTCGGCGTGGCACGACAGTGTCATCGTCCGTCACGGCCGGGTCCACATCGGCGTGGCGGTGGCGGTGGAGGATGGCCTGATCACGCCGATCGTCCGGGACGCGGATGCGAAGCGCGTGCGCGACATCGCCGTGGAGGTGAAGGAAATGGCGGCGCGGGCCCGGGAAAAGAAGCTCAAGCCGGAGGAGTACACCGGTGCCACGTTCTCCGTGAGCAACCTCGGCATGTTCGGGATCACGGAGTTCACGGCCATCATCAACCCGCCGGAATCGGGCATCATCGCCGTGGGCGCGGTGGAGGACAAGCCGGTGGTGGAGCGCGGTGAGGTGGTGGTGCGGCCGCGCATGCGCATGACCATGAGCTGCGACCATCGGGTGGTGGACGGCGCCATGGGCGCGCGGTTCCTGCAGACGCTGAAGGAACTGATCGAGGAACCGATGATGATGGTGGCGTAGCGGAAGGCAGGGAAAGGCGCTTAAGGCGCTACAGGCGGAGGGGTAAACGGCGAGAGGTGAGTGTGGCTGACAAATTCGATCTGGTCGTAATCGGTGCGGGTCCGGGTGGCTATGTTGCGGCGATCCGCGGCGCGCAGCTGGGGATGTCGGTGGCGTGCGTGGAGGCCGGCGGGCCGTCGGGCGGCCTGGGCGGCGTGTGCAACAACATCGGCTGCATCCCCACGAAGGCGATGCTCGAGAGCGCGAAGTATGCGCGGAAGGCGCCATCCCTGAAGCAGTTCGGCGTGGATGTCGGCGAGGTGAAGCTGGACATCGGCGTGGCGGCGAAGCGGGCGTCCACGGTGGCGTCGCAGGGCGCGAAGGGGGTGGGCTTCCTGTTCAAGAAGAACAAGGTTGAGCACGTCGAGGGCTGGGGCCGGCTTGCCGGCGGCGGCAAGGTCGACGTGGAGGGCAAGGATGGCGGGAAGCGGACGCTCACGGCGAAGAACATCATCATTGCCACCGGCTCGCGTCCCCGGGACCTGCCCATCCTGAAGTTCGACGGCGAGCGCGTGTGGAGCAGCGATCAGGCGGTGTTCCCGAAGTCGCTGCCCGCGTCCATCGGTATCATCGGCGCCGGCGCCATCGGCATGGAGTTCGCCGACGTCTACAATGCCTTCGGTTCCAAGGTCACGGTCATCGAGGCCCTCGACCAGGTCCTCCCGCTGGAGGACGAGGAGTGCTCGGCGGTGGTGGCGAAGACGTACAGGAAGCGCGGCATCGAGATGCACGTGAGCGCCCGCCTGGAGAAGGCGGACGTCGGGAAGGATGGCGTCACGCTCCACGTGAAAGGCAAGGACGGCAAGACGCAGGAGGTCGCAGTGGATGTGGTCCTGGTCGCCGTCGGCAGGGCGCCCATCATCGAGGACATAGGCCTGGAGAAGGCCGGCGTGAAGACGGACCGCGGCTTCATCGTCGTGGATGACCACCTGCAGACGACGGTCGAGAACGTGTACGCCATAGGCGACGTCGCGCGACCGCCGCTGCTGGCGCACAAGGCGTCCCACGAGGGCATCGCGGTGGCGGAGCACATCGCCGGCGAAGGTCACGGCATGGTGGACTATGCGAACATCCCCAACGTGACGTACTGCCACCCCGAGGTGGCCAGCGTGGGCCTGACGGAGAAGGCGGCGAAGGAGAAGGGTCTCGACATCGATGTGGGCAAGTTCCCGTTCAGTGCAAACGGCCGCGCGCGCACCGCCGGCGAAACGGACGGCTTCGTCAAGATCATCCGGGACCGCAGGTACAGCGAGATCGTGGGCGCACACATCGTCGGCCCGAGCGCCAGCGAGCTCATCGCCGAGTTCGTCCTTGGCCGGCACCTGGAGAGCACGGCGGAGGAGCTGGAGAAGGCCGTGCATCCGCACCCGACGCTCTCCGAGTCCATTGCGGAGGCGGCGCTCGACTCACTGGGCCGGGTCATACATACCTGACGGGAACGGGAACGGGAACGGGAACGGGAACGGGAACGGGAACGTGCCTCGGCTGGTTGCCGGGGCACGCTCCCGTTTACGGAATCCGCTACGTCTCGTCGACGTCGTCCGTGCCGCCTACGCTCGTGGTGGGGGTCCAGGACGGCGGGTCGCTGGCGGGGAACGAGTCCTCGGACTGCTCCGTGACGACGTCCTTGCCGTCCGCGGTCCGGCCCTTCTCGATGTAGCTGCCGTCCTCCGCGTGCCGCTCCGCCGTCTCGGTGCGCTCCTCCTCACGAACTTCTTCGCGGACTTTGTCGCGTTCCTGATTCCGATCGCCTTCGCTGCTCACGCGGTCCTCCGTGTTGACGGTCCGATGCCACAGCCGCACGGATGATCAAGAAGGGTGCCGGCGCACCGGGCTGCGGATCGCAGCGCCGGACGTCGCGACCTACTCCACGGTAACGCCGGGACCGGCGGTCACCTCGCCGATGACGGCGGCGGCAGGCGCGTGACGGGCGCGGAGCTGGTCCTGCAGTTCCATGGCCCGGTCCGGCGACACGGCCATGAGCAGGCCGCCCGAGGTCTGGGCGTCGCACAGCAGCAGGCGGTCCGTCTCGTCGAGGTTGGCGCCCCACTCCACTCGCCCCGCCGTGTCCTCGAGATTGCGTCGGGTGCCCCCCGGAATGAACCCCGCACCGGCCAGCTCCTGCGCGCCGGGCAGCAGCGGCACGTCGGCCGACCGGATGGTCGCGCCGAGCTCATCGCCGTGCAGGAGGTTGCGCAGGTGGCCGAGGAGGCCGAACCCGGTGACGTCGGTGGCGGCGGACACGCCCACGTGCACCATGGCCTCGGCGGCGCCGCGGTTCAGCGTGGTCATGGCGTCCACGGCGGTGCGGACGACCTCGGCAGGAGCGGCGCCCTGCTTGATGGCCGTGGCAATGACACCGGTACCGATGGGCTTCGTCAGGACCAGCACGTCGCCTGGCCGTGCGCCGCGATTTCGCACGACGCTGTCCGGCGCCACCTCGCCTATGACGCACATCCCGAACTTGGGCTCGGCGTCGTCGATGGAGTGGCCGCCGATGACGGCGATGCCCGCCTCGAGGGCGATGTCGCCGCCGCCCCGGACGATCTCCTCCAGCAGGCCGGTCCCGAGGAGGTCACGCGGGAACGCGATGATGTTCAGGGCGAACCGCGGGCGCCCGCCCATGGCGTAGACGTCCGACAGGGCATTCGCGGCGGCGATGCGGCCGAAGTCGTACGGGTCGTCGACGATGGGCGTGAAGAAGTCGACGGTCGCGACGAGGGCGCGATCGCCGTCCAGCCGGTAGACGGCGGCATCGTCGGACGTGCCCGCATCGACGAGCACATCCGGGTCATGGAAAGGGACCAGGTGACGCAGAACCTGCGTCAGCTCGGCGGGGCCGAGCTTGCAGGCTCAGCCGGCGCCGTGGGACAGCTGCGTCAGCCGCAGCCTGTCCCGCTGGTCCACATCGTCGCGGTGTTTGCTCATGCGAACATAGTACGACGTACGGCGGAGGGCGGCGAGCGGGCTCGTCGTCACCGGAGCGCCATGAAGAGCAGGCCGGCGAGGACGCAGAGTACCGCGCCCAGGGCGGGTCCCGTGGTGGCCGCCTCCAGCGCCCGTGCCGTCCTGTCCACGGGGTCTGCGGCGACGCGCGCCAGCCACCGGGCGATGCGCGTCTGCGGCACCTGTTCCCGGAGCGCCCGCAGCGGCGGGCCTGCCCTCCGGGCCGCGGCGACCGCGGCCTCCGCGACGACGATCAGGTCCCCCGCCGGAGCCTCCCCCAACCGCCCGGTCGCGACCCTCCGTCCCAGGAGTATGGTCCCGGTCGCGAGGGCCACGCCGAGGACCAGCGGCCAGGCCGCGGCCGCGATGTAGCGCGGCTGCGTGGCGAGGGGCAGCTCGCCCAGGGGTGCCAGGGCGGCCGGCAACCAGGCCGCCGCCGCGGCGCTCACCAGCACGAGGCCAGCCCACGGCCCGATGAGGCCGGGGCGGTAGGGCTCCGTCGCGTCGTCCGTTCCCGCACGGGCGCGCAGGGTCGCCAGGTAGCGGGCCATGAGGAGCGTGGTGGCCACGGCCGCGGCACCCAGGAGCACGTCGACGCGGGCCGGCCATGGCGCGGGCAGCTCGCCCAGCGCGTTCTTCAGCGCGAGCTTCGCGATGGCCCCGCTGGTCAGCGGCGCCCCTGCCAGGGCCAGTGCCGGTATCGCCGCCACGGCAAGCCACGGAGAGATGCGGCCGCGGAGGGCCCGCGCAGGCACGACGCCAATGGCGAGGAAGAGGGCGCCCTTGGCCAGGGCGTGGTGGAGCGCGTAGACGGCTACGGCAAGGACCAGGAGCGGAGCCGCGTCGGGCACCACCAGCGCGGCGCCCACGCCGGTGGCCAGGAACCCCATCTGGCTCACGCTGGAGTATGCGAGGACCGTCTTGGCGTCGGACTGCAGCACGCCGAGGACGGCGGCGTAGAACATGGCCAGCACGCCGAGACCCATGACTGCCGCTCCGAGGCCGGGCAGCGCCAGCTCGCCCATGGGCAGGAAGCGGAGCCAGCCCAGGACGCCCGCCTTGATCATGGCGCCGCTGAGCAGCGCGCTGGCCGGCGTCGGTGCAACGGGGTGGGCCAGGGGGAGCCAGACGTGCAGGGGCACCAGTCCGGCCTTCACGCCCAGACCGAAGAGGAGCAGCCCCGCCACCACGTCGGGCCGGGGGAAATCCGCGAAGGCGGCGGGCAGCGTGCGGAACGAGACGTCGCCGGCGAGTCCCGCGGCCGCCAGGAGTCCCGCGAGGAGGAGCGCCTCCCCGAGGATGGCCATGCCGATGTATACGCGTCCCGCCCGAAGGGCCTCGGCAGTGCGCGTGTGCACCACGAGGCCGTACGCCGCGAACGTCATGAGGGCGAAGAACAGATAGAACCCCAGGGCATCGTGGGCCAGGACGAGGCCGATGTTCCCGGTCCCGGTGGCCAGGAGGAAGCCGGTGAACGTGCTCCGGCGAGGGTCCTCCCGCATGTACGTCGCGGCATGGACGGCCGCCACGGTCCAGAGGAGCGACTTGAGAAGGAGGAACGGCCGGCCCACGGGGTCCACCCCGAGGGTCAGGCTCGTGTAGAGTCCCACCACCCTCAGCTCCATGCCCGCGTCGGCGGTGAAGGCCAGGACCAGGGCGGGGAGCGCCATCGTCTGGACGAGGGGGCCGAGCCACCTGCGTGCCACCGGTACGAGCCACGCCAGGGCCAGCGACGCCGGCCATGCTACGGCGGCAATGACGAGGAGCATGCCGGCAGCGGAACCGGGCGCGAGGCTCATGGTCCGTACCTCCGGGCCACCATCAGCCGGGCGACCTCCAGGGGGCTCACCGGCGCGGCGGCGAACAGGCCGGCCGCCAGGGCGAGGCCGGCCGCGGCGAGGGTCGGCCAGAGGAGGAGCCAGTGGGCCTCGTGGCGGCGGACCTCGCCACGTGCCGGTGCGAACCAGGCCCGGTGGATGATGGGGAGGAAGTAGGCCGCGTTCAGGATGCTGCTTCCGACCAGCACGGCGACGATCCACGGCTGGCCCGCCTGCACGCCGCCCATCCCGAGATAGAGTTTGCTGATGAAGCCGGCGGTGGGCGGGAGGCCGATCATGCCGAAGGCGCTCAGCGTGAATGCCGCCATGGTGAGGGGCATGCGCCTGCCCACGCCATCCAGCTCCGACACGCGCTTCAGTTCGTGTGTCTCCGCGAGGTTCCCGGCGCAGAAGAACAGCGTGATCTTCATCAGCCCCTGGTGCACCAGGTGCACGAGACCGCCGAGCGTTGCAATGGGCCCGAGGGTGGCGACGCCCAGCGTGATATAGGACACCTGGCTCACCGTGGAGTACGCGAGCCGCTTCTTCAGGTCGTCCTGTGAGAGGGCGCGGATCGACCCGTAGAGGATGGTGAACCCCGCGGCCAGGGCGAGGAGGGGGGCGACGCCGATGAGCGTGGCGTACTCCACGCCGTACACGCTGTACAGCACCCGGACGATGCCGAACGCCCCTGCCTTCACCACCGCGACGGCGTGGAGGAGCGCGGAGACGGGCGCCGGCGCCACCATGGCGATGGGCAGCCAGCCGTGGAGAGGCACGAGGGCGGCCTTGACGCCGAGGCCGGCCACGAGGAGCACGAAGATGATGGCGAGCTGGGCATCCTGACCCGGGGCCGCACCCTGGACGAAACCGCCGTCCACGAAGCCCAGCGTTCCCGTCAGGGAATACAGCCAGACGATGCCCATGAGGAGGACTGTGCCGCCGGTGACCGTGTAGGCGATGTAGATGCGGCCGGCGCGGAGGGACGCTTCCGTGCCGCGGTGCACGATGAGCGGGTAGGTCGCCCAGGTCAGTGCCTCGTAGAAGACGATGAAGGTGAACAGGTCGCCGGCGAGGGCGATGCCCGCGGTGGCGGTGACGCAGAGGCTGAAGAAGGAGAAGAAGCGGCTGCGGTTGGGCGACCCCTCCAGGTACCCGATGGCGTAGATGGTGGTAATGAGCCAGAGGATGGCTGACAGCGTGACGAAGAGCAGGGCCAGCGGATCGCCGATGAGAGTGATCTCCAGTCCCGGCATCACGCTGAAGCGCCACACATAGATGTGCTGCTGCAGCACACCGGCGAGCATCAGGCCCACGAACGCGATCTTCGCCACGGCCCCGGCCAGGTTCAGTGCGATGCGGAGTGCGACGCGCTCCTCCTTCAGCAGTGCGATGATGAGGCCGGGCACGAAGGAGCTGAGGAGCACCAGCAGGGGCAGCGCGTCGAGGGTGTAGAGGGCGCGCATGTCAGTTCGGGGCGCCGGGCGCCGCTGCGCCGAGGAGTGCCAGCGGCACCTCGGCCCACAGGCCCAGGGCGAGGGCGATGAGGGCGAGGGTCAGGGCGCCGGCGGTCATGAGCAGGGGCGGCTGCTGTGGCAGCGGGTCGGCGCCCGGCTGGAGGAACGCCGTCCGGAGCACCAGGAGCACGTACCCCGCCGCCAGCAGGCTGCCTGCCGCCATGACCACGGCCCACCACCACTGGCCCGATGTCATGGACGCCGTGAGGAGGAGCCACTTGCCGATGAACCCGCCCGACGGCGGGAGGCCCACGAGGTTGAGGGCGGCGATCCCGAACGCGGTGAAGGTGACCGGCATCTTCTGGCCGATCCCGGCCAGCACGTCCAGGCGGTCGTCCCCCAGCGCGTGAACCATGGCTCCGGCGGCCAGAAAGAGGGCGGCCTTGGCGAGGGCGTGAGAGAGCAGGTGGTACATGCCGCCGGACCATGCAGCTGCCGGCGCGCTCGTAAGCAGCGGGAAGACCAGAAAGAGGTAGCCGAGCTGGGCCACCGT
>DATHVO010000091.1:0-43137 GCA_035461265.1 Longimicrobiales bacterium
CTGGACGAGCCGTACGCCAGCTTCGACCAGGACGGCATCGACGTGGTCAACGAGTTCGCCCTCGGCGTCGCCGCCGCCGGCGGCGTTGTGCTCCTCACCACCCACGACATGGCCCGCGCCGCGGACGTCATGTCCCGCCGCGTGCACATCGCCGACGGCCGCCTGACCGAGGTGCATGGCGGTGGGGCGGCAGCCACGCCGCGACCCGACAGGGCACCGGCCTGGGTGGCCGGGAAGGGGCTGGCATGATGCGCGCCGAGCTGTCACGCGTCGGTGCCATCGTCTGGAAGGACCTGACGGCCGAGCGCAGGACGAAGGCGAACTTCAATGCCGTCGTGTTCCTCGCCGGGCTGATCCTCCTGCTCTTCGGATTCGCCCTCGGTCCGGACCAGGACGCCCTCCGCAACGTGGCGGGCGGCGTGCTCTGGCTCACCGTGCTGTTCAGCGGCGTGCTGTCGTTCAACCGGTCGTACGAGCAGGAGCTGGAGAACGGGGCCCTCGAGCTGCTGCTCCTCTACCCGGGCGACCGCCGGTCCATCTTCCTGGGCAAGCTGCTGGCGAATCTCGCGTTCGTCGTACTGGTCGAGGTCATCATGGTGCCGGCGGCGGCGCTGCTCTACGACCTGCCGGTGTGGGAGGTCATCCTGCCGCTCTCCGTCGTGCTGTTCCTCGGCACGTTCGGATTCGTCACACTCGGTACGTTCTACGCCGCCATGGCGAGCAGGCTTCGCGCCCGCGAGGTGCTCCTGCCGCTGCTGCTGTTTCCCATGCTCATCCCGCTGCTCGTCGGCGCCGTGCAGGCCACGGGTGGCATTCTGAATGGCGACCTGATGGGCCAGACCGGTGCCTGGATCCGGCTCCTCATCGTGTACGATGTCATCTTCTTCCTGGGCGCGCTGTTCGCCTTTGAGTACGTCATCGAGGACTGAAATGCCGACGACGCCGACTCCTTCGACCTCGTCCCTCTCGCGCCCGCGGTGGCTGCTGCCGTTCGGCTGGTTCGCCGTCCTGTTCTTCGTGGGGGCGCAGGCCACGGCCTTGCTGCTATCGCAGCCGGACCGGGACATGGGCCATCTGCAGAAGATCATGTACGTCCATGTGCCGTCGGCCTGGGTCTCGATGATCGCGTTCTTCGTCGTGTTCGTCGCCAGCGTCCTGTTCCTGCTGCGCCGCGACATCAAGTACGACATGGTCGCCGCGGCCGCGGCCGAAGTCGGCGTTATCCTCACGGCGCTGACCCTCGCCCTGGGCTCCATCTGGGGCCGCCCGACATGGGGAATCTGGTGGACGTGGGATCCACGCCTGACCACCACGGCGATTCTCCTGCTGATCTACGTGGGCTACATGTCGCTGCGGTCCTTCACGGAGGATGAAGACCGCCGCGCCCGCTGGGCCGCCGCCGTGGGCATCCTGGGCTTCTTGAACGTCCCCATCGTGTACATGTCCGTGAGATGGTGGCGCACCATCCATCAGGTCCAGTCCACGCCCGACACCGTGGATCCATACTACGTGATCGGTCTGAGGCTCAACGCCTTTGCGTTCCTGTTCCTGTTCATTTTCTTCGTCGGCATGCGCTACTACATTGCCCGCCTCGAGCGGGCCCGGGCGGCGCATCTCGAGCAGGAAGCTTTCGTCGCGAGGGAAGTCCATGTCTGAGTGGTTCTACATACGCCTGGCCCTGGGGCTGGCGTGGGTCGTCATCGGCGGGTACGCGCTGCTGCTGCACCGAAGGCGGGTGGCTGCGGAACTGGCACTGCGGGAAATGGGAGGCGAAGAATGAGGCGCGGCAAGCTCGTGGGCGGGATTCTGGCAACGGTCATCATCCTGTCCGGCTTCGGCTATCTGATGTACGGCGGCATCGGCGAGAACCTCGTCTACTTCGTCACGCCCGGCGAGCTCCTGGCCCGCGGCAGCGAGGCGTACGACAAGCCGGTACGGCTGGGCGGCCAGGTCGTGCCCGGGACCGTGCGCTGGAACGCGGACGATCTCGACCTGCGGTTCACGCTGCAGGATGTGGACGGTTCCGTCGACGTCCAGTCCCGGAAGGCGCCGCCGGCGATGTTCCGGGAGGGGCAGGGCGTCATAGTGGAGGGCAAGCTGAACAGTTCCGGCGTCTTCGAGTCCTCGAGCGTCATGGTGAAGCACTCCAACGAGTACCGGCCGCCGGAGGACCACGACCAGCTGCCGGAGTACAAGTACCGTGATCTGATTCGCGAGTCGAACTGACTCTGAGGGAATAGAGGTAGAGTGTGACCAGGATCATTGGCTATTCCGCCCTCGTCGCCGCGCTGGCCGTTGCGTCCTACGGCATGATCGCGGCCATCGTGGGTGTGAAGCGGCGCGAGGCGGCGCTCATCAGGAGTGCACGCTCGGCTGCGTATACGTGTTTCGGGCTGTTGACGGTTGCAAACCTGGCGATGATCTACGGCCTGGTCACGCACGACTTCAGCATAGACTACGTCGCGCAGGTGGGAAGCCGCGCGACGCCCCTGCTCTTCACGGTGATCTCGCTGTGGAGCGCCCTCGAAGGCTCCATCCTGTTCTGGGGCTGGGTGCTGGCGTTCTACGCTGCCCTCGCCATGTGGCTCACGCGCGCCAAGCTCGGGGCACTCGGCGCGTACGCGAACGCCATCCTGCTGTTCGTCAGCGGGTTCTTCTACCTCCTTCTGGTGGGACCGGCGAATCCCTTCGGGCTGGTGTCTCCCGTGCCGATGGACGGGCCGGGACCGAACCCGCTGCTGCAGAACCACATCCTCATGGCGGTCCACCCGCCGCTGCTCTACCTCGGCTATGTGGGCATGACCGTGCCGTTCGCCTTCGGGCTGGGGGCTCTCATGTCCGGCCGCCTCGATGATACCTGGCTCAGGGTGACGAGGAACTGGACCATCGTGGCCTGGTCGTTCCTGACCCTCGCCATCGTGGCCGGCATGTGGTGGTCGTACGAGGTGCTTGGCTGGGGCGGCTACTGGGCGTGGGATCCGGTGGAGAACGCCTCCTTCATGCCCTGGCTGACGGCCACCGCCTTCATGCACTCCTCCATGGTACAGGAGCGCCGGGGGCTGCTGCGGATGTGGAATATGTCGCTGATCATCGCGACGTTCCTCCTCACCATTCTGGGCACGTTCCTGACGCGGAGCGGCGTGATCTCGTCGGTCCACGCATTCGGCGAGGGCCCCATCGGGATGTTCTTCCTTGCGTTCATCGCCATCATCCTGGTCTTCTCGATGGTGATGCTGCTGGGTCGCTCCACGGAACTGCGCAGCGACGGGCACCTGGACAACATGGCGTCCCGGGAAACCGTCTTCCTGCTGAACAACCTGCTCCTCACTGCGTTCACGTTCACGGTGCTGCTGGGCACGCTGTTCCCGATCCTCGCGGAGGCCGTACGCGGCGTGAAGGTGAGCGTGGGAGCGCCGTTCTTCAACCGGATGACGATCCCGTTGTGCGTGGCGCTGGTATTCCTGGTGGGGATCGGCCCGATGCTGCCGTGGCGCGTCGTGAATGCGCAGGACCTCCGCAGGAAGCTGGTCAAGCCCGCGCTGGCGGCCATCCTCGTGCTGGCCGTCGTGCTGACGGTCGGCATGCGCGACTTCTGGGGGATTCTGGCGTTCACGTTCTCCGCGTTCGCCGCGGTCTCGAACATCCAGGAGTTCGCACTGGGCACGGCAGCGCGGCGGCGGGCGGGTGGCGGCAGCTGGGCGGAGTCACTCTGGGGCCTGATGAACGCCAACCCGCGGAGGTATGGCGGGTACACGGCCCATCTCGGGCTCATCATGATGGTCGTCGGGATCACGGGTTCCTCGGTCTTCCGGCTGGAACGCGAGGCCACGGTGAGGGTGGGCGAAGTCGTCCAGCTCCAGGAGTACGCCGTCCAGTTCCAGGAGCTGTGGGCCCGCGATGAGCCACACCGTTTCGTCGTCGGCGCACGCTTCGACGTACTGGTGAACGGTCGTCTGTCGGGCGAGATGAACCCGCGGCTGAACTACTACCGGGCACGCGGCTCGGAACCCATTACGACCCCCGCCGTCCGCACTCGCGCCCACAAGGACCTTTACATGAACCTGCTTGCCTTCGAGCAGGACGGGTCCAGCGCGACGGTCACCGTCATCACCGAGCCGCTAGTCGTGTGGATCTGGATCGGCAGCGCGATCATCGCGTTCGGCGCGTTCTTCAGCGTATGGCCGCGCCGGCGCCAGCGCGCAACCGTACGCGCCCCCCGCGGGCGGCATGAGAAGGCAGGCGTAGCATGAACTGGCGCAGATCCGCCCTCGGCATCGGCATCTCGATTCCAATCCTCGGGCTCCTCGCCTACGGCATGACCCTGGACCCGCGGGACATCCCGTCCCCGCTGCCGGGCAGGGAGGCGCCCGAGTTCGCCCTCCCCGTGCTCGACGCGCCGGACACGGTGCGCCTCGCCGACCTGCGCGGCGAGGTGGTCGTGCTGAACTTCTGGGCGTCGTGGTGCATGGAGTGCCGATACGAGCACTCGGACCTCTCCCTCGCGGCGACGATGTATGAGCCGAGGGGGGTCCGCTTCTTCGGCGTCCTCTACAATGATACGCCGGCGAACGGGCGGGCATGGATCCGGGAGATGGGCGGGCAGACCTATCCGGCCCTGATGGATGCCGGCTCCAGGACGGCTGTGAGCTACGGCCTCTACGGCGTGCCCGAGACGTTCATCATCGACCAGAACGGCGTGGTCGTGCACAAGCAGATCGGCCCGATCACGCTGTCCAGGCTGGCATCCCTGCTCGAGCCACTCCTGGAGGGAGAAGCGGAGGTGAGCTCATGACGATATCGACCTTGCTGGTCGTGGTCGCGCTGCTGTATGCGCCCGCGCAGGGGGCCACGCCGGCGGCGGGACAGGCGCCCACTGCCGAGGCGGTGTCGCCGAACCAGGGGCGGTACGTCGAGGAGACGCTCCTCGACCGGCAGACGCGGGAGGTGTCGTCCAAGCTGCGCTGCGTCGTATGCCAGGGCCTCTCGCTCCAGGACTCTCCCTCCCAGCTCGCGCAGGAGATGCGCGCCATCGTTCGGGAGAAGCTGGAGGAGGGAATGACGCCGGACGAGGTAAAGGCCTACTTCGTTGAGAAGTACGGCGAGTGGGTGCTGCTCCAGCCGGACCCGCGGGGCTTCAACCTCCTCGTCTACATCATGCCGGTGGCGATCCTCTTCGGTGGCGCTGGCTTCGTCTTCTTCAAGGCCCGCAGCTGGACACGCCGGCCCGATGACGGGTTCGCGGCGGAAGCCGCCGACGAGGAGGAGACCGAACTGACACCGCGCTGACGACCGCGCGCCCCGTCGCCCCTGCAGGCTGCGGCGGGCGGGAAGAGAGCGGGTTCCCTGACGGGGACCCGCTCTCTTCTTTCAGTCATCGGGGGAGGACGGCCGCCGCGGCCGCCGCGCGACCGCCTAGAACAGGCCGGTGATCGTGCCGTCCGCGGCGACGTGCATCCCCTCCGCGGCGGGCCGCTTCGGCAGCCCGGGCATGGTCATGATGTCGCCCGTGTGCGCCACCACGAAGCCGGCCCCGCCGGACGCCGTCACCTCCCGCACCGTTACGACGAAGTCGTCCGGTGCCGCGAGCAGCGATGGGTCGTCCGAGAAGGAGTACTGGGTCTTCGCCATGCACACCGGGACCTCGCCCATGCCGATCTTCTCGAGGCGGTCCAGATCGCGCTGGGCCGTGGACGTGTACGCCACGCCGCGCGCGCCATAGACGGACTTCACTACGGTCTCGATCTTCGTCGACAGCGGCTGATTCAGCGGGTAGAGGGGAGCGAAGTTCGCCTCCCCGGCGTCGAGCACGCCCAACAGCTTCTCCGCGAGATCGCGACCACCCTCGCCGCCGCGGGCGTGAATGTCCGTGAGGGCGACATCGACGCCGAGGCGCGCGCAGCCCTCCTCCACGGCGGCGATCTCCGCTGCGGAATCCGTCGCGAATCGGTTGATGGAGACGAGCGGCGGGACGCCGAACTTCCGCACGTTCTCCACGTGCCTGGCGAGGTTGGCGAAGCCCGCCGCGACGGCCTTCGGGTTTTCCGTGCCGAGGTCCGCTTTGGCGATCCCGCCGTGCATCTTCAGGGCGCGGATGGTCGCGACGATCACGGCCGCCTCGGGACGCAGGCCGGCGGACCGGCACTTGATGTTGAAGAACTTCTCCGCGCCGAGGTCTGCACCGAAGCCGGCTTCCGTCACGACGATCTCGCCCAGGGCGAGGGCTGTGCGGGTGGCGATGACCGAGTTGCAGCCGTGCGCAATGTTGCCGAACGGGCCCGCGTGGATGAACGCCGGCGTGCCGCCCAGCGTCTGGACGAGGTTCGGCTGAAGGGCATCCTTGAGCAGCAGCGTCATGGCGCCGCCGGCACCGAGATCGGCAGCCCGGACGGGCTGATGGTCACGGGTATAGCCCAGGATGATGCCGCCGAGGCGCGCCTCCAGGTCGGCCCGGTCCGAGGCCAGTGCGAAGATGGCCATCACCTCCGAGGCCGCGGTGATGAGGAAGCCATCCTGGCGTGGCACGCCGTTCAGCGGGCCACCGAGGCCGATGACGATGTTGCGCAGCGCCCGGTCGTTCATGTCCACGGCCCGCTTCCACGTGATCCGCCGGGGATCGATGCCCAGGGCATTCCCCTGCTGAAGGTGGTTGTCGAGCACGGCGGACAGGAGCGCGTGCGCTGCCGTGACCGCGTGGAAGTCGCCCGTGAAGTGGAGGTTGATATCCTCCATGGGCACTACCTGCGAGTACCCGCCGCCGGTGGCGCCGCCCTTCACACCGAAGACCGGGCCCAGGCTGGGCTGCCGCAGACAGAGGACGACGCGGTGACCCAGGAGGTTCAGCGCGTCGGCCAGCCCGACCGCCACCGTGGACTTGCCTTCCCCGGCCGGCGTGGGGTTGATGCCCGTCACCAGGACGAGGCGGCCCTGGCTGTCGCTGCGTGCCAGCACTGCGTCGGCGTGGACTTTCGCCTTGTAGTTGCCATAGAGCTCGATGTCGTCGGCTCCGAGGTCGAGCGTCGCGGCGATCTCGGATACGGGCCGCATTGTGGCGCTCTGTGCGATCTCGATGTCGGTCAGCATCTGGGTCCCCTGCTGAGTGGTCGCAATCCCTTCAGCTCTCCCTGTCGGGAGGTGCCGGCGGTAAGATAGGGCGCCTCGTCCGTGGTACAAGGCGGAACAACCCTTGCACCGTGTAGGGAATCACGCGGCAGATTCAACCCGTGCCGAGGTGCAGGCCATGGCCCCGGCGGCCAGCGACGCCATGCTGGATCAGCTCCAGAGGCAGCACCGCCGGCAGCTGGAGATCCTCAATGCTCTGGTGCTTGCACTGCAACGGCGCGCGCAGTCGTAACGAGAACGCCCTCGACCACTTGTGCCCTCGTCGGCCGTCGCTGTAACCTCACCCGTATGTCCCGCGACCCGAATATCCGAGTGCGTTTCGCCCCGTCACCCACGGGGTACCTTCACGTCGGCGGGGCCCGCACCGCCCTGTTCAACTGGCTACTCGCCAGACACCACGGTGGCGCATTCGTGCTGCGCATCGAGGACACGGACCGGGAACGCTCGAGCGACGACATGACCCGGGCCATCCTGGATGGCATGGCCTGGCTCGGTCTGGACTGGGACGAGGGGCCGCTCCATCAGGCGGATGGACTCCAGCGCCACCGCGAGGACGCGCACCGCCTCCTGCAGGACGGTTCCGCTTACCGCTGCTTCTGCACGCCGGAGCAGCTGGATGAACGCCGCGCGATCCACCCGGACGGACCCGCCGCCTTCCGCTACGACCGCCGCTGCGCCGGGATCGACAGCGATCAAGCCGCGGACCGGGCGGCCGCCGGAGAGGCGTGCGCCATCCGCTTCCGCGTACCGGACGGGGCCACGGGCTGGGACGATGCCGTGTACGGCGCAATCACTTTCGCCAATGCCGACATCGAGGATTTCGTCATCCTCCGCACCGACGGCACGCCCGTGTACAATCTTGCAGTGGTGAGCGACGACATCGCCATGCGCATATCCCACGTCGTCAGGGGCGATGACCACATCTCCAACACGCCGAAGCAGATCCTGCTGTACCAGGCGCTCGGACAGCCGTGCCCCGTCTTTGCCCACGTCCCCATGATTCTCGGACCGGACGGCAGACGACTGTCGAAGCGGCACGGCGCCACGGCCATCGGCGAATACCACGACCAGGGCTTCCTCCCGGACGCCATGGTCAACTTCCTCGCCCTGCTCGGCTGGTCCCCGGGTTCCGACCAGGAGATCTACTCCAGAAACGAACTCGTCGAACGGTTCTCCCTGTCGGGGATCAACCGGAAGAGCGCCGTCTTCGACGTCCAGAAACTGGAATGGATGAACGGCCGCTATCTCGCCGGGCATCCGTCGGCCGACCTCGCCCGCCGGCTGCGTGACCTGACTGCCGATGCGGGGACGGAGCGGCCGGAGGACTGGTGGCTGCAGTTGGCCGACATCCTGAAGGTGCGGTCCCGCACCGTCGCCGAGATGGCGCTGCAGGCCGGCCCCTTCCTGATGGACGCCGTGCACTACGACGACGATGCCGTCGCCAGGCACTGGAAGGACCCCCTCGCCGTTGCGGACCGCCTGGAGCGCCTCGCCGCCCGTCTCGCAACCGTCGAGCCGTTCACCGAGGAGCCTCTCGAGACCGCCATCCGCGCGTTCGCCGCCGAGGACGGCATCGGGGCGGGGAAGCTCATTCACCCGCTCCGGGTCGCACTCACGGGACAGGCGTCGTCGCCGGGCATCTTCGAGGTGGCCCGCCTGCTCGGTCGGGAACAGGTCCTGGGACGGCTCGCGACGGCCGTGTCAACCCTCCGTCAAACCCCCCGTAACGCCCCCAACTAGTTGCTTGACACTCAGGTAAACGTCCGGTACACTTGAATCAGCGCTGCCCCTTGGTGTAACTGGCAACACGCCTGACTCTGGATCAGGAGAGTCCTGGTTCGAGCCCAGGAGGGGCAATAGGCTCCATGGAGAGCCTCGGGGCGTGGACCTGCGATCCTGGTGGCGGGTGGTCCACGCCCAATCCGTACCCGGTCAGCGCGCCCGGGCTCATCTGCGGTAAGCGCCCCTCTGGAGGCGACGATGCCGAAACCCCTCAACGAGCTGGAGCGCCGAGTCCTCGACTACATCGTCGAGTATCTGCGCCACAACACCTACCAGCCCTCCATCCGCGAAATCGGCCGCGAGTTTTCGATCAAGAGTACCAAGACGGTGTCCGAGCTTCTCCATTCCCTGGCAGTGAAGGGCTGGATCGAGCGGGACCCGTCACGGTCGCGTGGCGTGCGGCTGCTGGGCGTGGAAATGCGGGCCAGGACGGTGAGTGTCCCGGTGTATGACGCACCGGACACACCGCTTCCGAGTTCGCACCTCGAGCTGGACCGCAAGCTCATCGCCGCCAATGGCGCGTACCTGGTCCCCATGTCGGGGAACCACCTCATCGAGGCCGGCATCCGGCCGGGCGACCTCCTCCTCGTCGAGCCGGCGGAGGCATCCGCACTCGATCCGGGCGACATCGCCATGGTGAACGTTGGCGGGGGCACGGAGGCTCGCCACTGCACGTCGGGTCCTGGCGGTCCTGTCCTCGAACCGGCGCGGACCGGCGAGACGGCGCTGTCGGTCAACGCCCCCGCTGCGGCCGCGGCCGTCCAGGGTCGTGTCTCGAGCGTGATCCGCCGACTCCGGCCCGTGGCCGTCAACCTGACTCTTGCGGCCGAGCCGGGCGCCGCCTGACGGTCCGGTCCATTCCGTGGCACGGCACCACGACGCGCTGTGGATGCAGCGCGCGCTGGAGCTTGCTCATGCAGCGGTGGCCGTGGCCGAAGTGCCCGTGGGGGCCGTGCTCGTTCTCGGCGACGCCCTGGTCGCCGAGTCGCACAACCTGACCCGCACCACGGACGACCCCACGGCCCACGCGGAGATGGTTGTGCTGCGGAAGGCGGCCACCCGACTCGGGACGTCCCGGCTCCTCGAAGCGACCCTGTACGTGACGCTGGAGCCGTGTTCCATGTGTGCGGGAGCAATGGTCCTGGCGAAGGTCAGGCGTCTGGTCTACGCTGCGGATGATCCCAAGACGGGGATGTGCGGATCGCTGGGCTGCATCGTTCAGGACCCGCGCCTGAATCACCGCCTCGAACTGACGTCCGGCGTGCTCGCCCGGGAGGCGGGCGACCTGCTGCGGACGTTCTTCAGGGCGCGGCGGTAGCCCGTCTCATCGGCCTGCATCGCGCACACCCGTCCCGCCCCGTCAACTCTCGCCTAGCGCTTCGGCGTCTTCGTGTATCGGTTTGCCGATGAGACGCAGGAGCAGGTAGATGACTACCAGGCCCGCAACGATGGATATGCCGGGGTGCACGCCCCAGAGGGCGGTCGGCAGGTCGCCGACCAGGAGCGCGACGCCGGCCGCCAGCAGGGCGTACGGCAGCTGCGTACGGACGTGATCGATGTGATCGCAGGCCGAGGCCATGGAACTGATGACCGTCGTGTCGGAGATGGGCGAGGCGTGATCGCCGAAAACGGCACCCGCCATGATCGAGCTGATGGCGCCGAGGAGGATGGTGTACTCATCGCCGCCGGCGAAACCGACGCCGGCACCCATGGCGACGGCGAGAGGGACGACCACGGGGAAGAGAATGGCCATCGTCCCCCATGACGTTCCCGTCGCGAAGGCCGTCGCGGAAGCCACCACGAAGACGAGGGCGGGCAGCGCCGCGAGGGGCAGTGTCTCGCCGAGAAGTGCGGCGAGGTACGGCCCGGTGCCGAGAGCGCCGGTGGCTGCGCCGAGTCCCCACGCCAGGACCAGGATGATGACGGCGAGGAGCATGGCGCGCATCCCGCCCACCCACGCCTCCAGTGCCTGCTTAATGGTGAGGATGCGCTGCGCCACGGCGAGGGCCATGGCGACGAGTCCGCCCGCGAAGGAGGCCCAGAGCAGGGAGCGGAAGGGGTCGGCTTCGCCGATGATGTTGCGCAGGCTCAGCTCCTGACCCTCCAGCGCCTCGGCGCCGGTGTGGTAGAGGGCGATGAGCGCCACGCCGACGACCACGACAATGGGGATGAGGGCGTTGTACCAGCGCCGTGGCGTGTGCTCGTCGGGCTGGCCGAGCGCCGATTCCACATCCGCCGCCAGCGTTGCCCCGGGCCGGTATACACCGCCGCCGCTGGCTGCCCGCTGCTCGGCCTTCCGCATGGGGCCGAACTCGCGACCCGTCAGCGCGATGAGCAGGACGAGCGCCATGGCGAAGATCGGATAGAACAGGTACGGGATCGAGTGAAGGAAGACGTTGAACGGGTTTGCGGCGCCGGCGGCGAGCTGCGCCTGGACGGCCGGATCGGTGACCTGTTCGGCGGTGGCTGCCAGCGAGTCGCCAATACGTGAAATCTCGAAGCCGACCCACGTCGAGATGGGTGCAATGACCGCGATGGGCGCCGCCACGGAGTCCACGATGTAGGCGAGCTTCTCGCGCGAGATGCGCAGCTCGTCCGTCATGGGCCGCATCGTGTTGCCGCGGATCAGCGTGTTGGCGTAGTCGTCGAAGAAGATGATGAGGCCGGAGAGCCACGCGAAGAACTGTCCCCGCCGCCGCGTCGTCGCGAAGGGACGGAGGACTTCGACGATCCCCTGGGCGCCGCCGCTGCGGGACACCACGCCGACCATGCCGCCCAGCATGAGGCTGAACAGGATGATCGCCATGTGGTCGCCGTCCGTGAGCGGTTCGAGGACGAAGTTCTCGAGGCTCATCATCGTGGCCGTGACCGGGTTGAAACCGACGAGCAGCAGCGCCCCGAGCCAGATCCCGGCGAAGAGCGACAGGATCACCTCGCGCGTCACGAGCGCCAGGGCAATCGCCACGAGGGGCGGCAGGAGGCTGAGCCAGCCCGGATCGACGGGTATGGTCATGATGTCAAGCGCGCGTGCACGTGCCGCCGCGGCGCGGGGTCGCGGCCATTGGGTCGGGACGTGCGAAGGTACGGGGCCGCGCGGGCGATGTAAAGGCCGACGGGAGGGCCTCCGCGTCACGTTGACAGCGGCCGCGCGGACACGGTACCTTGCGCCGGCCGTGCACCCCTGAATGGAACAGCCGAATGGTGAAGCCGGAGCGTCGCCTGCTGATGGATGAACGCGCCGTCGAGCGCGCCCTGGAACGCATGGCCCGCGAAATCGTCGAGCGCAACAACGGCGTACACGGCCTCTGCCTGATGGGCATCCAGCGACGCGGCGTCCAGCTGGCCGAGCGCCTCGCCCAGGAGATCGAACGGGCAGAAGGCCAGACACCCCCCGTCGGCACCCTCGACATCACCCTCTACCGCGACGATCTCACGACCATCGGTCCCAGGCCGGTCCTCGGGGAAACGCGCCTGCCCCCCGGCGGCGTCGATGGACGCAACCTCGTCATCGTGGACGATGTCCTCTACACGGGCCGGACAGTACGCGCGGCACTGGACGAGCTTGCGGACTTCGGGCGTCCGGGTCGCATCTGGCTGTGCGTTCTCGTGGACCGCGGCGGCAGGGAGCTCCCCATCCAGCCGGACGTCGTCGGGCGGACGTTCGACGCGGGCGTGCACCAGGTCATCGAGGTGCGCGTCCCCGAGCTCGATGGCGCACTCGCCGTCGAGCTCGTCGCACGGCCCGCGGAGGAGGAATGAGCAGCAGCCCGATGTTCCTCGGCAAGGACCTGGTCGGCCTCGAAAACCTCAGCGCGGATCAGATCCGGGCGATCCTCGATACTGCGGAGCCGTTCAAGGAGATCAGTGAGCGGGCCATCAAGAAGGTGCCGGTGCTCCGGGGCAAGACCATCGTCAATCTCTTCTTCGAGGCATCCACGCGGACGCGCATATCCTTCGAGTTCGCGGAGAAGCGGCTGTCCGCGGACACGGTGAACATCGCGTCCACCGGGTCCAGCGTTCAGAAGGGCGAGACGCTGGTGGACACTGCGCGCAACCTCGAGGCGATGCGCATCGACATGGTTGTCATCCGCCACGGATCGTCCGGCTCCGCCCAGTTCCTCGCCGACCGCATCCCGTCGAACGTGATCAATGCCGGTGATGGCCGACATGAGCACCCCACGCAGGGACTGCTCGACATCCTGACGATCCGCGACCACAGGGGTTCGGTGGAAGGCCTCAAGGTCTGTGTCGTCGGCGATGTCCTCCATTCCCGCGTCGCGCGTTCGAACATCTGGGGACTGACCAAGCTGGGGGCGGAGGTCGGCGTATGTGCGCCGCGCACGCTGCTGCCGCGGGACATAGGTGAGATGGGCGTGCAGACTTTCACGCGCGTCGAGGAAGCCATCGAATGGGCCGATGTGCTCAATGTGCTCAGGCTGCAGCTGGAGCGGATGCAGTCCGGCTTCATTCCCAGCCTGCGGGAGTACAACCGGTTCTTCGGTGTGACGCGGGAGCGCCTGGACAGGGCGGGACGTGACATCCTGATCCTGCACCCGGGGCCAATGAACCGCGGCGTCGAGATCGACAGCGACGTGGCCGACGGTCCCCAATCCGTGATTCTGCACCAGGTGACGAACGGCGTCGCCGTCCGCATGGCCGTGCTGTACCTGCTGGCGGGCGGCGTCCCTGAAAGGGCGGAGGCGGCGAAGCATGGCGAGTGACGTCTCTCTGTACACGCCTCCCGGGGCGCCGCTGCTGCTGCGCGGCGGCCGGGTCATCGATCCATCCGCGGGCCGTGACGGGCCAGGCGAGGTGCTGCTTCGCGACGGCCGGATCGTGGAGGTTGGAGCTTCACTGGGCAGCCCGGATGGTGTTACGGTGCTCGACGTCACCGGCCTCGTCGTCTGCCCCGGCCTCATCGACCTGCACGTGCACCTGCGCGAGCCGGGCCAGGAGCACAAGGAGACCATCGCCAGCGGGGCCCGCGCGGCGGCGGCGGGCGGGTTCACCGCCATCTGCGCCATGCCGAATACGGACCCACCGGTGGACGATCCCGCCGCCGTGGGGTACGTACGGGCGGCCGGCCTCCGGGCCGCTGCGGCCCGGGTCTACCCGTGCGGCGCGGTCTCCGTCGGCCAGGCGGGCGAGCGGCTGACGGAGATCGGGGAGATGATCGACGCCGGCGCCGTCGCCATCACCGACGACGGCCGACCCGTCCTCACGGCCGGGCTCATGCGGCTCGCCCTCGAGTACGCGCATACGTTCGGCATTCCCGTGGCGAGCCACTGCGAAGACCTCACGCTGTCACGCGGCGGGGTCATGAACGAGGGCGTCGTCTCCACCCGCCTCGGCCTGACGGGTATTCCGAATGCCGCAGAGGACGTCTGCATCGCCCGCGACCTGCTCCTCGCCGAGCTGACGGGCGCGCGCCTGCACATCCAGCACGTGAGTACCCGGGCCGGCGTGGCCATGATCCGGGCGGCCCGGGAGCGGGGCGTCGACGTCACCGCCGAAGCGACGCCGCACCACTTCACGCTTACCGACGATGCCGTGGAGGCCTACAGGACGGACGCGAAGGTCAACCCGCCCCTGCGGACGACCGCAGATCGTGCAGCCGTCATCGCCGGCGTAGCAGATGGCACGCTGGACGTCATCGCCACCGACCACGCGCCGCACCACTACGATGAGAAGGAGCGCGCGTTCGATGACGCACCCTTCGGCCTCGTGGGTTTGGAGACGGCACTCGGTCTGGCCATCTCGGAGCTCGTGGATTCCGGCGTCATCGACCTGTCCACTCTCGTCCACCGGATGAGCACCGCTCCTGCCCGGGCATTCAACCTGCCCGGCGGGTCCCTCGCCGCCGATGCCCCCGCAGACGTCACGGTCTTCGATCCCGGCGCGCGCTGGACTGTCGACCCCGCGAAGTTCCGGTCCAAGAGCCGGAACACGCCCTTCACCGGCAGGGAGCTGCGCGGACGCGCGATCTACACCATCGTCAACGGACGGATCGTCCATGACGGTGCCGGCGTGACGCCGTGAGCGTTCCGGCCGATCGGGCGGTGTCGCCCAGGGACTGGATCGGCGACGAAGCGTTTCCCTGGCCACCCACGCTCGGCCTCCGGGATGGCAGCCTCGTCTCCGCCTGCTTCTCCGTGATGCAGGTGAGCGTCGGCCGCACCCGGAATGACGCCCCGTACCTCAGGCTCCAGCTGGCGGACTGTCACGGCAGCGTGGAAGCCAGGATGTGGGACAACGTCGCACCCGTCGCGGATGTCATCCGCCCGGGAACGTACGTCGGCGTGCGCGGCCGCATCGAGTCATACCAGGATCAGCGCCAGCTCCGTATCGACGAACTGGCCATTCTGCGTGTCGACCTCGAGGACCTCGTTCTGTTCCTGCCAAGGTCGGCCCGGGCGGCAGAGCAGATGGATGCCGAACTCGCCGCGATCATCGAGTCCATCGACGACGCTGCCCTGCGTGCGCTCGTCGTGGCGACGCTCGGACCGGATGCCGACGCCGGGCAGGCATTCCGCCTGGCGCCCGCCGCGAAGCAGAACCACCACGCGTACCTCGGCGGACTCGTGGAGCACACGCTCTCCGTCGCCCGCGTGTGCGACGCCCTCGCATTCCACTACGGACCCGCCATCGACCGCGACCTGCTCATCGCAGCCGCCCTCCTCCACGACATCGGGAAGGTCAGGGAGATCGGTGCACGCGCAGGATTCCCCTACACCGACGAGGGCAAGCTGCTCGGTCACATCGTGATCGGCATGCAGATGGTGGCCGACGTCGCCAGGGACGTGCCCGGGCTTCCGCCGGGCCGCCTGCTCCTCCTGCAGCACCTCATCGCCAGCCACCAGGGCCGCTACGAGTGGCACAGCCCGCGGGAGCCGCGCACGCTCGAAGCCATCGTGCTGCACTATGCCGACGATCTCGACGCCAAGCTGCACCAGGCCGCTGCTCTCACGGACACGGTGGCTGTCGGGTGGACCGCGTACGACCGGGGGTTCGGGCGGGACTTCCTGCGGCACCAGCCAGCACCCGGGCCGCCGGACGAGAACGCGGAACCACCGCGAGCCGAGCGTGCGCGTCGGACCCCACGCAGGGCGAGAAAGGACACGGTGGCGGATGGGCACACGGATGCGCCGGACCCACCCGGTCACGCCGGTGCGGCGCCGGATCCGGAGCATCCCGACACGCTGGATCTATTCGAGGGATAATGAAGATGCCCCGCGGCCGTGAGGCGGCGGGGCAGGAGACGCTGCGCCTGGACTGAAAGGCTAGTCCGTGAGCGACGCGACGTGGCGGGCGAGCTGGGACTTCTTCCGCGCCGCCTTGTTGGGATGGATCACCCGCCGGCTGGCGAGGCGGTCCAGCAGCGCCGCGACCTCACGGTAGGCGGCCTCCGCCGCCGCCGCGTCCGTCGCGCCGGTAACCCTCTTGATGCCCGTCTTCATGCGCGACCGCTGTGCGCGGTTGCGCTCGAACCGCTTGGTCGCCTGCCGAATCCGCTTTTCTGCGCTGGGTGAGTTCGCCAAACCCGGCCTCCTGCCAGTGATCCTGTTGCCCGTTTCAAGCCTTTTAAAGTATTCAACATCATGGTTTGGTGTCAATGCCCCGAGGCCCCCCGCAGGGGTGGCGCGCCGACAGGCGCGGGCGTAGCTTCGTCGCGTATGAATCCGCTTTCCCCGTACCCGCCGGCGCCGGCCTGGTCTCCTGCCCCGACGGTCGGGCTGGCCGCGGCGCGCCCTGCCGTCGCTTCCCGCCGCCTGGACGCGCGCCGCCGTGGCTGAGCCGGCCGGCTCCGGCGTCGGCACCGATGGCGGGTTCGTGGTGGAGCTTGACCGGTTCCAGGGCCCCCTCGATCTCCTGCTCCACCTGATTCGCGAACAGGACATCGACATCTTCGACATCCCCATTGGCCAGATCACGGAGCAGTTCCTCCGGGTGGCGGCGGCGGTGGATGCCCTGGGTCTCGACCGGGCCGGAGAGTTCCTGGAGATGGCGGCGACGCTGGTCCGGATCAAGGCGCAGATGCTCCTGCCGAGGCGCCTCGACGCGCTGGGCGAGCTGGAGGATCCCCGGGCCGAGCTGGTGCGGCGGCTGCTCGAGTACGAGTACTTCAGGGAGGCGTCGCTCCGCCTTGGTCAGTGGGAGGCGGACCGTGGGCGGCGCTATTCCCGTGGCCACGTGCCGCCTCGGGCGGCGCCCCCGCCGTCGGTGGAGCTCCACGTGACGTGGCAGGAGGTGCTCGATGCGGCGCTCGCGCTGGATGAGAGGCCGCGGGCGCCGGAGGACCACCGGGTGACGCCGCGAGCGGTGCCCATCGAGGAGAAGATCGGTCTCATCGTGCAGACGCTCGCCCGTCTTGCCCGGGTGGAGTTCAGGCGACTGGTCGAGCCGTTCGGTGACCGTTTGCACGGCGTGGTGACGTTCCTGGCGGGTCTCGAACTGGCAAAGCGGCGCCAGGTCGCGCTGCGGCAGAGCGCGCCATTCGCGGACATCTGGCTGTACCGGAGGAAGGAAGTCGGGACGGATGCGTCTGACACAGATCATTGAGGCGCTGCTCTTCGCGAGCGACGCCCCCCTGTCGGCTGCGGACCTGTCGCGGGTGGACGAACGCCTCGACGAAGACACGGTGGAGGCGGTGATCCAGGAACTCCGCGCAGACTACGAGCTCGGGGAGCGTTCGTTCCAGATCTACGAGGTCGCCGGCGGCTACCAGCTGCTCACGCGCCCGGAGTTCGTGTCGGTTCTGGAGCGGTACGACAGCGTACCGCAGCCGTCGAGGCTCTCGGCGCCGGCGCTGGAGGTGCTGGCGATCATAGCCTACCGCCAGCCCATAGGGCGGGTGGAGATCGAGGAGATCCGGGGTGTGGGGTCGAGCGGCGTCCTTCGTACGCTGACGGAGCGGAACCTGGTGGAGCCCGTGGCCAGGGGCGAGGGTCTGGGTCGGCCACTCCTGTACGGCACCACGTCGAAGTTCCTCGAGCATTTCGGCTTCCGCTCCCTGGAGGACCTCCCGCGTCCCGACGAGCTTCCCGTCGTGCTCCGGGAGCGACCCGCGATCCCCGCGGAGGGTGAGGCGCCACCGGCTCCGGAGGCGGTCGATGCCGCTGCGCCAGCGGTCGCGGGCGGAGCGGACGATGCCGTCACCCCCGAGACAGCCGCCCCTGCCCCCCGAGCGCAGACGGACGCGGCAGGCGCGGCGGAGGTTGGCGTGCCCACGGAGGGCTCGTCGGCCGACCCGGCGGAGGCGGAAGCGTTCGGCGATGCTGACGCCGCCGAGGCCGGTGACGAGGTCGGCCGTCCCGTGTGATGGCGGGTAGCGGCGTCCGGCTGCAGAAGTACCTGTCGCAGGCGGGTGTGGCGTCGCGGCGGCGTGGCGAATCGCTCATCGTGGAAGGGCGCGTGAGCGTGAACGGGGTCGCGGTACGCGAGCTGGGGACGCGGGTCGATCCCACCGCCGATGTGGTCGAGGTGGATGGCGAGCGGATCCGGCCGGCGACCACCGTGTGGTACGCGGTGCACAAGCCGCGTGGCGTGATGACGACGCGCAGTGACCCGGAAGGCCGCCGGACCGTATACGACCTGGCTCCGTCGGCGATGCGGGGCCTGTTCCACGTGGGGCGGCTCGATTATGACAGCGAGGGACTGGTCCTCCTGACGAACGATGGCGATACTGCCCATCGCATGCTGCATCCCAGCTTCGGCGTGGACCGGGAGTACGAGGTGGACCTGGACACCGCCGCGGACGCGGGGCTGGTGGATCGACTACTGGGCGGAGTAGAGCTCGACGACGGCCCGGCCCGGGCCGAACGAGCCCGGCGGACCGGGCCGAACCGGCTCAGGCTCACCCTGCGGGAGGGTCGCAACAGGGAGGTCCGCCGCATGCTGGAGGCATGCGGGTATGACGTCCTGCGCCTGCGCCGCATCAGGTACGGACCGATATCACTCGGGGAGCTCGAGCCGGGCGCCTGGCGTCGCCTGGACGCCCGTGAACTGGAAGCACTGCGTACCGCGACGCGGCGGCGACCCCGCCGCGGAAACCGCTAGCGATCGGATCTGTCATGGACATACAGGGCAGTGACGTCCTCATACTCGGTGGATCGGGCCTCGTGGGCATGGCCGTGGCGCGGGAGCTGATGCCGTACGCGCCCGCTTCGCTGGTGATATGCGGACTCACGCGGGGTGAGGCGGAATCGGCGGTGGCCGAACTGGAACAGGAGGCCGAGCGCCTGCCGGAAACACGCCTGGAGGCGGCGTGGGGTGACCTCTTCCTGCCGGAACCGCTCCGCGAGCGGGCGCGGGTGGACGTCCTGGCGGACACTGAGTCCCGCGCCATGCTCCTCGACGACCTCTACGGGGATGTCACCGACGCCGTCATCAACCGCTCCGCCCTCGGCGCCCTCCTCCTGCGAGTCCGGCCACGCATCGTCATCGACTGCGTCAACACCGCCACCGCGTTTGCCTATCAGAACGTGTTCCGCAGTGCGGTGAAGCTCCGGGAGCAGGCCGCTGCGGGTGCGGTCAGCGGCGACGACGTGGAGCGGCTGCTGGCGACCCTGTACATCCCGCAGCTCATCCGCCACGTCCAGATCGCGCTGGAAGCGATGCGCCGTGCAGGCACGGGCTTCTACCTGAAGGTTGGCACGGCGGGCACCGGCGGCATGGGCCTGAACATTCCGTTCACGCACTCCGAGGAACGTCCCAGCCGCATGCTCCTGGCCAAGTCCAGCATCGCGGGGGCCCACTCGCTCCTCCTCTACCTCATGGCGCGGACGCCGGGCGCGCCCGCCGTGAAGGAGATCAAGCCGACGGCAGCCATCAGCTGGAAGCGGATCGGTTTCGGCGAGGTCCACCGGTACGGCCGGGTCGTCGAGCGGATGGACGCCACGAAGCCGGTGGCCATCGCGGATGCGTTCAGCGGCATGGCGGAGTACCGCGAGCTCGGGAAGCCGCTCACCGGCGTGTTCCTCGACGCCGGCGAGAACGGTCTGTTCAGTCTGGGCGAGTTCGAGACACTCACGGCTCTGGGGCTGATGGAGTACATCACCCCGGAGGAGATCGCCACGAACGTCGTCCGGGAGATCCGGGGCTACCCCACCGGCCGGGAGATCGTCGCCGCCCTTGACGCGGCCACGTCCGGCCCGACGTACCGGGCCGGCGTGCTGCGGGAGGCCGCCATCGACAGGATGGAGGCACTGGAGCGGGAGCACGGCGTGGAGGCCATCGCGTACGAGATGCTGGGGCCGCCGCGGCTATCGAAGCTCCTGTTCGAGAGCGCCATACTCGCCCGGCTGCATGGAGACCTCGCCGATGTCGCGCGGATGGACCCGGACGAGACCGCGCGCGGGGCGCATGACCTGATCCGGGCGGACGACGATCTGCGCAGCCGGATCCTGACCATCGGACTGCCCATTGTGCTCCCCGATGGCGAGTCCATGCTCCGCGGGGCGGAGGTCAAGATCGCACCGGTGGACGGGCAGGCCCCGTCCGATCCGCGCCTGGTCGAAGCGGGCTGGGTGGACCTCAGGGCCGGGAACTGGCGTAAATGGAGTGAACGCGCGGCGCGCATGCTCGCCGAGGTCGGCGACCGGCACGGCCCGGACCACGGTTCCCGCCTGGATGCGGAGCCGGCCGATCGCGGCGTCCGCATACGACCGGGGCGCATGGCGTCCTGGGTATTCCGGAACGAGGATCGGGGCGCCAGGATCAAGCGCTGAGGGAGCGCGCCGGCCGCGCACTGCACCCGCTGACAGGGAGGAAGCAGTTGGTGGATGGAACGGTGTCGTCGCTGCCGACGGCGGGACGTGAGCTTGCCCGTCGGATCCGGACGGAACTCCACAGGCGCGTCGTCGGCCAGGACGCCATGATCGACCGCCTCCTCATCGGCCTCCTGGCCGGTGGGCACGTCCTCCTCGAGGGCGTCCCAGGTCTGGCCAAGACCCTGACCGTGAGGACGCTGGCCGAAGCCATGGACGCGTCCTTCGAGCGGATCCAGTTCACCCCGGATCTCCTCCCCGCAGATGTCGTCGGGACGATGATCTACAACCAGCGGACCGGCGATTTCACCGCCCGGCAGGGCCCGATCTTCGCGAATATCCTCCTGGCGGACGAGATCAACCGCGCCCCGCCCAAGGTGCAGTCGGCACTCCTGGAGGCGATGCAGGAACACCAGGTGACCCTGGGCGGCGAGACGTTCCCGCTCCCCCGGCCGTTCCTCGTACTCGCGACACAGAATCCCATCGAGCAGGAGGGCACCTACCCACTGCCGGAGGCGCAGGTCGACCGCTTCATGCTCAAGCTCCGGGTCGGGTATCCGGAGAAGCACGAGGAGCGCGAGATCATGCGCAGGATGGCGGGCCAGGATCTCGCGCCCGTCACCGCCGTCGCGACGTCGGAGGATGTGCTCGCTGCACGCGCCGAGATCGCGGCGGTGTACATGGACGAGAAGATCGAGGACTACATCGTCTCCATTGTCCATGCATCACGGGAACCCGGGGACTATGGCATCAGCGACATCACGCCGCTGATCCAGTACGGAGCCTCACCCAGGGCGAGCATCTACCTGGCCCTGGGCGCCCGGGCACATGCCCTGCTGCAGGGTCGCGGCTACGTCCTGCCCGATGACGTCAAGGCCATCGGTCCGGACGTGCTGAGGCACCGCATCATCACCAGCTTCGAGGCAGAGGCCGAGGAAATCACGTCCGACGATCTGGTCGAACGGATATTCGCGGCCGTGGAAGTCCCGTGATCCGCCTGCCGTTCCTGCGGACGGCACCGCCGCCGGCGCAGGCGCAGACGGCGCCGGTCTCACGGGAGGTGCTCCGCCAGGTCCGGCGGATCGAGCTGCGCACGCGGGGCCTGGTCAACTCGATATTCGGCGGCGAGTACCAGAGCGTCTTCCGTGGCCAGGGCATGGAGTTCTCCGATGTGCGGGAGTACGAGCCAGGCGACGATGTGCGTAACATCGACTGGAACGTCACGGCCCGGACCGGCCAGCCATACATCAAGAAGCACGTCGAGGAACGCGAGCTCACAGTCCTGCTCCTCGTCGACCTGTCGGGGTCCGAGCAGTTCGGTACGCGCGGGCGCTTCAAGGCCGAGCTCGCCGCCGAGCTCGCGGCGGTTCTCGCGCTGTCCGCCATCCGGAACAATGACCGCGTCGGCCTGCTCATCTTCTCCGACCACGTCGAGCACGTGGTCCCTCCCAGGAAGGGCCGACGCCACGCCCTGCGGCTCATTCGTGACCTCCTTGCCTTCAGGCCGCGCGGGAAGGGAACGGACATCGCCGGCGCACTCGACTACGCGGCGAGAGTCCTCCCGCACCGGGGCATCATCTTCCTGCTGAGCGACTTCGCGCTGGAGCACGACAGGACGCCGGAGACGCGGGCCCGGTGGGAAAAGACGCTACGCCTGGTGTCGCGCCGCCACGACGTGATCGGCATCGGCATATCCGACCCGGCGGAACGCGACCTTCCCGACGTGGGCCTCATCGTCATGGAGGACCCGGAATCCGGCGAACTCACCGTCGTGGACACGGGTTCCAGCGGCATCAGACAGGTGTTCGGCGCTGCGCTCGCCCGTGAGCGCATCGACAACCGACGCCTGTTCCGGCGCCTGGGCATCGACGAGGTGGAGGTACGCACGGACCGGCCGTACGTCAGGCCGCTGCTCGCGTTCTTCCATCGGCGCGAACGCCAGAGGCGCCGATGAGGACAGCGCTCCGGTTCGCCCTCCTCCTGCTCTGCGTCGGGGCACCGGCAGCGGGCCAGGCGCCCCAGGCCGCCGTGGTCCCCCGCACGATCACGGTGGGCGACGTATTCCACGCCGCCATCCGGCTGGATGCGCCGCCCGGGTCGGACATCACCGCGCCGCAGTCGCTCGCGCTCCCGGCCGACGTCGAGGCGGCCGGTGTGCGGGAGGTCCGGGTGGATACCGCCGGGGGCGTCCGCCGGATCACGGTCATCTACCCGCTGACTGCGTGGCGACCCGGAGCCTACACGCTGCCGGAGCTGTCCCTGGGTCTGGCGACGGCGGCGGGGGAGCGGGAAATCGTGGTGCAGATTCCGCCTTTCGAGGTCACGTCGGTGCTGCCGGCGGACACGGCCGGCGTCGAGCCGCGTCCGGCGAAGGACGTGCTGGGGGCGAGCCGCGTCTGGTGGCCACTCCTGATCCTCGCGATCCTCGCGATTCTCGTTGCCCTGGCCGTCTGGGCCTGGCGGCGACGACGCCGACCGGATGCCGTGACAGCGGCCGTCGTGCGGGTGGCGCCGCGGGAAGCTGCGCTGGCGCGGCTGGATGAACTCGCCGCGTCCGGCTACCTCGAACGGGGCGACGTGCGAGCGTTCTACGCATTTCTCACGGAGACGCTGCGGCATTACGCGGCCAGTGTCGACCCCGCCTGGGGCGTGGACCTGACCACGCGGGAGTTGTCGGTGCGGATGCGGGCGGCCGGTCATGCCGAGTCCCTGGACCTCACGAGGATACTGGGGACCGCGGATCTGGTGAAGTTCGCCCGTGCCACCGTGGCTTCGGCCCACGCCGCAGCGGACCTCCAGGTCGCCCGCACGTGGGTGCAGCGCGTGCCAGGCGAGGACACCGGGGCCGACGCCGCCCTTCGGAGGGTGGCATGAGCATCGGATTTGCCCAGCCGTGGGCGCTCCTCCTCCTGCTGCTGATCCCGGCCTGGGCATGGATCGCGCGGGGGTCGCAGCCAGGTGCGCTTGTCTTCTCGCGAGCGCGGCTGCTCGGCCGTTTCTCGGCGCCGGCGGCGCGGTATCTGGCCCGGCTCCCCGGCTGGCTGCGGGCGATAGCGTTCGCGGCAACGGTCATCGCCATCGCCACCCCGCGCACTGGCGCGGCCGTCGTGGACGTGGACACGGACGGCATCGCCATCGTCCTCGCCGTCGATATCTCGAGTTCCATGCTGGCGGAAGACTTCGCCCCGCAGAACCGTCTCGCCGTTGCCAAGCAGACCGCGGCCGATTTCGTGCGCGGCCGGCGTTACGACCGGATCGGATTGGTCGCCTTCGCCGGCGAGGCGCTCACGCAGGTCCCCCTCACCATCGACTATCCGGTCATCTACCAGGCCCTGGACCGCCTGAGCGCCGGGACCGGCATGCTGGAGGACGGCACCGCCATCGGCACGGCCATTGCCACGGCGGCAAACCGCCTCCGGCGCGCGCCAGGCGAGTCGCGCGTGATGATCCTCCTGACGGACGGTGAGAACAACCGCGGCGAGATCGACCCGCTGACGGCGGCCCGCGCGGCGGCGGCGTTCGACATCAAGATCCACACGATCGCCGTGGGCAGCGAGGGCACGGCCCCCATACCCATTGCGTCAGGACCTTTCGGAATCCAGTACGCGAATCTGCCCGTGAGCATCGACGAACCGCTGCTCCGGGAAATCGCATCGCTCTCCGGCGGCCAGTACTTCCGGGCCACATCCGGGATGGCACTCGACAGCGTGTACAACCGCATCGACGAACTCGAGACCAGCACGGTGCAGGTGAGTCGGTACGTCAATTATACGCCCCACTACCTCCCGTTCCTTTTGCTCGCGATGACGGCGCTGCTGGCCGAATGGACGCTGCGGGCCAGCCGCTGGGGACGGCTGCCGTGACGTTCGCGCGTCCGGAACTGCTCCCCTTCGCAGTGGTGGTGCCTGCGCTGCTGGCACTCGCCGCCTGGCTGTACGCCCGCCGACGCCGTCGCACTGCCCGGGTATTCAGCGACCCCCACCTCCTCGCACGTCTCGGCGGTGAGGCCCTCCACCGTTTCCCGGTGCGCACTGCCGTCCTGGTCACCGCTGCCGGCGCACTCCTCGCCTTCGCCGCGGCGGGGCCACGCTGGGGCGTACGGGCGACGGAGGGTCGCGCCATGGCCCTCAACATCGTGCTCGCGGCGGACGTCTCGAAGTCGATGCTGGCCCGGGACCTCGAACCGAACCGGCTGGAGCGAACGCGCCTCTTCGCACGCCGCCTGCTGCGGGAGTTGGCGGGGGACAGGTTCGGCCTCGTCGCGTTCGCGGGGCGGGCCTACGTGCTTTCGCCGCTGACCGTGGACCATAGTGCCATCCAGCTCTACATAGACGCGCTGGACCCGTACATGATGAGCGATGGTGGTTCATCCCTGGCTGCGGCGCTGAACCAGGCCACCGACCTGGTGCGCGCCTCGGACGTCGCGGGCGACCGGGTGGTGGTCCTGCTGAGCGACGGCGAGGAAACGGTCCAGGACATGGACGCGATCCGGGCCGCCGCCGACAGGACTGCACGGGCAGGCGTCCGCGTCATTGCCGTGGGTGTCGGCACCGGCCGCGGCGCGACGGTTCCCGTGGCGGACCCCATATCCGGGCGACCTGCCGGCGTCACGCGGGATGACCTCGGCCAGGTGGTGGTGAGCCGGCTGGACGAGGAGGCGCTCCGGATAATCACCGGCCGCACTGACGGCCGATACATCCGCCTGGACGACGCCTCCGCCGTGGACCGGGTCGTCGATGCCCTGCGTTCCATGCAGCGGGCGGAGAGCGACGGCATCCTCGGGGTGCAGGCCCGCGAGAGATTCGCCCTGTTCGCGTTCCTCGCCCTGCTTCTCCTTGCTGCGGACACGCTCCTCGGTGCAGCGCACCGACGGCCGGCTGGCGCGAGCCGCAGCGTGGCTGGCCGAGCGACGGCGTTCCCGCGACGTGCGGCTGCGACCGCGACGCTGCTGGCACTTGCCGTTGGGACCGGTTTCGGTATCGGCGATCTCGAGCGTGGGAACCGCATGTACCGCGAGGGTCGCTACGAGGAGGCTGCAGCGGCGTACCAGCGCGCCCTCGACCGGGGCCGGTCGGAACCCGCGCTGCACTACAACATGGGCACGGCGCTCCTCGCGCTCGGACGACACGTTGATGCAGACCGGCATTTCGAGGAGGCGCTGCGGTCTGTGGACCCGGACGTGCGCGTCCGATCGTTCTACAACGTGGGCAACCGGTTCCTCGCCGAAGGCCGTGGCGAAGGCGACCTCCAGCGGCAGGCCAGCCTCCTCGACGCCGCCATCGAAGGGTATCGCCGCGCACTGCGCATCGCGCCAGGCGACACGGATGCGAAGTGGAACCTGGAACTGGCGCTGCGGGAGCGGGACGAGAACACCCGGCAGCAGCAGAGCATGCCGGAACGTCAGGACCAGGACCAGGGATCGGGTGGGGACGACCAGGAGGAGGATCGGCGTGAGGCCGACGGAACGGGCAGCGGCGCGAGCCCATCGTCCGCCGACGCGGGGGAAGGCGGCGACGACGGCACCGCGCAGCAGGACATGCCCATGAGCGAGGAGGAGGCGGACCGGATTCTGAACGCGATCGAGCAGGATGAACGGCAGCTGGCGCGTGAGAAGCTGCAGCGCGGTCAGCGGCGCACGCCGGTGCGCAGGGATTGGTGATGCCCGTCGCTGCGATCCTCCTCTCCGTGGCGCTGCTGGCGCCCCAGCAGGATTCCGTCCGTGTCGGTGCGTCCCTGAGCGCGGACCGGATAGCCGTAGGGGAGGCGACGGTCCTTCGGATCACCGTCGAGACCCGTGGGCCGGCGCCGGCGGAGATTCGCGTTCCACCGCTGCCGGGAGGCCTCGAGCCTGCTGGAACCAGCGACTTCTCCCAGACACAGATCTCCGTCCCGGGCGGACGCAGCCGCGCCACCCGTCGCGAGATCACGATCATTGCCCGTCGACCCGGCGTCTATCGCATCGGTGCGGCGTCCGTGGTCGTGGAGGGACGGACGTATCGCACGCCGGCGCTGGACCTCGTGGTGCGGGATGGACCGGTCTCCGCGCGCCCCGGAAGCGCGTCGAGGGGGCAGGGTACCGTCCTGCGGCTGTCGGCGACGCCGGACACCGTCTTTGTCGGCCAGCAGGTGTTGCTGCACGCGGATGCCGTCTTCGCCGAGGACGCGCGGACTCGGCAGGCTCGCCCACCGGTTTTCGATCCGCCCGCTCCATCGGGGTTCTGGGTGCAGGACGTGCCTGAGCCCGTGAGCGTGACCTTGCGGGTGCGCGAGGGCAGGACGGTGGAGACGCAGACCTTCCGGCGGGTCCTCTTCCCCCTCCAGCCGGGCGAGTACGCCATACCGCCCGCGCGCCTCCACTACGAGGTCCGCCGTGGCTTCCTCCTCGCGCCGGAAACCCGGGAAGTCGTATCCGATTCGGTGCGCCTGACCGTGCTGCCGCTCCCGCCGGAGGACAGGCCGGCGTCCTTCCACGGCGCCGTCGGCCGGCTGTCCATGCGGGCGTGGGCGTCTCCGGAGCGGATCGCCCTCGGCGAGGAGACAGTTCTCACCGTTGAGCTGGAGGGCCTCGGGCACATCAAGGCGCTCCCGGAGCCGCGGCTTGACGCCCCACCCGGCGTGGACGTCCTCGCCCCGGCGCAGGAATCGACCGTCGAGTTCGAGCAGGGACTGGTCGGCGGGTCGAAGCGCTTCCGGTGGGTCCTCGTCCCGCGCGACCCGGGCATCGTCGTACTGCCGCCGATGGAGTATGCCGTATTCGATCCGGACCTGCGACGCTACGTCGTCCTGACGACGGACACCCTCCGGATCGAGGCCACTCCGCTCGCGGCCGCACCGCCCCCGGACACGGCGCTGCGTCCCGTGCGGCCCGGGCCCGGGCGCGAACGGGCGGGCTGGGCACGTACCACCGGCTTCGCCGCGCTCCAGGCCCTGCCGCTCATCATCGTGGCGGCGGTCATCAGCGTCCGCCGTGGGCGCGCGCGGCCACCCGGCCCGCGTGAACACCACCGGCGGATTCGAGCCGAATTCGAGGCACTCGCCCGGGACCCTGCCACGGGACGCCGTGTCGCGGCGATGGGACGGTTGCTCGGCGGCGCGGTGCCGCTGCTCCTCGGCGCAGAACACGGACACTCCCCGTCCGAACCCGTCGAACTCCTCATGGCGCACGGCAGGGCAGAGGATGCCGAGACGCTGCGCATCCTCCTGGCTGACATCGACCGCCACCGCTTCGCGCCCGCCCGCCACGCGGAAGAAGCCGACCTGATAACCGCCAGGGTCCGGGCCTTCCTCGATCGCCTGGCACCGCGCCGGCGTGGGCTGCCGTGGACGCGCGTGGGCGTCGTCGCCCTGCTGGTGGGAGCAGCCGGCGCGGCAGCCGCCCACGCGACGCGCCCTGCGTCTGCCTTCGACGACGCTCTCGCCCGGTACGCCGCCCGCGATTACGCCGGCGCCGCAGCGCGCTTCCACGACCATGCGCGCACGAACCCCCGCGACCCGGCGGCGTGGTACAACCTGGGAAGCAGCGCTTACAGGGCGGGTGACCCGGGACGCGCGGTGTGGGCCTGGCTGCGGGCTGCGCGGCTCGCCCCGCGTGACGAGGACATCCGTCACAACCTCCGCATCGCGAATGCGACCGGCGCTCTGCGCGCCGTCCTCCCGCCGGACCGGCTTGCGCCGGCCGAGCGCCTCGTCGTCATGGCCGCGGCATGGTGGGTTCTCGTCCTTGCCTTCCTCGCCCGGCGGCGACGGCGTTTGGCAAGGTCGGTGCAGGTGGCCGCCGTCGTGGTGCTTGCGGGCCTCGGCACTGCCATGGCGTCCCGATGGGCCGGTCCGCTGGTCGTTACGCCAGTGCATGCCACCGCGGGCCTGTACGCGGGCCCCAGCGTACACGACGAACTCATGGCGGATTTCACAGTCGGGTCAGCCGCCCGGGTCCTCGAACGACGGGGCGACTGGTTCCTCGTTCGCCTGGAGTCCGGCTCCGCCGGCATCCTCGACGGGTGGGTCCCGCGCGCCATGGTGGCTGCACCGTGACCGCCGTATACTCAGGGACCTCAACCCGCACCTGATCCGCCATGCAAGACTTCCCCAACCTCACGATCATCGACCACCCGCTCATCCGTCACAAGCTGGCCGTGCTGCGCAGCCGGGATACATCCAAGAAGACGTTCAGGGACCTGGTGGACGAGATCTCGATGCTCATGGGCTACGAAGTCACGAAGGACCTTCCACTGGAACGGGTCGAGATCGACACGCCCCTCGAGCGCACGCCGGCGGAGATGGTGAGCGGGAAGAAGCTGACCCTGGTGCCGATCCTGCGTGCCGGACTGGGAATGGTGGAGGGGATGCTGCGGCTGATGCCGTCCGTGCGGGTCGGCCACATCGGGCTCTACCGGGACCATGAGACGCTTCAGCCCGTGGACTACTACTTCAAGATCCCGCCGTCACCCGAAGCCCGCGATTTCATCATACTCGACCCCATGCTCGCGACGGGCGGTTCCGCGGCCGCCGCCGTCGCGTCCCTGAAGCGCCACCACCCACAGCGAATCCGCCTCATGTGCCTGGTAGCCGCTCCGGAGGGAGTCCGGCGGATGCTCGATGAGCACCCGGATGTCCGCGTGTACACCGCCTCACTGGACAGGGAACTGAACCAGCTTGGCTACATCCTGCCGGGTCTGGGCGATGCCGGGGACCGGCTTTTCGGAACCCGCTGACCTCGCTATCTTCCGACCGGCGCGCACTCGTGCCAGGCCGCACAAACACGTGTGAGCATCGGTCGCTGTGCCGCGTCACCGGGCCCATAGCTCAGCGGTAGAGCACTCCGCTCATAACGGAAGGGTCGCAGGTTCGATCCCTGCTGGGCCCACTTGGTAGAACGAAGCGCCGACACGGTCCTGGCCGGTCGGCGCTCTTTCGTGCCCGGCATGCACCCGGTCCCAACGAGCCGTCCGGGCTACGCGGGCCCCAGCCGGCGCTGCACGTAGTTGACGATGGCGGCCTCCAGCTTGCCCAGCGTGGCGCACTGGATGGGCGTGGCGCTGGCGCCCTCCGTGCTGTGTGCGACAGCCTCCACCCGTACGTGAAGCACCGACCTCTCCTCGCCCGCCCCCTCCAGCAGCGCGTTGACGGTGAGCCGGATCCTGTGCGAGTCCGCGTTCGGCCCCGAGATCGATATGCCACAGCTCAGATACTGGGACAGCGGGGTGCGGGCCAGCCGCCGCTGGATGGGATGATTCGATATCGAGACGGTGAAGGCGCGGCGGTCCGCGACGGGTTCGGGCAGGCCCACTTCGGCCCACGCGTCGAGCAGCGGCTCCCATGCCTCGGAGCGGGTGGCCGGCAGTGAGGCCACTGCCACATGGGTATCCCGGCGCAGGATCGCCTCTGCAGTCCCGGCCTGTGTAGTCACGACGACGGTCTGGCGGCCGTCGTCGGCGGGCCGAAGGGGCGAGTGGCCCTGCGCTGCGCAGCCCGGCAGGAGGACGGCGATCGCAGGGATGACGAGCCGGCGGGCGCACGCTGAAGGTCGTTCATGAGCTTGACGCATGGCTGGCTCCGGCGGGAAGGGTGACGGTCCGATCGACTGCTGAACATGCATGCCCATCGGCTGCCGATCAATCCCGCACCCAGGTTCCGCGTCCATATCGGCCCCGTTGTGCCGCCGATTGATCACGAGCCGGTGTTCGATGTCGCCGCCTCGGGGTGCTGGCGGTCCCGCCTTCAGGCGACATACGTTGGAACGTGCGTCCCCCGTGGCCGCCCGTCTCGGAGCAGCCAGCCGGACGCGCGGTGGAGACCGATGCAGGCACTTCCTTACCCGGCCGCGCGGCGTGGCGCGGCACACGCGGAAAGGCCACCATGACGCAGCGACTCGAGCTCGATCCCGCAGAACTGTACCGCCGGACCGACCCCGACCAGCTCGGCTTTCAGACGACGGCAGACGTGAAACCCCTCGCCGGGCCCCTGGGGCAGACCGACGGTCTGAGCGCCCTCGAATTCGGCTTCAGCATGCGTGCTGCGGGATACAACACGTTCGTCCTGGGTGACTCCGGCTCCGGCCGCCGGACATTCGTCCTCGAAGCGCTCAACGCACACGCGGCCCGGCAGCCCACCCCACCCGACTGGTGCTACGTCAACAATTTCCGCGATGGCCGCCGGCCGTGCGCGATTCCCGTGGGGGCCGGGAAGGCGGACCAGCTCCAGCGGGATATTGCGTACGTCATCGACGAGCTAAGGCGACTGCTGCCGCAGGCGCTGGAATCGGAGTCTGCAGTCGAGCGACGCACGCAGGCCGTGGAGGAACACGAGCGCGCCGCGCGCTCAGCCCTGGAGCAGTTCCGCAGCGAGATGAAGCAGGACGGTTCCATCGTCCTGGTGGAGACGGGGGACGACTATGCGCTGCTCCCGTCGAGTGGCGGCGAGCCCATGACACACGAGGCGTACCTGTCCCTCCCCGAAGCGGAGCGGTCCGGGATCGACGGCCGGCTGAAGGAAGCGCGGACGCGGCTTCTGGCCGTCCACCGCCGGATGCAGGAACTCGAGCGGGAAGCCCGGGCGGCGGCCGGCCGCGTTAACACGGCCATCACCAGGACCACGGTTCTCCGGAACATGGAGCCCGTTCGCGCGCGCTACGCGGACGAGGCTGCCGTTCTCGCCCACCTCGACGAGCTGGTCGATGACATAGTGAAGCACCCCGACCAGTTCGCCGCAGCGGACAGAGACAAGCCGGTCCTGCCGTTGATGCCACCGCAGGAGGACTTCTTCAAGCGGTACGCCGTGAATGTCATCGTGCGCCGCGAGCCCGGCAGCGGCGCGCCGGTCATCGAGGAACAGAACCCGACGTACGCTGCCCTCATCGGCCACGTCGCCCGCCAGGTCCACTTCGGCGTCATGGTGACCGACTTCACGGGGATCACCGCCGGCGCACTGCACCGGGCAAATGGCGGGTTCCTGGTGCTCGATGCCGAAGAAGTGCTTATGCGGCCTCTCGCCTGGTCGGCACTCAAGCGCGTCCTCCGCACGCGCCAGCTCAAGCCCGTCGAGCCGTCCGGCGAGATGGGCCTCATCGTCGCCGACTCCCTGGACCCCGAGCCCATCCCCTCCGCGCTCAAGGTGATCCTCATCGGAGAGCCTGGCACGTTCTACATGCTGCGTGCAGTGGACGACGAGTTCCGGGAGCTGTTCAAGGTCAAGGCCGATTTTCGACCAGACATGGACCGCACGCCGGATGCGGAGCGGGCGTACGCATCGTTCATTTCCGCAGGCGGGCCGAGGGAGGGTGCACCCCCGTTCGATGCCGCGGCCGTCGCCGCCATCATCGAGGAGGGCTCCCGCATTGCCGCAGACCAGAACAAGCTGACCACCCGCTTCGGGCTGATCGCCGACATCGTTCGCGAATCGGCACACTGGTCCGCCGAGGCCGGGCGGATCAACGTGACCCGGGACGACGTGCACCAGGCCCTGCGGGAGCGTGACCGCCGCGAACGGCGGCCGCACCGCGCGCTCCTCGAGCTCATCGAGCGCCGCATCCTTGCCTTCGACCCACGCGGCGATGCGCCCGGCCAGGTCTACGGCATCGCCGTGATCACCGTCGGTGACGAGGCCTTCGGCCGCCCCATGCGGGTCATGGCCACGGCGTTCCTCGGACAGGGGGGCGTGAGCAACCTGGAGCGGGAAGTCGCCATGAGCGGACCCATCCACAGCAAGGCGTTCCTCCTCCTGTCGGGGTACATCGCGCGACGGTTCGCCCGCAACCGACCCCTCGTCCTGTCCGCGACCATCTCATTCGAGCAGCTCTACGAGGAGATCGAGGGGGACAGCGCCTCCGCCGCCGAGCTGTACGCCCTGCTCTCGGCAGTCGCCGACGTGCCGATCCACCAGGGAATCGCCGTCACCGGCGCCGTGAACCAGATCGGGACCATCCTCCCGGTGGGCGGCGTGACGGAGAAGGTGGAGGGCTTCTTCGCGGCCTGTCAGTGCATCGGCCTCACGGGCAGGCAGGGCGTCATACTGCCCCGCCGAAACGTGGCGAACCTGGCGCTCCGGGAAGAGGTACGCGACGCCGTCGCCGCCGGCCGCTTCCACGTGTGGGCCATCGACCAGTTCGAGGAGGGGTGGCCGATCCTGGCCGGATTGGAAGCCGGCGAGGAGGACCCCACCGGTGTCTACCCGGAGGGCACGGTCTACCGGGCGGTCACGGACCGGATGGATGCGTGGGCCGAGCAGTACCGGCGCTTCCAGGGCACCACGGACGTTGTCCTGCTGGAGGAGGACGACGGCGCCTGATCAACGTCGTCCCGTGGCCTCGAGCAGACCCGTCGTGAGCCATGGCACGTACGTGATGAGCAGTACGCCGGCGGCGAAGAGGGCCAGCAGGGGCAGAACGGAGCGCATCACCTCGCCCAGGGGCCGCTCGAAGCGGTACGCCGCCAGGAACAGGTTCATGCCGACGGGCGGGGTCAGGTATCCCAGCTCGAGGTTGGCGACGAAGATGATGCCCAGGTGGACGGGATCGATTCCGTAGGCGAGGCCCAGCGGAACGAGGAGCGGGACGACGACGACGGTGGCCGAGAAGATGTCCATCATGCAGCCCACCGCGAGCAGGAGCAGGTTCAGGAGCAGCAGAAACACGAGCGGGGAGTGGACACGCTGCTGCATCCACTCGACGGCCGCCATGGGGACCCTCGCGTCCACGAGGTAGCTGGTGAGGCCCATGGCCGCGGCGAGAATGACGAGAACGCCGCCGAGGACGACGGAAGCGCGGGTCAGGACGCGGCCCAGGTCGCGGGGGCGGGCGATGTCCCGGTGGATGATGGCCTGCATTACGAAGGCGTAGGCGACCGTCAGGGCGGCGGCTTCCACGAGTGTAGCGAACCCGCCGAATATCGCGACCAGGATGAACACCGGGAGGAACAGGTCCCATTTTGCGTCCCGCAGTGCCGCAAACGCCTCCCGCGCCCGGAACGGCGGTCGCGCGGTCCCGCTCCTGAGACCCTCCCTGATCCCCCAGCCCGCGGTCATCCCGATGAGCAGCAGCCCGGGGAGCAGTCCACCGATGAAAAGGTCCTCGATGGAGACCTGGGCCACGATGCCGTACAGGATCAGCGGCAGCGCCGGCGGCAGCAGCAGACCGAGCGATGCCGATGACGTGAGGAGACCCATTGTGAAGCCGTCGCGGTAGCCATCGGCGCGGAGTGTGTGGAACGCGAGCCCCCCGAGGGCGAGGATGGTGACTCCCGAACCGCCCGTGAGCACGGTGAAGAACGCGAAGATGAGCACCATCACCACGGCGGTACCGCCGGGCAGCCAGCCGAAAAGTGCCTGGAAGACCCGGAGCAGGCGGTGCGCCGCATTCCCCTCCGCCAACAGGAAGCCCGTCAGCGTGAAGAGCGGTATGGCGGCCAGGGTCGGCGATACAGCGAGTCGATAGCTTTCAGCCGGCAGTGCCGCCAGCGGTATGCCGTCACCGAGAAACAGCAGGGCCGCCACGGCGCCAAGGGCAGCGAAGATGGGCAGCCCCAGGAGCGCCATGATGATGACGGCGACGACCCCCGGCCACGCGGGCACCGCCTCCAGCCATGCCGGACCCGTGGCGAGCCACACGCCCGCGGCGCCCGCCAGGGCGGCCAGTGCACGGCCGGGCACGTCGTCCGACGTCCGCACAATGGCGCGCAGTCCCACCAGGGCAAAGCCCGCCGGCATGATGGCCTGAGCGACCCAGACCGGAATCCCGAGCACGAGTGGGGTCCCGGCCTCCCGCTCCAGGGCAACGAGGGCCAGTGCCGAGCGGAAGAGAAGGGCGCAGGCCGCTGTCAGAAACATGCCCGTGAGGACCCGCAGGACGCGACGTGGGCCTGCCCGCGTGATGAGCTGGGGGGTGGCCAGCGCGAGGAGCCGCCCCTCCCGCGCCGCGAGGCCCGCACCGAGGAGCGCGACCCAGAGCATGAGATGCTGCACCAGGGGCCGCGCTGCCGGGACGCCGGCGCCGGCAACCCAGCGGGTCCCCATGTCCACCAGGGGAAGCACCGCCATCAGGCCGAGGGCGAGTCCGGCCAGCAGCCGCTCCACCCCGGCGCCTGTCTCGTGCAGGCGCCGGATGCTGCCGCGCGGACCATCCGCCCGGTCGGCGGGGCCGGCGGGGCCGTTCGCGGCGGCCGCGTGCCTCATGAATCCGTCACGCCGCACTCAGGCGTCGGCTGCACGCCGGTTCATTGAGCGGTACGCGACGAGGCGCGATACCGGGCCCTGGACCGCACGGCCTGGTCGTAAACGTCCGCTGGCACGAGTTCCCCCCGCGTACCCGCCGCGATGCCGTCCACGAGCACGTCCCACTCCCGGCGGGCCTGCGCGTCGATGGACGTGCGCTGGAGCCCTCGCTCGACCATGGCCGCGATGGCGCGCTCCTCGTGGACCGGTATCTCCCGGCGAAAGCGTGTTTCCGCCACCCGGCCCGAACGGATGAAGCCGTCCCGCGCGTTCGCGGGGAGGGCGTTCCACGCCCGCTTCGTCATCACCGTCGCGCCAATGAGCGGCGCGAAGCCCGGATCGAGCTGGTACGGCACCAGCCGGAACCATTGCAGCGACAGTGCGGCCAGGGGCGTCGTCGTCAGCACTTCGATCATCCCGGTCTGGAGCGCCATCATGATGTCCGTGGAGGCGAGCCCCAGCGGCTGCAGTCCGTTCGCCCGCCAGATCCTGATGGATCGCTCCTCGCCGCCCCACATGAACATCTTCCTCGCCCGCAGCTCGGCCGCGGAACGGAGCGGACGCTTGCTGTACAGGTGAGCCCACCCGCCATACCCCCAGTTGATGAGGACGAAGCCCTTCTCGTCGAGACGCTGGCGCAGGAGCGGCGTGAGCTCGTCGAGGACGTGGAACGACTCCTCCGGCGATTCGAAGAAGCTCGGGATCTGGAAGACGCGGAACGCCTCGTCTATCTCCGTCAGTCCCTGCACGGACAGCGCAGCGGCATGGAACTGTCCGATGCGCATCTTGCGCACCAGGTCCGGGTCATCGCCTGCGACGCCACCGGGATAGATCCGGATCTCCACGGCGCCCCCTGCACTGCGCCTGACCTCCGTCGCCTGCTCGATGAGGATGCGGTGCCAGATGGATCCATCAGGTACGAGCGTCGTGAGCTTGATGACGGACTGCGCCCCAAGGTGACCCGGGCACGCGAGGATGATGACGGCCGCCAGGACCGCAGCCGCCGCATTAGTGCCGTGTCTGATTCTTTCCATGCGCATCAGCGCACCTCCTGAACTTCCGGCGGAACGGTGTCGGGTTGGACCGGCTCGACCGGGTCGAACTCCTCGCCCACGAACAGGTAGTCGGCATGGGAAAGGAGGATTCGCGCGCGGCGCTGCGCGATCAGGTTCGCCAGCCGGATTGACGGGACCGCGTCGGGATCAATGGCCAATGCCGTCTCGAGCAGCGCCTCGAACTCCCGCCGGTCCTGCCGCCCAACGCTGAGCCCGCCGGCGAGGCTGACGTACGGCGACGCCTTGGCGCCGCCCGAGAGCTCGACCGCGCGTTCGAAGTGCTGACGTGCGCGCTCCTCGGAACCGCCCATGAGGTCCGGTACCGATTCCACGGAGAGCATCGCCTCGTGAAGCGCGCCATTCTCGTAGCCGGGATCCAGTGAGAGCGCCCTGCCAATCAGCGCCCGGACGGCGGGGAAGTCCGCCACCAGGTCCGGATCGTCCAGGCCCACGGCGATGGCGGCACCCCATGCCGCACCCGTCCAGTACAGGAGCGGCACCGACGACCTGCCGAACGCCACGACCGCCGAATCCGGTGATGTTCGCAAGAGCCGCAGAACGCCCGGACGCGATAGCTCCAGACCCCGCAGGCCGTAGTCACGCGCCCGGATGTACATGCGGCGCGCACGCTCCAGCTCCCGGGCGTGGGCGTCAGGGTCCGCCCACCTGAGGTCGAGGGCCTCCGTCTCCACGAAGGCATTCGCGTACTGTGTGAACCCGCTGGCCAGCGCCAGCAGCAGCCCCGCATTCCGGGGGCTGGATTCGAGCAGCGCCTCCATGGTCTTGAGTCCGAACGGCGCCGCATCCCGGATCAGCTCCGGGTCGTCGTCCGACGCCATCCCGCTGCCGCTCCCCGCCATGGCGTCCGCCAGGGCGCTCACGGCAAGGCTGCGCACGGAACACGATGCCGTGGACGCGGCCAGGGCGGCGCACAGCAGAGTCACAGGGACACGCATGGATGGGTCTCCAGTCGGCAGCCTGCCCGATCTCGCTCTAGGGCGTACGGGGGGGAGAGTAGGGCACGGATACGGGCGGGCAGGACTGCTCCCGGACCACGCTACCCGACGGCGGCAGCCGATGCAACGGTTTCGGCCGGCATTCGCCCGCCCACAGCCCGGTGACATTGACAATGGGGGAGGGCAGCGCCAGCTTGTTTAACTGTTTCCGATGCGGGGAACGCCCGCTGATCCCGTTATTTTCAGAGTGAGTTCGTCGATGTTCGGCACGATTAAAGGCCGACTCCTGATCATCGCCGGCGTGGTCGTTGTCGCTGCCGGCGTTCTCTACATGAACAGGATCACCCTCGGTCTCGACCTGAGGGGCGGGATGTACCTCGCCCTCGAGGTGCAGGATCCGGATGGCACCATGACCCCCGAGGTCCGGCGCCAGCACACGGAGCAGAACGAACACATCCTGCGCAACCGCATCGACCAGTTCGGTGTCGCGGAGCCCAACGTCCAGCGCGTGGGCGACTACCGGATCATCGTCGAGCTCCCCGGAATCACGGATGAGGACCGGGCACGCCACATCATCGAGCAGCAGGCCTTCCTCGAGTTGAAGCTGGTCCGGGACGCGGCGTCGCTCATGCAGGTGCTGCCCCGCCTGGACCGGGCCGTGCTCGCCGCCCTCGGTCCCGACGCCACCAGGCAGCTGGAGGCGGAGGCGCCGGCCGCCGCGGAGCCGGGTGCCGGCCAGCTTCAGCAGGACGTGCGGGACCGCCTGTTCGGGCGCGCCGATACGGTCGCGGCAGACACCGCCGATGCCGACACACTTCCTGCCACACCTGCGAACCGACCCCTCAGCGCCCTGCTCCTGGAGAGCGGGCAGGAGGGAGAACTTCTTGTCGCCGAGCAGGACGTCGAGAGAGTCCGGCAGTACCTGGCCCTGCCCGGCGTCGTGGAGCTGCTGCCCAGGGGTACAGCCCTGGCCTGGGACGCCCGACCCCGCGGCACCGGCGCCCAGCTCTACCGCGCCCTGTACTTCGTGGAGCGGGACGCGTTCCTCACGGGCGAGCGGCTGGAGAACGCGACTGCCGGACGGGACCCGCAGTACAACCAGACCATCGTGTCGTTCCAGCTCGACCGCACGGGTGGCCGCATGTTCGAGCGGGTGACGGGGGCCAACGTCGGCCGGCGGATCGCCATCATCCTCGACGAGCAGGTGCACAGCGCCCCATCGATTCGTACCCGGATCGGGGCCAGCGGCCAGATCGACATGGGCCAGGCCCCCATGGAGGAGGCGCGCGACCTCGCGCTGGTGCTCCGTGCCGGCGCGTTCTCCGCACCGCTCGCCATCGTCGAACAGCGTTCCATCGGGCCGCAGCTCGGTCAGGACTCCATCGACCAGGGCCGCATCGCCGGCACCATCGGCATCGTGCTCGTGATCATCGTGATGATGATCTACTACCGCTTCGCCGGCGTGCTGGCCGTCACGGCGCTCCTCATCTACGTGCTCCTGCTCCTCGCCGGCCTCGCCGGCCTGGGCGCGACACTCACCGCACCCGGCATTGCCGGCATCATCCTGTCGCTCGGGATGGCTGTGGACGCGAACGTCCTCATCTTCGAGCGCATCCGGGAGGAGCTGGCACTCGGGCGCACCGTGCGCGCTGCCGTGGACAACGGCTTCGACCACGCGATGTCCGCCATCGTGGACTCCAACATCACGACGCTGATCACGGCGCTGGTCCTCTTCCAGGTCGGCACCGGTCCGGTCCGCGGCTTCGCAGTGACGCTGTCCATCGGCATCGTCGCCTCGTTCTTCACGGCCGTGTTCATCACGCGCACGTTCATGCTCGCGTACCTGCAGCGCCGCCGGACGGCCGACGCGATCAGCATCTAACACGGAGCTTTCGGCGCAATGCGACGCCTCTTTGCCAACGCGAACTACGACTTCATAAGCCGTCGCCGGACCGCCTATCTCATCAGCGGTCTGGCCGTGAGCATCAGCCTGCTCACCGCCGTGTTCTGGCAGTTCCGCGAGGGAACCTGGATGAACTACGGCGTCGACTTCACGGGCGGCAGCATCGTCCAGGTGCACATCGACGGCACGGCCAATGTCGCCGAAGTGCGCAGTCTGGTGACCGCCCAGGTGCCCGGCTCCCGCGTCACGCTCTTCGGCGGCACGAATGAGTTCCTGATCCGGACACCCGGGACAAGCGTTGACGTCGCCACCGCGCCGTCCGACCTGGTGGTGAGCACCCTCAACGAACGGTACGGCCCGGGCAACGTGCGCGTGGAGCGGACGGAGGCTGCGACTGCCAGCGTCGGCAGCGAACTGCAGACGCGGGCCATCCTCGCGATCCTCATATCATTCGCCGCGACCCTCATCTACCTGGCATTCCGGTTCGAGTGGCGCTTCGGCGTCGCCGCCATCATCGCGACGCTCCACGACATCATCCTGACGCTCGGGCTCGTCGCCATTCTGCGCATGGAGATCTCGCTGCCGACGGTCGCCGCGTTCCTCACGATCGTGGGGTATTCGCTGAACGACACCATCGTCATCTTCGACCGTGTGCGAGAGAACCTCCACTCCGCCAAGCGGCAGAACTTCATCGAGGTACTCAACCGGTCCATCAACAACACGCTGCCGCGCACGGTGCTCACGTCCGGCACCACGCTCGTGACGCTGGTCTCGCTGTTCCTCTTCGGCGGCGTCATCATCCGGGACTTCGCGCTCATCCTCATCGTCGGCGTGCTGCTCGGCACCTACTCCTCCATCTTCGTGGCGGCACCGGCACTACTCGAGATCGAGAAGCGGTTCCCGCACGAGCAGCCGAAGCAGGCCGCGAAGCGTACCGCGCGCAAGCGCCCGGGGCCGACGGTAGCCTGAGCCGGTCCAGGCACTCCCGGCAGCAGGGACGGAACCGGGGCCGCGGCTGCAGATGCAGCGCGGCCCCTTCTCATGCCGAGGCCATGTTCGATTCGCACTGCCACCTCACCGACCGCCAGTTCGCCGCGGACCGCGATGACGTCCTCGCCAGGGCCTGGGCCGCCGGCCTCGAGGGCCTGGTCACCATCGCCTCCAACGCGCCGGACGCCGACGCCGCCTGCGCCCTCGCGCTGACCGATCCCCGCATTGGCGCCACGGTGGGGATCCATCCCCACGAGGCGGCCGCCGCCGGTCCCGACCAGCTCCGCCGTATCCGCGAGCTGGTGGACCGGCCGCGTGTGGTCGCCATCGGCGAAACGGGTCTCGACTTCCACTACGACAATTCGCCCCGCGATGTCCAGCGCCGCCTCTTCGACTGGCACCTGCGCCTCGCCGCAGATTCCGGCCTGCCCGTCGTCGTTCATTCCCGGTCCGCCGACGAGGACATGACTGCAGCCGTTCGTGCCGCCGGCCAGGTGCGCGGCGTGCTCCACTGCTTCACAGGCGGGCGGACCCTCCTGGAGGCGGCCGCGGACGCCGGCTGGTTCATCGCCTACGGCGGCATTGCCACCTTTGCTCGCTTCGACGGCGCCGATCTCCTGCGTGACGTGCCGACCGACCGTCTCCTCCTGGAGACCGACAGCCCCTACCTCGCCCCCGTTCCTCACCGCGGCCGCCGCAACGAGCCGTCCTACATCGTCGAGACGTGCCGTGCGGTTGCCCGCCTCACGGCGTCCTCCCCGGAGGACGTGGCCCGCCGGACGACCGCCAACGCCCGGACCTTCTTCGGCCTGCCGGCTGGTCCGCCCGGGCCGTGACTTTCGGGAGATCTACGGTTATCTTGGGTACCCTAACCCTACCGTGACGGACGAGTGATGGCGCGGCGCATTCAGATTCTTCCGGACACCCTGGCCAACCAGATTGCCGCCGGCGAAGTGGTGGAGCGGCCGGCATCGGTGGTGAAGGAGCTGGTGGAGAACGCGCTGGACGCCGGCGCGCTGCGGGTGGATGTCGCCGTCCGGAACGGTGGCAAGACGGAGATCCGGGTGGCGGACGACGGCCATGGGATGGGCCGGGACGACGCTCTGCTGTGCCTGGACCGCCATGCCACGAGCAAGATCAGCCGGACGGAGGACCTGCTATCGGTGCGGTCCCTCGGCTTCAGGGGGGAGGCGCTGGCGTCCATCGCGTCGGTGTCGCGCGTCACGCTGGAGACTGCGGAAGCGGGCGGGGTCGGCTCGCGGGTGAGGGTGGCGGCCGGCCGGATTCAGGGCGTCGAGGACTGCGCGAGGCAGGCGGGCACCACGGTGGTGGTGCGGAACCTGTTCATGAACGTGCCGGCCAGGGCGAAATTCCTCCGGAGCGCGGCGGTGGAGACCCGGGCGGTGGCCGACGCGGTCGTGTCGCTGTCCCTGGCCCATCTGGGCACGGCATTCCGCCTCGATTCGAATGGCCGGACGCTGCTCGAGCTGCCTGCTGCGTCGGACCTGGCAAGCCGGGTTGCGTATTTGTGGGGCGACGAGGCGGCAGGCCGTTTCGTCGCCGTCGGCCGCACCGAGGGGGGACTGACGGTGGGGGGCCTGGTTGAACGCCCCGACGCAGCGCTCACGGGACCCCGCCGTGTCCACCTGTTCGTGAATGGCCGGCCTTTCAGGGACCGAGACCTCGTCCATGCGGCGGGCCGGCCATACCGCACCACGGTGCCGCGGGGAGCGCGCCCCTCCCTCCTGCTGTATCTGAACCTCGGGCCGGGGGCGGTGGACGTGAATGTCCATCCCGCGAAGCTCGAGGTCCGGTTCTCCGACCGCACGGCCGTGGAGGCATCCGTCGAGGCGGCCGTGAACGAGGCGCTCAACCAGCTGGAGAGCGCCGCAACTCTGGACCGTCGGCCCATCCTCCCGCAGCTCCGCAGGGACGCCCCGACGCCACCGCAGCATGACGGGGAGCCCGGACAGCTCGCGTTCTTCGTGGCAGCCGCGGAACCCGCCACGGCGCCGTCTGGCCCGGACGGCTCGGCGGGTCCGGTAGAGGCGTCGCCGCAGTCCGTGGTGGCGACCGATCCGCGCCCGTCCCTGTGGCAGCTCCACGACAGCTACATCCTGGCCTCGACGCGGACCGGTCTCCTCATCATCGACCAGCATTCCGCCCACGAGCGCATCATGTTCCAGGACCTGATGGACGCCTTCGACCGGGGCGGCCAGACGAGCCAGCGGCTGCTCTTCCCGGTCACACTGCGGCTGACGCCCCCGGAATACGCCACGGTCATGGACGCGAAGGAGCTCTTCGAGCGGACCGGTTTCGAGGTGGAGCCGTTCGGAGGCAGGACCGTCATCATGCATTCTGCGCCGGCACCCCATCCGTACTTCAACGCCGAGCGTTGCGTCCGCGACATGATCGCCGAGCTGTCCGCCGGCAGCGAGCTGACCCGGTCCGCCCGCACGCAGTACGAGCGGATGGCCATGACATTCGCGTGCAAGGCCGCCATCAAGGCAGGCCAGAGGCTCTCCCCACTGGAGATGGAGCGGCTGTTCGAACGCCTCTTCACCACGGACCTCCCGTACCACGATGTCCACGGCCGGCCCACGGTCATCCGGCTTTCACTCGACGAGCTGGCGCGCCGCTTCGGGCGCAATGTCTAGCCGCGTACTCGCCATCCTGGGCGCCACCGCCACAGGTAAGACGGCCGTGGCCGTGGATGTCGCCCTGCGCCTGGACGGGGAGGTGATCTCCCTGGACTCCCGGCAGGTGTATCGGGGCATGGACATCGGCACGGCGAAGCCGACGGCGGCAGAGATGCAGGGCGTGCCGCACCACGGCTTCGACCTGGTGGACCCCAATGAGCGCTTCAGCGCCGGCCGGTTCGCGGACCTGGCGCGGTCGCTCATTGCCGACATCGGGGGCCGGGGGCGCGTGCCCATCCTGGCCGGCGGGACCGGCTTCTACCTGCGCGCCCTCACGGAGCCGATGTTCGAGGAACCGGCCGCGGACGAGTCCCGCCGGGAAGCGTGGAAACGGTACCTGTCCGGACTGGCCCTTCCGGAGCTGGCACGCTGGGCGGGCCGCCTCGATCCCGGCGCGGCCGGGCGGCTGCGGGACCGGCAGCGACTCGCCAGGGCCGTCGAGGTGGCCATGCTCACGGGTCGGCCCCTCTCGTGGTGGCGGGACCATGCGCCATCGCGCACACCGCCTATTGACCCGGTGGTCACCGTGCTCGACCTTCCCCGCGGCATCCTGGTACGCCGGATCGAGGATCGGGTGGATGCCATGATCCGGCGCGGCCTTGCGGATGAGGTGCGGTCGCTGCTCCAGCGAGGTTACGGCCCGGACGACCCCGGTCTCAGGACCAC
>DATHVO010000092.1:0-2425 GCA_035461265.1 Longimicrobiales bacterium
TGTTGTCCGCCCGGCGCTCCATGCGCGGCAGAACCGCATCGAGGTCCATCGTCGAGAAGTTCGTCATGTACGCATGGAACCGCAGAAACAGCGCCGTCCGCCCACCGTCCCCGCGTCTGCCGCGTACGCCTTTGCAAGTCACTGGGGCACAACGTGTTGGCATTATGGGGCGGCGCGGCAGGGAACGTTGGCAGGTCGGGAGACCGCGCAATCGTTGCACGCGCGCCGACACTCTTTGCGCAGCGGCCCGCCGGCGGCGGGCGGCGTAACATCGGGGTGGACGTCTGGCGGATCGGCGAGATCGCGGCCTAAGTTCCGGCCCCCGATCCCGCTCTACAGGAGGCCTCGCGATGAGGTATGCCGCCCGGCTGCGTGTCGTCATGGTCGCGTGCGTGATGTACGCGCCCGCCGTTTCGCACACGGCCGCCCAGACGGTCCCGCCGCCGCCGGCCAGTGACCGACTGACGCTCGACGACTTCCTGAACTGGACGACCGTTGCGGAGCCGCAGCTGTCGCCGGACGGCCGGCAGATCATCTACACCCGCGGCTGGATCGATGCCGTGAACGACCGCCGGGCGACCTCCCTGCACGTGATGAATGCGGATGGCACCCGACCTCGCGCACTTCTGGCCGGGTCATCGCCGCGCTGGTCACCCGACGGAACGCGCGTCGCGTACCTGGCGCAGGGCGAGCCGGGCGGCACGCAGCTCTGGGTGCGGTACATGGACGCCGAGGGCGCCTCCACGCAGATCACCCGCGTGTCGGGAACGCCCTCCGCCATCGCCTGGTCGCCGGACGGCGAGTGGCTGGCCTTCCGGATGCTCGTGCCCGCCGACGCTGGTTGGCGCGTGGAGAGCCAGGCGACCAGGCTGCGGCCGAAGTCCGCGAAGTGGACGGAGGCGCCGCGGGTCGTGGAGAAGCTGGTGTACCGCCGGGACGGCATCGGGTTCGCCGCGGACGGCGTCAACCAGGTCTTCGTCGTCCGCGCCGCGGGCGGCACGGCCCGCCAGCTGACCACGGGCGAATGGGATGTCGGCTCGCCCATGTGGTCGCCCGATGGGCGCACCATCTACTTCTCGTCGGGGCCGCGCGTCGAGGATGCGGAGTACGAGTGGCGGGAGTCGGAGGTGTACGCCGTCGATGTCGCGTCTGCGGGGATCCGCCAGCTCACCGACCGCCGCGGACCGGACGCCAACCCCGTCCCCTCCCCGGACGGCCGCCTCATCGCCTACACCGGCTACGACCGGACGACGGACACCTGGGTGGACTCCAGACTCTACGTCATGAACGCGGACGGGTCCGGCAGCCGGGTCCTGGCCGACATCGACCGCTCGCCCGGCAACCTGGCATGGGCTGCCGACAACAGCGGCGTCTACTTCACCGCGCAGAATGAAGGCTCGCAGAATCTCTGGTTCGCCCCGCTGAGAGGCCAGCCCCGTCAGGTCACGCAGGGCGCGCACATGCTCGCCGTCACTGGCGTGAATCGCGACGGGACGGCTGTGGCGACGCGCACGTCGTTCCACGAGCCCGGCGACATCGTGAGCCTCAATGTGCGCTCGCCCGACCGCATGAGGAAGCTCACGGACGTCAACGGCGACATCCTGGCGGGGAAGCGGCTCGGCGAGGTGGAGGAGATCTGGTACGCCTCTTCCGACGGTCTCCGCATCCAGGGCTGGGTCATCAAGCCGCCGGCCTTCGACCCCGCACGCCGCTACCCGCTGATGCTGACCATACACGGCGGCCCGCACTCCATGTACAACGTCGGTTTCAACTTCGCATGGCAGGAGCACGCGGCCAATGACTATGTCGTCCTCTACACCAACCCGCGAGGCAGTACGGGCTACGGCAGCGAGTTCGGCAATGCCATCAAGAACGCATATCCCGGCATGGACTACGATGACCTGATGGCGGGCGTGGATGAGGTCATCCGCCGGGGGTACGTGGATAGCGACAACATGTTCGTATACGGGTGCAGCGGCGGCGGCGTGCTGACGGCGTGGATCGTCGGCCATACGGACCGGTTCGCAGCCGCGTCCGCGAACTGTCCCGTGACGAACTGGCTGAGCTTCGTAGGGACCACGGACGGCGCCACGTGGTACCGCAACTTCGAGAAATTCCCGTGGGAGGACCCGAGCGAGCACCTGCGCCGGTCACCACTCATGTACGTCGGCAACGTGAAGACACCAACCATGCTGATGACCGGCGTGAACGACCTGCGCACGCCCATGTCCCAGACCGAGGAGTACTATCAGGCGCTGCGCGTGCTCCGCGTGCCGACGGCCATGGTCCGGTTCAACGATGAGTGGCACGGCACGAGTTCGAAGCCGTCGAACTTCATCCGTACCCAGCTCTACCTTCGCGACTGGTTCGAACGGCATTCCCGCGAAGCGGAGCGGGAACGCGTCCAGTAGATGCAGGGAGGGCG
>DATHVO010000093.1:0-14057 GCA_035461265.1 Longimicrobiales bacterium
CACTCCCTCGCCCTCATCGCCACCGGCCTCATCGCGGCCCGCCTGCCGGCCCCCGCCGCGGCCGGCCGAGCGTCCCCCCTCCTCGTCGCTGCGGCGTGGTGCTTCCTGGCGGGAATCGTGGTGTTCGCCGGCACGGTGTACGCCCTCGCCCTCGGCGCACCGCGCTGGCTCGGCGCCGTCACGCCCCTGGGCGGTGTCGCGTTCATCGCCGGCTGGATCCTCGTGGCGATCGCCGTGCTCCGCACGACCTACCGCGAGACGCAGTAGAGGTATTCGTCCACGGTGTCCGCCCGGTAGCGGCGACGGTCGCCGTCCGCATCCGAGCGGTAGCGGCGATACCCGCGGCGGTAGCGGCGGTAGCTGTCCCGCAGGCCCCAGCCGCGGAGCGTGCGCTCGATGGTCGCCTCGGGGATGATGCCTTCCGCGCTGTAGCTCATGACGATGTGCCTGCAGCGCGCCGTGGCGACGAGGGCTTCGAACGCGGCCTCGCAGCGTCGGCTGCTGCTCCAGTCGCTGCGTTGTGCGCGGTCGTCTATGAGCCCCGTCTTGCCCCGCGTCCGGATGGCACCGTCGTACCAGCCCCGGGCAATGAGCTCCGGGATGTGGTAGTAGCCTGCGTACTGCCGCGCATTGTACGGTGGATCCAGGTAGAGCACGTCGAACTCGCCGGCGTCGGCCACGGCCTGGATGGCGTCGGCGCGCGCGGCGCTGCAGCCATTCCCGGCCACGCGGCGCTCCCGCCGGAGCTGCAGCGGCCGCACCGCATTCGCCTGCCAGCTCTTCACGAACGCGGCGTACACGCCGGTCGTGTTCGCGACCCGGTCGGCCGCCTCGATGAGCGCGGCGACGAGGGTGTGGTACCCGTCGTCGTCGATCCTGCCTGAACCCCGCCATTCCTCGATCCGCGTACGGACGACATCGATGCGCGCGGCATTCGCCGGCGTGAAGTACATGCGGCCGTACCGACTCCCGGCCCCTCCCTCCGGCGAGTAGTGCTCGTGCATGAAGCCGGGCTCCCCGGGCAGCCCGTTCAGATGCGCCAGTGCGTGACGCAGCCCCGGCCCGCCCGTCACGGCCGCGAGCCCTTCGACGCGCGGCTCGTCGGCCACTTCGACATAGGCGCGGGCGAAGACGTACCCGTACTCCATGATGTCGGAGGCACGTACGGCGAATCGCCAGCGCTTCAGTGCCCGCGCCACGCTGGCCGTGCCGCTGAACGGGTCCACCGCACGGCCCGGCGCGATGCCGCGCCTGTGCAGCACCCTGCGGATGAAGTCGAGGAGGCGTGTCTTGTTGCCGATGTAGCGCATCCCTGAATATGCGGCGGGCCGACGGCCCCGTCCATCATTGCACCGTCCGCGACGCTGCAGGGGACGTGTTGCGCCGGGTGCGGCGCCGGTGCACTATGGGAGGGCACAGCGGAAGGGGAGAGCATGCCGCTCTACAGAGTGACGATCCGCTTCGGTTCCCCGAAGCAGCAGTATCACGTGGACGACCTCACGGCGAACTCGCTTCGCGAGGCGCTGCGCATGGCGGTGGAGAGGTTCCCCGAGGCGGCATCCGATGCCGCGGACCTCGTGGAGATCCGCGAGCAGGTCGACCCGGACGAGCGGGAATTCGCCCCGGAGTAGCGGCGGCGTCAGGCCTCCCGGTGGCACGGCACCCCACCGCGCCGGCCTCGCTGACGCGGCACGGCCTCGCTAACTTTGCGCGTGCACCCCGGCGAGATCATCTACGAAACGATCGTCCGGGCGGCCCCGGCCGCCCTGCGCGTCGTCGCCCCGCTCAGCGGCAAGGTGCGGCGGGGCCTTGCCGGCCGCGGCGAGACCCTGCCGTCCATGCGCACGTGGGCCGGTGCCCACCGGGACCCGGACCGTCCCCTGGTCTGGCTCCATGCGCCGTCCGTCGGCGAGGGGCTCATGGCCCAGGCCATCCTGGAGGCGATTCGGGAGCGGGCGCCCCACGTGCAGGCGGCCTTCACCTATTTCTCGCCGTCCGCCGAGCGCATCGCCCCGCGTACGGGGGCCGACTGGTACGGCTACCTGCCCTGGGACCGGACGTCCGACGTGAGGGCCGCGCTGGACGCGCTCAGGCCGGCATGCATCGCATTCGTGCGTACGGAGATCTGGCCGGTCCTCGGCCGCGAGGCCAGGGATCGCGGGGCCCATGTGCTGCTGGTGAACGCGGTGCTGGGCGAAGGCTCGAGCCGGCTGCGGCGGGGCGCCCGCTTCCTCCTCGGCGCGGCCTACCGCCGGCTGGACGCCGTGGGGGCGGTGAGCCAGGATGATGCGGCACGGTTCAAACGCCTCGGGACGCCCGCAGGCCGGGTATCCGTCACGGGCGACGCCCGCTTCGACCAGGTCCGGGACCGCGTCCGCGGCATCGACCCGCAGCGACCGCTGCTGCGACGGTTGCGGGAAGGTGGCAGGCCGGTTCTCGTCGCGGGCAGCACCTGGCCGGCCGACGAGGCGCACCTCGTGACGGCCCTCGCGGCGCTGGCGGGACAGGGCTCGCCCTGGCGGCTGGTGGCCGCGCCGCACGAACCCACGCCTGCCCACGTAGCTGGCCTCGCCCGCCGCCTGGCGCAGGCGGGCCTGAGCCACGCCATCCTGCCCGTGAACGACGATGACGCGATGCCGGCGACGGACGCCCTCATCGTGGATCGGGTCGGCATCCTCGCTGAGCTCTACGCCGCCGCGCACGTGGCGTACGTGGGCGGCGGATTCGGAGGCGCGGGCCTCCATTCCGTCGTGGAGCCGGCGGCCCTGGGCGTCCCCGTCCTGTACGGTCCGCACCACGGTAATGCCAGGGAAGCCGGCGAACTGGCCGTCGCCGGCGGCGGCATGGTGGTGGGTGGCGGGCCGACGCTCCGGAAAGCGCTCGCCGGCCTGCTGGACGTGGACGCGCGAACTGGTATGGGACGCGCCGCCCGCGAGTTCGTGGAGGCCCGGACAGGCGGCGCGTCGAGGAACGCCGAGCTTGTGATCGACCGGCTGTGATCCCTACACCGCGTCGTTGCTGCGCTCCCGCGGACCCTCCGTCTGCGGCGGGTTCTCGAGCCGCGAGATGTCGTCCGCCGGCGTCTCCTTCGTGGCGCCTTCGCGGTCGCCGCCCGGCGCGCCGCCCTCCGGCTCGGAATGGGGCGGACGGCGATCCGGGTCCGCCAGCCGGTCGTCCTTCTCCTGCAGACCGCGGTTGACGGTCTCCGGGTCCCCGCTTCTCTCTTCGGTCATTGCGTATCCTCCCAGGTGGGTGTGCCCACGTTGAGAGCAGAAAGCGGACCGTTCCGTCCAGTCCCTGCCGTCGTCGGCGGATTGACGCTCCAAACAGTCGTCGGTACGTTGCAAATCATGGCTCGATACTCGGTTAACGTGCCGCCACGCGTGCTGGCCGGACTCCGGCGGCACGCAGCGCAGGCTGCAACCCCGGAGTGCTGTGGCGCCCTCTTCGGCACCACGGACGGCGACGACTTCGACGTGAGGGCACTCGTCGGCCTCCCGAACGAGGCGGCGGACCCGGCGCGTTACCGGATCGACGCCCGGACGGTGCAGCGCGTCGAGGGCCGGGCGGCCGGCGCCGGGGTGTCGGTCGTCGGCTTCTACCACTCCCATCCGGTCGGTCCCGCCGTTCCGTCCACCACGGACCTCGAGCTTGCGTGCCCCGGCTATCTCTACCTCATCGTCGAGGCCGCCACGGGCGCCGTCCGGGCCTGGCGCCTCGCGGCGGACCGGAGCGGCTTCGCCGAGCTCGTCGTGACGTCGCGGGCCGACGCCGCATGAGCGCACGGATCCAGCTGCCGCCCGTCCTGCGGGAGTACGCCGCCGGCGCGGCCGAGATCGACGTGGAGGCCACGGATGTGGGAGGCGCCCTGGCCGAGCTTTCCGTCCGCCATCCGGCATTGCGCCGTCACCTCTTCACGGATGGGGGCGAGCTCCGCGGGTACGTGAAGGTGTTCCTCAACGACTGCGACGTCCGCGACCTGGACGTCGGCGCGGTGACGCCGGTCCTGCCGGGCGACGTGCTCCTCATCGTTCCGAGCATCGCCGGCGGCGACCACCCGGCGGATGCGTTCTCGCCCGAGGAAGTGCAGCGCTACGCCCGCCACATCGTGCTCGGCGAGGTGGGCTGGGACGGCCAGGCCCGGCTCAGGTCTGCCCGCGTCGCCATCGTCGGGGCCGGCGGCCTGGGTTCCCCAGTGGGACTGTATCTCGCAGCCGCCGGCGTCGGCACGCTCGGCATCATCGAGTTCGACCGGGTGGACGTCAGCAACCTGCAGCGCCAGGTCCTGTATGGCACGGCGGACATCGGCCGACCGAAGGTCGAGGCCGCGGCGGAGCGTCTGCGGGACGTGAATCCGCATGTCGACATCGTCACGCACCCGCTCCGGCTCACCAGCGCGAACGCCCTCGACATCCTGGCAGACTACGACATCGTGGTCGACGGCACCGACAACTTCCCCACGCGCTACCTCGTGAACGACGCGTGCGTGCTGCTGGGGCGGCCGTACGTGTACGGATCGATCCTCCGGTTCGAGGGCCAGGTCTCGGTGTTCGACGCCAGCAGCGGACCGTGCTATCGCTGCCTGTTCCGGGAGCCGCCGCCGCCGGGGCTCGTCCCGAGCTGTGCCGAGGGTGGCGTCCTCGGCGTGCTGCCGGGCATCATCGGCTCGCTCCAGGCCCTCGAGACCGTGAAGCTCATCATCGGCCGGGGCGACACGCTCACGGGCCGCCTGGCCCTCTTCGACGCCTTGACGTTCCGCTGGCGGGAGTTGAAGCTCCGCCGGAACGCCGACTGTCCCGTCTGCGGCGACGCACCCACCGTGACGGGCCTCATCGATTACGACGAGTTCTGCGGACTGGGAGAACCCGACATGGAGACATCGCCTCAGGGCCAGGCAGTCCCCCAGATGACGCCGGAAGAGCTGAAGCAGCGGCTGGACGGCGGCGACGCGCTGCTCATCGTGGACGTGCGTGAGCCGTTCGAGTGGGGCATAGCGAACCTGTCGGAATTCGGGGCCCGCCAGATCCCCCTCGACGAGGTGCTGGATCGCCGGGACGAGATCGACCGCGACGCCGATATCGTCGTCTACTGCCGGTCCGGTTCCCGCAGCGCAGGCGTCGTGCGCCAGCTGCGGTCACACGGCTTCCAGAAGATCTGGAACCTGAAGGGCGGGATCAACGCCTGGTCCCGCGATGTGGACCCCACCATGCCCACCTACTGAGCGGCCCCGGCCGCAGCCCGGCGCCCGCGGTATGACCCATGCACGACGCCGGGGGGTAGTACGCTGGAGCAGTAAACCGCAGATCAGGGTGAACAGCATGCGCGCAAACCTCGCCGACCTCCTCACGGGCCGACGCGGATACATGGCCGCCGCCATGGGAATCCTCATCGTAGCGGCCCTCGCCGTGTCGCGTTTCGGGCCGCCAGCCTCGGAAGCGCACGTGCCCGATACGGCAGAGATGCTTCAGGCAGACGCCGCTTCCGGGGACGCCGGCGACCAGCCGGCCGCGGAAGCAGGCCCGGAGTCCGGTCCTCCCGCGTCGCCGCTCCTGCCGCAGGACCCCCGGGGCACGGAGCTGTTCGCATTTCCGCCCATAACGGACGGCGTGCAGCGCAGCGCCAAGCCCGCCGTAGTCCGGGGCATCTACCTCAACGCCTGGGCTGCGGGATCAACGCGCAAGCTGGCGCGGCTCATCGACGTCGCGAACCGGACCGAGATCAACACGTTCGTCATCGACGTCAAGGAAGGCGGCCACGTCAGCTACAGGTCGAATGTGCCGCTGGCGCGACAGATCGGGGCCGACCAGCCGCACATCCGCGACATCCGCGGCGTCCTCCGCCAGCTCCGCGAGAACGGGATCTATCCCATCGCCCGGATCGTCGTCTTCCGCGATGCGACACTGGCCGAGGCACGGCCGGACTGGGCGGTCAGGCACGTCAATGGAGGCGACTGGATCGACCACTACGGGCACCGCTGGGTGGACTCGTACAACCGCGACGTGTGGGACTACAACATCGCCATCGCCCGGGAAGCCCTGGAGCTCGGATTCTCCGAGGTGCAGTGGGACTACGTCCGCTTCCCCGACGTGCCGGCCTCCCTCATGCGCACCGCGCACTGGCCGGCGCAGGATGGCCGCTCGAAGGCCGATGGCATCCGGGAGTTCCTGATCCATTCACGGGAACAGCTCGCATCCTACGGGGTGCCCCTCACTGCCGATGTCTTCGGCCTCACCGTGTCCGCCCGGGACGACATGGGCATCGGGCAGCTCTGGGAGAAGATGGTGGACGCCACGGACGTACTGCTGCCCATGGTCTACCCGTCGCATTTCGCGCGGGGGACCTACGGCATTGCCGCGCCGAACGCGCGCCCGTACGACGTGGTGCGGCGCTCCATGGAGGATGCGGTCCGGCGTACCACCGGCGTCCCGGGTGCGGCGACCATCCGGCCGTGGCTGCAGGACTTTACGCTGGGGCCGCCGAGGTACGGGCCGGAGCATGTCCGGGCCCAGATCGATGCCGTCTATGCCGCCGGCCTTCAGGAGTGGGTGCTGTGGCACCCGGGCAGCAACTACACCGAGGCCGCGCTGGCCCTCGCCGACGGCACCGTGCCCGATCTCGCGTCGCCCGCCGAGGTGACGCCGCCGGCCCCGACCACGTCCGGCCCGCGCCGCCGGGCGCCGCTCGGGTCGCCCGTCGACGGCTAGTCCGGCAGGCGGGGGGTCGTCGCGGGCGCTGCCTGGTCCGCCGTCGCCTCGTGGGTCCGGCGGTTCGCGGCGTGGGAGACGGATGCCCGCGCCGTGCTCGCCGGCAGGCCCGCGTAGCGGGGGCGGTGGAACAGGAATCCCTGCGTGAAGTGAACGCCGAGTTCCTTGACCGTCTCGAACTCCTCCCGCCGCTCGACCCCCTCCGCGATGACCTGCGCGCCCTGGCCGTTCGCGAACGTCACCATCGTCTCCACGAGGTTCTGCTTCAGGAAGTTGGTGTCGATGTTCGCGATGAGCGAGATGTCCAGCTTGATGTAGTCCGGCGCGAGGTTGGCTATGGAACCGAGCCCGGCGTAGCCGCTGCCCGCATCATCCACCGCGAACCGGAAGCCCCGCTCACGGAAGGCCTTGAGGTACTCCTGAAAACGGGGATAGTCCTTGATGGCGGTCCGCTCGGTGATCTCCAGCACCACCTTGCCGGGGTCGGGTATGCCCAGGTCCTCGGCGGTCAGGTTCCGGAAGGTGGGGTCGTCGAAGTCGTGAGGGTCCACGTTGAGGAACAGGTACTGCCCCTCCTTCAGCTCTCCAATGATGCCCGCGACCGCGCGCTTGCGCAGGAGCCGGCTGAGCTCCCAGACCATGTTCGCCTCCTCGGCCACTTCGAAGAGGACTTCCGGCGACCGGAGCTCACGCCTGACTCCCCGGGCGAGGGCCTCGAATCCGTAGACTTCCTCCGTCGCCGTTACGATGATCGGGTGGTACTCGATGAAGACGGCGCCGTCGCGAATGGTCGACTTCAGGTCGCTGACCTTCCGCGTCCGTTCCCACTGCTCTGCGCCCCGGGCCGCCTGCGCCGCCTCGCGGATGCCGCGGTACAGCAGTCGTTCCGTGCGGATCTTCGGGTTGCGGAAGACCGTCGCGGCGCCCACGTAGATGCCGCACAGCGCAGCGATGTCCTCGCTGTGGGCGTCCTCGACGGTCGTTCGCAGGTAGGTCTCGAGATGACCCGAGATTTCGCGGAGCCGGTTCTCGGCCGCCTGCGGCGTCGATCGCACCTCGGTGAAAAGGATGAAGTCGTCGTCGGCGATGTGCGAGACCATCATGATGTTCTCGCCGTGGGCGTGCTCGTTCGCATAGAACCGGCGCACGGCCTGCGCCGTGGTCTCGAGCACGTCATCCAGCTTCTGCCAGCCGTAGATCTCCTCGATCTTCTCGTACCAGACGAAGTGGATGTACAGGACAGTCAGCTCGCCGCGCCGCTCGAGGAGCTGGCGCGCGCGCTCGATCATGACGGGCAGCGTCGGGAAGCCCGTGAGCTTGTCGTAGAGGAGCTCCTCGTAGCGGAGGAGCTCCGCGGCGTCGGCCGAGCTGCGGACGTCGGACGGGCCGCGGGACCGGCGCTGGGCTATGACGAGCCGCAGCCGGAGCTCGTCCGCGGTGGCGGGCAGCAGCAGCCAGTCGTCGCCGTCGGCGAGGGCGGCATTGGTGCACTCGCCGCGTTCGCCGCAGGCGAGGAGGACGGCGGCGTTCTCCCGGCGGGCCTGGGCGCGGAGACGCTGGACGTCGGTGTCCGGCAGCAACTCGACGATGTACACGTCCGGCTGCCGGGGCGGCGGCCGACCGCTGTCAGGCGGCGCAGCATCGGGTTCCACGACCTCCGCGCCGATCTGGACCGCGACTTCCGAGATCGTCTGTCGCAGCGCCTCGTCGCTGACTGCCGCGATGATCCTCACGCAGTCTTCTCGCGCGCCTTGAAGTTGAGTTCGACGCGTTCGCCCAGTTCGCGGAGCTGGATCGGCTTCACGATGTAGTCGTCGGCGCCGGCACGGAGCCCCTCGTGCTTGTCCGCGAAGTCGCTGCGGGCCGTGAGCATCACGACCCGCGTACGGCCGAAGCCGGGGTGGTTCTTGATGACGCGGGCGACCTCCCACCCGTCCATCCCGGGCATCATGACGTCGAGCAGGACGACGGCCGGCTGCACGTCCTCCAGGCAGGCCAGCGCCTCGTTGCCGTTCCGCGCCGTGGCCACGGCGTAGCCCCTGGACTCGAGGAAGGTCCGGACGATGTCCAGTGCGTTCGGGTCGTCGTCGACGACGAGTACGGTTCTATCGGTCATTGCGTCTGCGTGCTCCCCTCGTGCCTGCGGTCCTGCGGGCCACACGGCGTCGGCCCGCGAGGGCCCACGCGGCGGCGCCGGCGACGGGCGCCAGCACCACGCCGGCCACCCACGCCAGCTTGCGCCCGCCCCCGCGGCGGGAGCCCAGTATCGAGACGATGGCAGCAATGTTGACGATGAACACGAACAGCGCCAGGCCAGGCCTCATGCGACCTCCGGGGCAGCTTCCGCCGCAGGCTGGTTTACTGCTCGAGGGGGCAAGAAGCGAGCCATGCACAGGTGCCGTCGACGCCTATCGTGCCCGGGCCCGCCCGCCATCACGCGGCCCCCCCGACGGCGAACTGGAGCTCGTGCAGGCGGGCGTAGAGGCCATCCCGCCGGAGCAGCTCGGTGTGGGTGCCCTGTTCCCGCAGTTCGCCGTGGTGGAGGACGATGATTCGGTCGGCATTCTGTATGGTGGACAGCCGGTGGGCGATGACCACGGACGTGCGCCCATGCATCAGCGCGGCGAGGGCGCGGTCGATCCGTTCCTCGAGAGCGGAATCCACCGAGCTCGTCGCCTCGTCCAGGATGAGGATGGGGGGGTCGTAGGCGAGGGCGCGTGCGAAGGAGAGTAGCTGGCGCTCCCCCACGGACAGGGACGCCCCCCGCTCGCTGATCTCCTCGTCGTACCCCCGGGGGAGCCGCCGGATGAACGGGTCGGCGCCCACCCGCCGGGCCGCATCCACGACCCTGTCCTCCCCGATCTCCGTCCGGCCGAGCCGGACGTTGTATGCGATGCTTCGGCTGAACAGGAAGACGTCCTGGAGTACGAGGCCGAAGCGTGCCCGCAATTCGTCCACGGCCACGTCCCGGATATCCACGCCGTCCAGCAGGATGGTGCCGCGCTGCGGCTCATAGAAGCGCAGGAGCAGGCTGATGAGCGAGGTCTTGCCGGCGCCCGTGTGTCCGACGATGGCGACGCGTTCCCCCGGCCGGATCCGGAAGCTCACGCCCCGGAGCACCCAGTCCCAGTCGGCACCGGGCGCGTCGCCGACCCGGCGGTACGCGAACCAGACGTCCCGGAACTCGATCCCGCCCGGGCCGGCGGCCGGGAGCGCTTTCGTCTCGCGGCCCGGCGTTTCCGCGTCGGGTGTGTCGAGGAGTGCGAAGATCCGCTCCGATGACGCCATGGCCCCCTGCAGCATGTTGTACTTCTCCGAGAGGTCCTGGATGGGCCGGAAGAAGCGGCGGGCGAACTGCAGGAACGCCGCCATGGTGCCCACGCTCACGGCCCCAGCCATGATGGCGGAGCCGCCGTACACCAGGATGACGGCCAGGGCGATGGCGGTCAGGACCTCGATGATCGGGAAGAAGAGGGCGTAGTACGTGATGGAGCGCAGGTGTGCGGCGAGGTAGTCGGCGTTCACGCTGCGGAATCCCCTGGCCGCCGCGTCCTCCCGCCCGAACAGCTGGACCACGCCGATCCCGGAGATGTGTTCCTGGAGGTACGCGTTGATCCGCGCCAGCCGGACCCGGACCTCGCGGTAGGCAGCGCGGATGCGGGTCCTGAAGATGATGGCGACTGCGAACACGAAGGGCATCACGGCCATGGTGACGAGTGCGAGCCGCCAGTCCATGATGAACATCGCCGTGACGATGAGGAGCAGAGTGAAGACGTCGCCGAAGATGGTCACGACGCCGGAGCTGAACAGTTCGTTGAGGACCTCGACGTCGCTGGTTACCCGCGTCATGGTGCGGCCGACCGGGTTGCGGTCGTGGTAGGGCAGCGGGAGGCGCTGGAGCCGCGCGAATATCTCGCGTCGCAGGTCGTACATGACGTGCTGTCCGAGCCACGTTGTCAGCAGGGTCTGCACTGCCTCGAGGACGAACGCGAGGAGCAGCGCTGCGAGGAAAACCACGCTGAGAAGGAGGAGCAGGGAGGTGTCGCCGTCGGGGAGTGCGCGGTCGAGGGCGATCTTCGTGAGGACGGGTGCGACCAGCTCGAGGGCGGCGCCGGCGAGGAGCAGTGCGATGGCCCCGGCCACGCGGAGGCGGTACGGCCGGAGGTAGCGAAGGAGCCGGCGCATGAGGCGGGCGTCATACGCCCTGCCGAGCACCTCCTCGTCGTGGTACGGATTGGCGGCCAATCGGCCTCGCTACTCCGTGCCCGGGAGCCTGCGGCGGGAGCGTGACAGCTCCTGCTCCTCCCGCTGTCGCGCCTTCGCCTGGCCGGCGGTCTCACCCGGCAGGCGCGTCTGGATGTCGACGCCGCCCATGAGGCAGAGGCCGTGGACCCGGAGCGTGGGGGCGTCGGGGTTCCTGCCGCCCGGCGGCGAGGCGTGGCCGAACCCGCCCATGATGGCGATGCCGTTGGAGTCCACGTTGAGGCCGGGTGGGACGATGATCTCGACGCCGCCCATCAGCGCGAGGACGAAAACCTCCGTCTCGCCGGGCGGGAAGTGGACATCCCTGAAGTCGAGCTCCGCCCCGCCCATGACCGCGAGGATGACGTTCTTCCGCGCCGGCGTCCACTCGCCCCGTCGCTCGACGCCGCCGAGCATGGCTACGAGGGTGCGCGTGTCCCGTACCGCCTCCCGCACGGCCCGTCCGCTGCGTTCGACCACATCACGTGCGTAGTCCGGGTCGCCCACGAGGCGCGTCGGGTTCATGCTGCGGGCGGGTGCGGGCCTCGGCAGGGCCGGGAGGTCGGTGAGGAGCGCATCGAGGTCGGCGGCGGCACTGCTGCGGTGGGCGAGGTCCAGCCGGGCCTCGAACGCCTCGACGTCGAGATGGTCGTGGGCGAAGTGGTCGCACAGCGCCTGGATGGTGCGCTCGCGATGCTGCTTCAGGCCGACCTGCGGGACCGGGCGGTCCATGCCTCTCCCTCCAGGAGTGGACGGTTGATGCTGTAAGTTCGACGGCTGGTCGGGCCGCCGCAAGCGGGTTTTGTTGACAGCCGCAATGCGGCGCGGCAATTTAGTCTGTCTCCCCGGGCGTATCCACCTGGAAAACATGAATCGGATTCGCGCCTATTTCGATCGGATCCAGGGCCGCCTGCTGGCCGCCCTGACCCTTGGTGCGCTCGGCATGGTCGCGATCTTCGTGGTCAGCTACCGCACGCTGGACGGTTTCAGCGAGAACATCGGGAACGAGCTGACCCGCCTGCAGGACCGGATGGAGCTCGCCATGCGCCTGGAGGGTGCCGTGGCCGATCAGGTCGGCGCCGCCCAGCTCTATGTGGGAACCGGGGACGGCGCCGCGCTGGCCGAGTCGGTGGAACTCGCCGCCGGCGTGCGTGAGCTCCAGGGCCGGCTGGTGGACCTCGTCCGGAACGCGGGCGGGGACGGCGAGTCGCTCCAGCAGCTCTCGGCAATCATCAACACCCACAACGCAGTGCAGCAGGAGACCGAGGCGGCGCTGGCCGAGCACGGCGCCGGCCTGGCCGACGCGGCCCTCACCCGCGTCGCGGCTCTCGAGTCGCAGATGCGATCTCTCCGGGCGCGCATCCGGGCCTTCAACCTGTCCGAGGTCCGCAGGGTCGAGGGGCAGACAACCGCATTCACGGACCGGGTCACACGGCAGAAGCAGCTGCTGGCGGGAATCCTGGCGTTCTCCCTCATCGTGGCCGTGGTCTTCGCGTACCTGACGCTGCAGGCCATCGAACGGCCGCTCCATCGGCTGGTCGTGGCCGCGAACCAGTTCGGCGAGGGGGACCTCGACATCGCGGTGAACGGCCGCATGCCGGACGAGTTCCGCGTGCTGGCCGGCGCGTTCTCCACCATGGCGGAGCGGTTCCGGTCAGTGGTGGGCGAGGCGGTCGTCACGGCCAACCGGATCAGCCAGTCGGCGTCGGATCTGTCGACCATCTCCGAGGAGGTCGCCGCGTCGAGCGGCGAGGTCTCGACGGCGATGATCGGGATCACGAACGGCGCCGAGGAGCAGGCCTTCGGCCTGCGCACGGTGGACCAGGCCGTGGAGCGGATGCGGGAGGGGGCGAGCGCCATCGAGGACTCCTCCCAGCGGGTCGTGGACCTGAGTACACACATCGGTGAACTGGCGGACGCGAAGCGGCAGGACGTCGGCCGGGCGCTGTCCCTGCTCTTCGAGATGCGGGCGGTGGTCCAGGCATCGGGGCAGGATGCCCACCAGCTGGAGGAGGCGTCCGCGAAGATCGCGACGTTCGTGGACACGATCCAGGGCATTGCCCGGCAGACCAACCTGCTGGCGCTGAATGCGGCCATCGAGGCGGCCCGGGCCGGCGAACAGGGGCGCGGCTTCGGCGTCGTCGCCGACGAGGTCCGCAAGCTGGCGGAGGCGAGTGCGCGGGCCACGCTGGAGGTGAACGCCACGGTCACACAGATCCGGGAGCAGATCTCCGCGTTCGTGGCCACGATGGAGGAAGGCTTCGCGCGGGTCGAGGGCGTGGAGGATGCGTCGAGGGGCGCGGAGGCCGCCTTCGAGGACATCGTGGAGGCGGTTCGCCAGGTGCGGGAGGCGGCCGGCCGCGTAGCCCTGGCGGCGGACACGAACCGGAGTGCGTTCGAGCTGGTGGATGATGCCGTCCGGAACGTCGGCGCGGCGGCGGAGTCCCACGCGGCGAGTGCCGAGCAGGTCAGCGCCGCTGCGGAGGAGCAGTCGGCCGCGACTCAGGAGATGAGTGCGGCGAGCGTAGAGCTCCTGATGACGGCGGACAAGCTGAAGACCCTGGTGTCCGGCTTCAGGGTCTGACCGTGGGTGTGCTGTCGTGGATCGTTTTCGGGCTCATCGCGGGAGCCATCGCCAAGTTCATCATGCCGGGCAAGGACCCCGGCGGTTGCATCGGCACCGTCATCATTGGCATCCTGGGTGCCGTCATCGGCGGGTTCGTCGGTACGGAGCTGCTGGGGACGGGCACGGTGACGGGCTTCAACCTGCGTTCCTTCGGAATCGCGATTCTCGGCGCGATCCTCCTCCTCACACTCTACCGCCTCGTGCTCCAGCGGCGGCCGCCGCGCTGACCGCGCCGGCTCAGGGCCGGGGCAGGTCCGCAGGCCCCCGCCGCACGGGCACACCCGCGTCCGCCAGGAAGTCCTTCAGCGTGGCGATGCCTGTCGCGCCGTCGTGCACCATGCCGGCGAGGAGCGCGGCGTCCGCGCCTGCCAGGAGGAACGCGTCCCGGAGGTGCTGCGCCTCGCCTGCGCCGCCACTCGCGATGACGGGGATGGGCACGGCCTCCGCTACCCGCGCCGTGAGCTCAAGGGCATAACCGCGCCGGT
>DATHVO010000094.1:0-7515 GCA_035461265.1 Longimicrobiales bacterium
CTCCGACGGGGCGCGGTGCGACGCGTGGAGCGTTCGCCGGGGCGTCCGCCGGCGCCAGACACGCCACACCGCGGTCCGTCGGCGCTGCGCGTGGCCGCCGCTGCTGCGTTCACGGCGTTCTTCGCCGCCGGCGCTCTGGTGAGCTCCGTGCGCGGTGCATTCGTCCGGGACGACTGCCGGGGGCAGCTTCCGGATGGCGCCACGGTCCGGGCCGTGGGCGTGCCGGCTTCGCTACCGGTGGAGGGCGCGGCCCTGGCGTTCAGAGCGTACCGCCTGGACGTGGCCGCGGGCGGCTGCCGGGGCGGCATCCGCCTGCGTCTGCAGGAGCGCCACATCGCCGCGCTCGACTCGTCGGCCCGCGGTCTCGGTCCCGCCGTCGAAATCCACGGCCGCTGGACTGCCTACCCGCGGCGGGGCGGCTGGCCCCGTCCGTCCGTGTATGCCGGCGCCGTCCTCGTCGATTCCGTGATGGCCGCGCCCGCCGCGGCACGAGCGGGCGCCGTCACCCGCTTCCGCGTGATTCAGCAGGCCCGGCTGCGGGACCTGTTGCCGGAACGCTGGCCACTCGCGGAGGCGCTTCTACTCGCCCAGAAATCGGGGCTCGACCTGGAAACGCGCTCGCGCTGGGTTGCGGCCGGACTCGTGCACCTCCTGGCCATCTCGGGCATGCACGTGGGCCTCATTGCCGCCGGCGTCCTCGGGCTGGCGACTGCGGCGGGCGTGCCCGCCAGGCGTGCCCGCCGCCTCGCCCTCGGCCTGACGGCCGCATACGTGATCTTCCTGGGGGCCCCGACGGCCGCCCTCCGGGCCCTGCTCCAGGCCGCGCTGCTCCTGGCGTCCACCGAACTGCAGCGGCCCGCCGATCCCTTCACGCTCCTCGCCACCGCCGCCCTGATCATCCTCGTCCTCGAACCGATGGCACTCCTGGATCCCGGCTTCCAGCTCTCCTTCGCCGGGATGGTGGGCCTCATGGCATGGCGCCGCCCTCTCGCCTAAATGCTGCCTGGCGCGGTGGCTGCCCGCATTCGCGACGGACTCGCCGCCGGGCTCGCCGCCAGTGCGCTCACGACCCCCATCGCCGCCCTCCATTTCGGGCAGGCCGCCTGGATCGGCATTCCCGGCTCACTCATCGCCGTGCCCGTCCTCGCCGCCACCGTGGCCGCCCTCGTCACCGCACTCGTGGCGGCGGCGGCGACGGGAACTACCATGGGGCTCCACGCCCATGCCGCCGACGTCACGCTGCGGGTGCTGGACGCCGTGGCGGAGCTCTGCGCCCGCGTGCCGGGCGGGCACGGCCACCTCTCCGCGACCACCGTGCTCGCCCTTCTCGCCGCCGCCGTCGCCGCTCTCCTCGTCCGGGCACGACTGGCGCCGCCCGCCTCGATGGCGGAGCCTCCGGCATTCGATGCACCCGACGCCGTGCACGCGGCTTACGCGCACCGCCAACGGCACATGCGCCTCCGCACCCTCGCAGCCGCGGCCACGGCCATCGCCGTCGTCGCCTGGGCGCCCCTCCTCCGGCCACGTGACGGCAGCCTGGCCATCCACGCCATCGATGTGGGCCAGGGCGACGCGTTCGCCGTGCGCACGCCGCGCGGCCGCTGGATTCTCGTCGATGCCGGACCCCGTACCATGCATACGGACGCGGGCCGCGATCGCGTCGTGCCCTTCCTCCTTCGCGGCGGCGCACGCCGCGTCGACGCGCTCGTCCTCACGCACCCGGATGGCGACCACATCGGGGGTGCCGCCGCCGTCCTCGACGCCTTCGACGTCGGCCTCGTCATCGACCCCGGCCTGCCTGCCGGCAAGGACATGTTCATCGATCTCCTCGCTGCAGCACGACGCGGCGGACAACGCTGGATCGCCGCGCGGGAGGGCATCCGCTTCACTGTGGACGGCGTCGAATTCAGCGTCCTCCACCCGTTCAGTCAGGTTGACGGTGCCGGCATCGCCAACGATCTTAGCGTCGTCCTCCGCATGGAGTACGGCGCATTCGCCGCGCTGTTCCTGGGTGATGCGCCCATGGCCGTCGAGGACATACTCGTGTCCCGGCACGGCGACGGGCTCCGGGCCGACGTGCTGAAGGTCGGACATCACGGGAGTGCCACGTCAACCGGCGAGGCGCTTCTCGCGTCCGCCCGTCCCGCAATCGCCCTCGTCTCCGCCGGCCGTCGGAACCGCTACGGTCACCCCGCACCCGGCGTGCTCCACCGTCTCGCGCGCCACGAGGTCCGGGTCCTGCGTACCGATGAGCTCGGCAACATCACGGTCCGCGTGACGGCCGGTGGGACGGTCGAGGTACGCGCACGGTGAGACTGGCGCCCGGGACGGCGCTGCGTACAATGCACGGGTCGGCTGGACCGGGTGGACGCCCGATGATCGGATTGCTGATGGGCCGGAGGATCCGGCCACCGGTGGAGGTGCCCTCCGGCGTGACGATACGGTCCGGTCGCTGGCTGCCGGTCCTGGGCGGCTGGCTCGCCGGCCACGCCCGCGCCGCCGCCGCAGTGACCATCGGCCGGACCATCGTCCTGCATCCGGGTGTCCGGCTGACGCAGCGGCTGCTGCGCCACGAGCTGGCGCACGTGGCACAGTGGCGGCGGCGGCCGTTCACGTTTCCGCTGCATTACGCGTGGCTGCACCTGCGCCACGGCTACAGCGCCAATCCGTACGAGGTCGAGGCCCGCGCGGCCGAACGAATGGAGTCGTGACTGCACAGGAGGCAGCGTGAGTCAGCCGATCGTCACCATTGAACGCCACATCATCGACATGGAGCGCCAGTACCCGGAGGCGACCGGGGCGTTCTCCACCATCCTCTACGACCTTGCCTTCGCCGCGAAGTTGATCGCCCGCGAGTGCAACATGGCCGGCCTCGTGGACATCCTCGGCGGCACCGATGAGCGCAACATCCACGGTGAGCAGGTGCAGAAGCTCGACGCGTGGGCACACGACGTCATCTACAAGGCCCTCGACCACTGCGGCGAGCTCGCCTGCATGGCGTCCGAGGAGGCGGAGGACTTCCTGCCCATACCGGACCGCTTCAAGGCCGGCAAGTACGTCCTCCTCTACGATCCCCTCGACGGTTCCTCGAACATCGAGGCCAACGTCTCCATCGGCACCATCTTCTCCATCCATCGGAAGGTCACCACCGGCGAGCGCGGCACCGTCGAGGACTGCCTCCAGCCCGGCCGGGACCAGGTCGCCGCCGGCTACGTCGTCTACGGCTCGTCCACCATGCTCGTGTACACCACGGGCCACGGCGTCCACGGGTTCACCCTGGACCCGTCCATCGGCGAGTTCCTGCTGAGCCACGGCGACATCCGGATTCCCAGCCCGGGCAAGCGGATCTACAGCGTCAACGAGGGCAACTACCCCCGCTGGTCCCCCGGCCAGAAGGCCTTCGTGGACCACCTCAAGGGCCTGGACGGGTCGAACGAGAAGCCCTTCTCCGGCCGATACATCGGCTCCCTCGTCGCCGATTTCCACCGGACCCTCCTCTACGGCGGCATCTTCATGTACCCCGCCGACAGCGCCAGCCCGGACGGCAAGCTGCGCCTCCTCTACGAGGCGGCGCCCCTCGCCTTCATCGCCGAGCAGGCCGGCGGCCGAGGGTCCACGGGAACCGGCGACATCGGCGACGTGGTACCGACCCGGCTCCACGAGCGCGTCCCCCTCTACCTCGGCTCGAAGGAATGGGTGGACATGGCGGAGGAGTATCTGCGGCGCGACCCCCTGGTCGAAGCCCGCTAGCATCTGCGCCGACTCCCGGGGGCGGTCCGCCGGGCCCGGCCCCGTCGCCCGGCTCGGCCCCGCGGCATGGCGTGGCCCGGCCCCGTCCCCGCGCTGACGTGGCCCGTGCTGTGTACGCCGTGGGCCCGCGGCGGGGGCGGTTGCCGCGGCCCGGCAACGGTCCGGCAACGATCCCGCGAACGTGCTTGACGGGGTCTCGCAGACCGCCGTAGTCTTCATGCGCTTTTTCGACCGGCCCCGCGGGGGCCGTCCCCGTGGCAAGCCAGAATCCGAGGCCGATCGCCGATGCAGGCTCCCCCACCACATGGTTTTGACCCGGCGGCCGGAGTGAACGTCTCACCCGGCGCCCATGACTTCATACTTCCCAGTCTTTCCAACCCTAACGAGGCGCGTGATTCGATGAAGAAACAGAGTTGGCTGAGGCTGCTCCCGCTGCTTGCGGGCCTGGCGCTCTTCCAGGGCGAGGCACTTGCCCAGGGCGTCACGACCGGCGGCATCGCGGGGACGGTGACCGGCGAGGCGGGCGAGCCGGTGTCGGGTGCAGAAGTCCAGATCCGGAACCGCGCCACGGGCTACACGACGTCGGTGCTATCCCGTGCGAACGGCATGTACCTCGTGCAGGGGCTGGAAGTCGGCGGCCCGTACACGATCACGGTCAGGGGCATCGGCTACGGCGACTTCGTGCGTGAGGATGTGTACGTTCGTCTGTCGCAGTCGACGCGGGTCGATGCGCAGCTGACCGTACAGGCGGTTGCCCTCGAGGCGCTGGACATCACGGTGGCGCGGACGGCGGATTTCACGCCGACGCGCCAGGGCGTGGCGACGCAGATCTCCGACACGCTCGTCTCGCGCATCCCGACGTTCAGCCGTGACTTCGTCGACCTGCTGAAGCTGTCCCCGCAGGTAGTGGGCAACAGCGGCGGTGGTGCATACAACCGCTTCAACACCATCACGCTGGACGGCGCGAACCAGAGCGAGCGCTTCAATCTCGGCAGCACGGGCGGCGTCCCGGGCGGCAGTGCCGGTGGCAAGATCGTGTCCATGGATGCGATCAAGGAGTTCAGCGTATCGCTCTCGCCGAGCGACGTGCGCCAGGGAAACTTCGTCGGCATGCTCGTCAATGCCGTCAGCAAGAGCGGCACGAACGAGTTCAGGGGCGGCGGCATCTTCACCTACCGCAGCAATGAGGACGTTCTCGGCCTGAACCTGGTCGGCGAGGACCTCAGGGCGTCCGAGTTCACTGTGAAGCAGTACGGCTTCCACGTGGGCGGCCCCATCATCCGCGACCGCCTCCACTTCTTCATCGCGCCCGAGTTCCAGGAGCGGGCGAGCCCGGCGGGCGGGCCGTTCTACCTGAACGGGCAGCCGTCAGCGCCCACGGCGCCTGCCGTTCCGCTGGACAGCCTGAACATCATCGCCGGCATCATGCAGCAGCAGTACGGCTTCGATGTCGGGGCCACGGGTCCAGTGGACAACGAGAACCCGCTGACGAACCTCTTCGGCCGGCTCGACTTCCAGATCAACAACGACCACCGGCTCGTACTGCGCCAGATCATCAACCGGTCGGAGGACGGGTCCTTCTCCCGGAACATCAACACGCTGCAGACCAACGTCCTGAGCCAGAACTCCGGCTTCAGGTTCGGCTCGAACAAGTTCTCCAGAGTCGCCAGGAACAACTCCACCGTGGCGCAGCTGTACTCGAACTTCGCCCACGGCCGCTCCAACGAGCTCATCATCGGCTACAACACCATCCGGGATGAACGGAATGTGCCCGTGCAGGCACCGGAGGTCGGGGTCGGGGTCAACATGGGCGGTACGATTCGGGCCGTGACATTCGGGACCGAGCAGTTCTCGCCGGGCAACCTGCTGGAGCAGGACATTTTCGAAGTGGTGAACAACTTCACGTTCCCCATCGGCATGCACACCGTCACTGTGGGCGGCCGCTTCGACCACACGAACATCTTCAACAACTTCGCCCAGGGCTCCTTCGGGGTCTACCGCTTCCCGACCATCGCCGCGCTGCAGGCCGGCACGCCGGACGGCTACGCCGTCGGCTACGCCAACAGCGGCGTTGCTGCGGACATTCCCGCCGACTTCCGCGTCCAGATGTACAGCCTGTACGCGCAGGACATGTGGACCGTGAACGACAAGCTCACGGTGACGGCCGGCCTCCGCGCGGACGTCCCGAACCTGCTGGACAAGCCGCCGCACAACAGCAACATCACGTCGCTGTTCGCGGCGGTGCCCGATGCGCCGGTCATCCGCACGGACTTCACGCCGAAGACCCGGATCTTGTGGTCGCCGCGCCTCGGCTTCAACTACGACCTCACAGGTGACCTGACGAACCAGCTCCGCGGCAGCGTCGGCATCTACACGGGGCCGCCGCCCTACATCATGCTGGGCAACGCCTACGCCAACACCGGCCTCGGCCTCGTGCGGCTCAGCTGCACGGGCGTCAACACGCCGGCCTTCACCGTAAACGTGGACAACCTGCCCACGTCGTGCGCGGGCCAGCCGGCTCCGGCTCCGGGCGCCGCGGGAACCGCCGGGATCAACATTACGGACCCGGACTTCAAGTACCCGCAGTACTTCGGCCTGTCCGCCGGCTTCGACCGGCGCCTGCCCTTCAATACGGTTCTCACTGTCGAGGGCATGTACCGGAAGGCCATCAATGGCGTGCTCGTCCGCGACGCCAACATCCGCGGCCCGCGCGTCGTCAACGGCCAGGTCTACCGTGACCGCGACGGCCGCGTCCTGTACGCGGACACGATCCTCGCCAACGGGAACGTGGTCAACACCAACCAGCGATATATCACGTCGGTCAACGGCGTCAACTTCACCGAGGGAGTGATCGAGGTCACGAATCAGTCGAAGGACTACAACTACACGATCTCGTCGCAGCTCAACCGGCGCTTCTCGGATCGGTTCGAGGGGACGCTGTCGTACACGTACCAGCAGTCGAAGGACGTGCAGAGCCTCACGTCAGACCGGGCCATCTCGAACTGGCGCAATGGACGCCAGCTGGCGGATGACCACGATGACCTGCGCACGTTCTCGTCGGTCTTCGAACGGCCTCACCGCATCCTGGCCTACGGCACGTACACCCTGCCGTGGCGCCTGACGGACATCACCCTGTACTACGAGGGCACGTCCGGCCTGCCGTTCATGTACGTCACGAACGCCGACCTGAACGGCGACCTGTACGCGGGCAATGACCTGATCTACATCCCGCGTGACGCGACGGACACGAACGAGATCCGCATCGGCACGGGCACGGGCGCGAACTTCGTGCAGAACGCCGCCGCGGCAGAGGCGTTCGACCGGTTCATCAGCTCGCAGAAGTGCATGAACGAGCAGCGCGGTCAGATCATGGAGCGAAACAGCTGCCGCGCCCCGTTCCAGCATCGCATGGACCTGTCGGTGCGGCAAAGCATCCCGCGGATTCGCGGTCAGCAGCTCGCCCTGCAGCTCGACTTCTTCAACGTGCTGAACTTCCTCAGCAGCGACTGGGGCCAGGTGAAGCTGCCGACGCTGAGCCCGTTCTTCCCGGACCAGCGCGCGCTCCTGAATGCGGGCCGCAACCCGGGTCCGCTCAGCGAGTCGATCCCGACGTACACGTTCGACAACCGGCTGTGGCAGTCGGATGCCGCGAGGCCCGACTACGGTGCACCGCTGCCGTTCGAAGGTCGGACGGCCAGCGTCTATCAGATCCAGCTGACGCTGCGGTACTCGTTCTGATCAGCGACAGCCCATGAACGATGACGG
>DATHVO010000095.1:0-3362 GCA_035461265.1 Longimicrobiales bacterium
AGTCAGGCCCGCACAGGGTAAGCTCGGCGTCCTGCTGCCCGGCATGGGCGCGGTCGCCACGACCTTCATCGCGGGGGTCGAGGCCGTCCGTCGCGGCATCGGCCAGCCCATCGGTTCCCTCACGCAGCTGGCCCACGTGCGGCTCGGGAAGCGGACGGAAGGCCGCAATCCGTTGATCAGGGACTTCGTCCCGCTGGCGGACCTGAACGACATCGTGTTCGGCGGCTGGGACCCCATCCCGGACGACGCCTACCAGAGCGCGCTCACGGCGGGCGTCCTCGACCGTCATGAGCACATCGAGCCCATCGCCGACTTCCTGAAGTCCATCAAGCCGATGCCCGCCGTGTTCGACTCGAAGTACGTGACGCGGCTGGATGGCACGAACGTGAAGACCGGCGACACGAAGCGCGATCTCGGCGAGCAGCTCAGGCAGGACATCAGGGACTTCAAGGCGCAGCATGGCTGCGATCGCCTGGTCATGGTGTGGTGCGCGTCCACGGAAGTGTTCCTGCAGGTCTCCGAGGCGCACATGTCCCTCGAGAAGTTCGAGCAGGCGATGGACGCGAACGACCCGGCCATCGCGCCATCGATGATCTACGCCTGGGCGGCCCTCATGGAAGGTGTGCCGTTCGCGAACGGCGCACCGAACCTCACAGTGGATTTCCCCGCCATCCAGGAGCTCGCAAGGCGCGAGGGTATCGCCATCGCCGGCAAGGACTTCAAGTCCGGCCAGACCATGATGAAGACGATCCTTGCCCCGGGCCTCAAGGCGAGGATGCTCGGATTGAGCGGCTGGTTCAGCACGAACATTCTCGGGAACCGGGACGGTGCAGTGCTGGACGATCCCGCCTCGTTCAAGACGAAGGAGGAGTCGAAGCTCGGCGTCATCGAGCACATCCTGCAGCCGAACATTCATCCGGAGCTCTACGGCAACGTCTACCACAAGGTCCGGATCGAGTACTATCCGCCGCGCGGTGACAACAAGGAAGGCTGGGACAACCTGGACATCTTCGGGTGGCTGAACTACCCGATGCAGATAAAGGTCGACTTCCTGTGTCGCGACTCCATCCTGGCGGCGCCCATCGTGCTGGACCTGGCGCTGTTCATGGACCTGGCGCAGAGGTCGGGGATGTCCGGCATCCAGGAGTGGCTCTCGTTCTACTTCAAGAGTCCGATGACGGCGCCGGGCCTGTACCCGGAGCATGACCTGTTCATCCAGCACATGAAGCTGAAGAACACGCTCCGTCACATCATGGGCGAGGACCAGATCACGCACCTCGGGCTGGACTACTACGAGGAGCTCGTGGAGGCGTGACACCGGGCGGGTGCCCCTGCGGGGTCGGGCGATCGTCGACGGGGGCGTGCGGGCCGGCGCGATGATCCGGAACGCGCGCCGTCCGTTCATCGTGCTGGAGGGTGTGGAGGGCTCGGGGAAGAGCACGCAGGCGCGGCTGCTGGGCGAGTGGCTGACGGCGCGGGGCATCGCGCACACGCTGGGCCGGGAGCCGGGAGGTACGCGGCTGGGCGAGGAGATCCGGCGGGCGCTGCTCCACGGGGGTGACGACCTGCCGGCGCGTTCCGAGCTGCTGCTCATGCTCGCGGCCCGGGCCGCGTTTGTGGACCAGGTCGTCGGTCCGGCGCTGGCGCGTGGCGAGGTGGTGGTGGCCGACCGGTACGAGCTGTCGTCCATCGCCTATCAGGGATACGGCCGCGGCCTTCCCGTGGAGGAGGTTCGGCGGGCGAACGCCTTCGCGACGGGCGGACTCGCGCCGGACCTCACGGTGATCCTGGACGTGCCCGCCGACGAGGGTGCGACCCGGCAGGCCAGGGCGGGCGCCGGTCCGGACCGGATCGAGCGGGCGGGGTCCGAATTCCACGAGGCGGTCGCCCGGGCATATCGCTTGCTCTCCCGATCCGAACCCAACGTCGTCGTGGTGGACGGCACGGGCGAGGCGGGGGCGGTGCACGCCGAGATTCGGCGGCAGCTCGCGACTCGATTCCCAGAAACATTCCCGTCGGCACAGGGTTAAACCAGAGACACCCGCAGTGCTGTAAAGGCGTTCTGGAGGGCGGATGAAGATCAAGCGCACAATCATGGCGCCGGTGCTGGTTGCCGCGATCGCCATGGCAACGGGCGGATGGTTCCTGCAGCGTGGCCTCGGCCAGGAGCGGAACATCTACGCGAATGCGCGGCTGTTCGAGGACGTGCTCCGCTTCGTTACCGACAACTTCGTCGACCAGAAGCAGCCGACGGAGCTGTACCAGATGGCCATCGACGGGATGCTCCAGGAGCTGGGCGATCCGCATACGTCCCTGATGCCGGCCCGCGACTACGAGCGGCTGCGCCTCCAGACGCAGGGCGAGTACGGCGGCATCGGCATCCAGATCGACCGTCGCAACGGCTGGATCACCGTCATCCTGCCGCTGCCCGGAACTCCTGGAATGCGGGCGGGACTGCAGGCGGGCGACCAGATCATCGAGGTGAACGGCGAGACCACGCGGGACTGGGACACGGACATGGCCGTGAGCAAGCTGCGCGGTCCGAAGGGCAGCGCGGTGGAGATCCTCGTTTCGCGGGTGGGCTTGGACCAGCCCATCCCCTTCCGCATCGTGCGGGAGGAAATCCATATCCAGGCGGTGCCATCGGCATTCATGATGGCGGACAACGTTGGCTACGTGGAACTGGTTTCCTTCAGCGAGAGTTCGACGGACGAGCTGCGGCGGTCCATCCAGCGTCTCCGCTCCGAGGGGGCCCGCGGCATCATCCTGGACCTGCGCCGCAACCCCGGCGGCCTGCTCGAGCAGGGCGTCGCGGTTTCCGACTTGTTCCTCAGCCGGGGACAGGTGGTGTCCGAGACGAAGGGCCGTGCGGCGAACCAGAATCACCGCATGGTGGCGAGGACGGCGGACCAGTTCCCCGGCCTCCCCGTGGTGGTGCTGGTCGGTCCGAACAGCGCATCCGCGTCGGAGATCGTGGCCGGCGCGCTGCAGGACCATGATCGCGCGCTGGTCCTCGGCCGGACGACGTACGGCAAGGGTTCCGTCCAGACTCTGTTCCCCCTCACGGGCAACAACTGGCTGAAGATCACGACGGCCAGGTGGTATACACCGGTGGGCCGCAGCATCCAGAAGCCCTATGGCATCGACGCCGTTCATGCCATGGAAGGGCTTGAGGAGGCGGCGCCGACAGTCCCCGCGGACACGATGGAACGGCCGGAGTTCCGGACGCAGGGCGGCCGGATCGTTTACGGCGGCGGCGGCATCCATCCGGACCTCCTCCTCTCGCCGGACACGCTCTCCGTGGCGGAGCGCGCATTTTTGCAGTCGCTCCAGCGTTACGGATCCGAGTACCGGAACACAAT
>DATHVO010000096.1:0-2411 GCA_035461265.1 Longimicrobiales bacterium
ATCCGCCCTACCCGGAATCCGGGGACATCCGCGCGCTCAGGGAACTGGCACGGGACGGGCGCGTACACATCGCAGCGACGCATCACGGACCCGCTCTGTTCTTCCCGCCAAACACGCTGGCGATGTACGATATCCCCGTGATCGAGCAGTTCGAGACCGTCGATGTGCCCGGCATGTGGCAGGCGGCGCGGCGGACTACAGATCCCGCCGTTCTCGGCCGCATCGGCGTGACCCACGCGGTGGCGCCGCCCGGAGCCGTGATGCCGCCGGGCTGGACCCTGGCTCACCAGGGCGTCACCCTCGACATTTGGGCGGCTGTCGGCGCCGCCCCGCGTTACGCCGGCGTAGTCGGTGATCAGGTCCCGCGGGGCGACGTGCAAGGGCCTTCCGGGCGGCTCCCTTCCGTCACCGTGGTGCGGGCCACGCCCAACCGCCGCGTCATCGACGTGGCGGCCGGCGCTGCCGCAGTCCGCGTGGCGGAGAACTGGTCTGAGGGGTGGCAGTATCGTGTCGGCGACGGAACGTGGAGTCCCGCGGAGAGGGCGGGGGACCGGAGCATGATGCTCCCACTCCCGGATGCGGCCGGTGCAGTACGGGTGGAGATGTGGTACCGTCCCTGGAGACGGTCGATGGGACGCGCCGTCACGGCAGTGGCGGTCGTGCTGACGCTCGCCGCGGGCCTCGTCATGGGGCGGCGGCCAGGGACGCCGGCCCATGCGGGCGATGGAGCAGCAACCGTGCAGGGAACAGCAGGCGCATGAGCAAATTCGATCTTCAACTACCGTTCGACCTGGCCGGCGACCAGCCTCAGGCCATTGCGGAGCTGTCCGCGGGTCTCGCGCGGGGGCAGCCATACCAGACGCTCCTCGGCGTGACGGGCTCCGGCAAGACCGTGACCATGGCGTCGGTCATCGCCAGGCATGGCCGGCCCACCCTCGTGATGAGCCACAACAAGACGCTGGCGGCGCAGCTCTACGGCGAGCTCAAGCAGTTCTTCCCGGCCAACGCGGTGGAGTATTTCGTCTCCTACTACGACTACTACCAGCCGGAGGCGTACGTACCCACCACGGACACCTACATCGAGAAGGATTCGTCCATCAACGAGGACATCGAGCGCCTGCGACTTCGGGCGACGTCGTCGCTGATGGAGCGCGAGGACGTCATCATCGTCGCCTCCGTCTCGTGCATCTACGGCCTGGGCGACCCGCGCGAGTACCGCGAGCTGATGCTCATGCTGGAAGTGGGTCAGCGGATGGAGCGCCGTGACATCCTCCAGGCGCTGGTGCGGGTGCAGTACGCACGCAACGATGCACAGTTCGAGCGCGGCACCTTCCGCGTTCGGGGCGACGTCGTGGAAGTCTTCCCGGCGTACGAGGAGCAGGCGATCCGGATCGAGCTGTTTGGCGACGAGATCGAAAGGATCACCCGGTTCGACCCGCTGACCGGTAATACCATCGTCCGTCTGGAGCGGGCTGCCATCTATCCCGCGACGCACTTCGTGTCGCAGCGGAGCACCATCGAGGCGGCGGTGCACCGCATCCGGGCGGAACTGGATGAGCGTCTGCTCGAGCTGCGCGGCGCGAACAAGCTGCTGGAGGCGCAGCGCCTGGAGCAGCGGACGAACTTCGACATCGAGATGCTGATCGAGATCGGGACGTGTCCCGGCATCGAGAACTACTCACGCCACATTTCCGGCAGGGCGGCGGGCGAGCGGCCCGCGTGCCTGTACGACTACTTCCCCGAGGATTTCCTTCTGATCCTGGATGAGTCGCACGTCTCGGTTCCGCAGATCCGCGGCATGTACAATGGCGACAGGGCGAGGAAGCTGACGCTCGTGGAGCACGGCTTCCGGTTGCCCAGCGCGCTGGACAACCGTCCATTGACGTTTGCCGAGTGGGAAGGCCTCGTGCACACGGCGATCTTCGTGTCGGCGACGCCGAGCGACTACGAACTCTCCAGGGCGGGTGGCGTCGTGGTGGAGCAGCTGATCCGTCCGACGGGGCTGCTTGATCCGGAGGTGGTGGTGCGCCCGGTGAAGGGCCAGGTGGACGACCTGATCGCAGAGATCCGGGAACGGGAGAAGCGCGGCGAGCGTGTCCTCGTCACGACGCTGACGAAGCGCATGGCGGAGGATCTCACGGACTACCTGCAGCAGATCGGCGTCCGGGTTCGCTACATGCATTCGGACATCGATGCCATCGAGCGGATCGAGATCCTGCGGGACCTGCGCCTTGGCCGTTTCGACGTCCTCGTCGGCATCAACCTGCTGCGGGAGGGGCTGGATCTGCCGGAAGTCTCCCTTGTCGCCATTCTCGATGCCGACAAGGAGGGCTTCCTGCGGGACGAGCGTTCTCTAATCCAGACGATGGGGCGGGAGGCTCGGAACGTAGGCGGCATGGCCATCATGTATG